>JBOFBK010000122.1:0-3231 GCA_051645525.1 Dermatophilaceae bacterium | reverse complement strand
CCCGGCCGCTGCGCACGTTGGGAACCAGGTAGTCGACGACGCCCGTGCGGGGGTTGACCGACCGCTCCTGAAGGCTCTGCACGCTGGTGATGTTCTGCTGGATGGCAGGTGGGGCCGACCCGAGCGACACCGACACCCGACCGGTGTCGCCGTCGGCCATGACCTCCTGCACGACGGTCTGGGTGTCCATGCCCTCCCGGTATCGCACCTCGTCGAGGTACGCCCGCCGGACCGGGTCACTCGCCGCCGTCCAGTGCGGGTTTCGCACGAAGGTCCCGCCGGTGCCGGGCTCCCAGGCGCCGCGCAACTGGTATGGGCCCGAGGAGAAGACGGTGACCGTAGGGTCGGTGGCCTTGTCGACGGACTGCTTGACCGGTCCGAAGGCCGGCTGGGTCACCATCTCGTCGAAGTCGGCGACCGGGGTGCTGAGAGTGAAGGTGATCTTCTGCCCCTGGCACGCGACGGCCTTGTCGAACGCCGCCTGGCCGGCCTGGGCCGCCGCCCCGGTGGCGTACGGACCCTGGTAGGTGCTCGTGCCGTCGGCGTTGCGCGGGATCGCCAGGACCGCGAGGGCGTCGGTAGGCCCACCGGTGATGACCTTCGTCGCGAACGTGCGGGAGATGCCGTACGCGACGTCGGCGCAGGTCACCGGACTGCCGTCCTGCCACCGAGCGTCGTCGCGCATGGTGAAGCTCCAGCTGCGGAGGTCCTTGCCTGGGGTGCCTGTGTCGGTGGCGAGGTCCCCGACCAGTCGCGCCTGCCCCGATGGATCGGTACTCGGGGCGTAGGCGGTAAGAGTACGGACGAACATGCGACCTGCGAACGCCATGGCGGGCCGGGAGCCGATGCGCTGCGGATCCCAGGTGGACACCGGGCCGAGGGTGAGCGCGTTCAGTGCGCCTCCTCGGGTGTCGACCCGGTCGCCCACCGCCGAGGTCGGCGTCGTCCCCGTCGCGTTCTGACCCACGCCCCGAGAGGTCGCGAGCACACCGACGACGGTGAGGAGCGCGACGAGCACCCCGGCGAGTGCGAGGGTGCGACCGCTCGGCCGGCGGCGACCTGGCGGTTGCGACCGGCCGCGCTCGGGTGGCTTCGGTGGCGACCCCGGGGGCGCGGCCGGCTTCTCCCGCCGCTGTCGGCCGCGTGGTCGCGCCGATCGCGTGGTGCGACGAGCCGGTTCCGCCGTGCGAGCCGTCTCCGCCGGACGAGTCGGCTCCGTCGTGCGAGTCGGTTCCGTCGTGCGAGCCGTCTCCGCTCGGCGAACCGGGTCCGCTCGGCGCGATGGCTCCGGTGAGGGCGGTGACATCGATCGCTGCTGTCGTACCGACGGTCGTGGCGGCTCCTGCGACCGCCGCTGTGGACGGCGACCGCGCTGGCGGCCGTCCTGCTGGCGAGCCGCGCGCAAGCTGGCGCGTGTGGCCGGTGGCGTGTCGGAGTCGAAGTCGGTCACCGGTGGGTCAGCTCCTTCGAGCGCGGGCGGCAGCACGCGCGCGGAGGCTCTGGTCGAGCTCGACCTTGCGGATACGGACCGCCTCCGGTGTCACCTCGACGCACTCGTCCTCGCGACAGAACTCCAGGGACTGCTCGAGCGACAGGGTACGCGGCGGGGCGAGCCGCTCGAGCACATCGGCGGTGGAGGAGCGCACATTGGTGAGCTTCTTCTCCTTCGTGATGTTGACGTCCATGTCGTCGGCCCGGGAGTTCTCGCCGACGATCATGCCCTCGTACACCTCCGTGGTCGGCGGCACGAACAGCGTGCCACGCTCCTGCAGGTTCATCATCGCGTACGAGGTTGCCGCGCCGGCCCGGTCGGCGACAAGAGAGCCGCTCACCCGGGTGGTGATGTCGCCGAGCCAGCGCTCGTACCCCTCGAAGACGTGGTGGGCGATGCCGGTGCCCCGGGTGTCGGTGAGGAACTGGGTGCGGAACCCGATCAGACCGCGGGACGGGACGAGGAACTCCATCCGGACCCAGCCGGTGCCGTGGTTGGTCATCTGCTCCATCCGGCCCTTACGGGCGGCGAGCAGCTGGGTGATCGCGCCGAGGTGCTCCTCCGGGGTGTCGATCGTCAGGCGCTCGACCGGCTCGTGCACCGTGCCGTCGACCGTGCGGGTGACGACCTCCGGTTTGCCGACGGTGAGCTCGTAGCCCTCGCGGCGCATCTGCTCGACGAGGATGGCGAGCGCGAGCTCGCCGCGGCCCTGCACCTCCCATGCGTCGGGGCGCTCGGTGGGCAGCACACGCATCGAGACGTTGCCGACGAGCTCGCGGTCGAGGCGCTCCTTGACCAGGCGCGCAGTCACCTTCGCGCCGCGAACCCGCCCGGCCATCGGCGAGGTGTTGGTGCCGATCGTCATCGAGATCGCCGGCTCGTCGACGGTGATGAGCGGCAGCGGGCGGGGGTCCTCGGCATCGGTCAGGGTCTCGCCGATGGTGATCTCGGGGATACCGGCGACGGCGATGATGTCGCCCGGGCCGGCCTCCTCGGCAGGATGACGCTCCAGCGCCTCGGTCATGAGCAGCTCGGTGATCTTGACCCGTTCGACACTGCCGTCGTGCCTGCACCACGCCACCTGCTGGCCCTTGCGGATCCGTCCGTTGTATACCCGCAGCAGCGCCAGCCGGCCGAGGAAGTTCGAGGCGTCGAGGTTGGTGACGTGCGCCTGCAACGGCGCCTCGGGGTCGTACGACGGAGCCGGCACCGTCTCGAGGATGGTGCGGAACAGGGCCTCGAGGTCCTCGCCGTCCGGGAGGGTGCCGTCATCCGGCGCGGTGAGACTGGCGCGCCCGGCCTTCGCCGAGGCGTAGACGACGGGGAAGTCGAGCTGGTCCTGATGGTGGTCGGCGTCATCGAGGAGGTCGAGGAAGAGCTCGTAGACCTCCTCGACCACCTCGGCGATGCGGGCGTCGGGACGGTCGACCTTGTTGATGCAGAGCACGACCGGCAGCTGAGCCGCGAGCGCCTTGCGCAGCACGAAGCGGGTCTGCGGGAGCGGACCCTCGCTGGCGTCGACGAGCAGCACGACGCCGTCGACCATGGACAGGCCGCGCTCCACCTCGCCGCCGAAGTCGGCGTGCCCCGGGGTGTCGACGATGTTGATGGTGACCCCGTCGGACAGCCCGGCGTCGAGGGCGGCCTTGCCGGCGTACCGCACGGCGGTGTTCTTGGCGAGGATGGTGATGCCCTTCTCGCGCTCGAGCTCGCCGCTGTCCATGGCCCGCTCGGCCACG
>JBOFBK010000121.1:0-9008 GCA_051645525.1 Dermatophilaceae bacterium | reverse complement strand
CCGTCGATGAACCAGGCGTCGGCGAGGAACACCTTGAGGAACGCCGCGCTGGGCGGAAGGCTGAGGTCGACGCTGGTACTGGCCGCCCCGGTGTTGACGTGCCACGACTGTTCTCCCACAAGGGGCATGGGTTTCCCTTTCTTCGATGGATGTCCGCATCCGGTGAGTCCGGATGCGGGTCAGAGCGGCCACTCGGGGAGGCGGCCGGTGTGGCTGACCGTCCAGACGATGTCCGCCAGTGCCTCGTCCTTGACCAGCTGCCGCATCGCCTCGATGTCGGGGAAGGCGATCCGCCAGGTGCCGACCGGTGACCGGTTCAGCATCGGCAGCCAGCCGGCGGCGTTGCCGATGCGGGTGCTGACGATGCCGTCGGTGGTGGAGGTGGCGGGGCCGTCGATCGCCGGACTGCCGTCGGCCGGGGTGAACCGCAGCTCGACCTTCACGGGGCCGATCGGGGTGGCGTCGTCGCCGCGATTCGCCGCCACCAGGTACAGCGCGAGCTGGCTGGTGGTGATCTCGTCGAGGTTCACCGGGAAGTGGGCGGCGGTGACCGGGATCTCGATCTCGAGCGGCGCGTCGGCATGACTCGGGTTGTGCAGGTCGAACCACGCGTCCGGGAGCTCGTCGCGCACCCGGTACGCGCGCACCGCGCTCGTCGTGCGGTCGAGCTGCTGGATCACCGTGTCCCGGTAGGTGTCGTCGGCGAGCGCGGTGTACTCGAACGTGACTAGCACGTCGGCGATGGTGCCGAAGTCGAACGGGTTGGCCGCCTTGGGCATCTCCAGGGTCCAGATCGAGTCCACGCCGCTGAGCTCGAACGGCAACAACAGCTCGGGCTGGGCGTCGAGCTCGAACACACCGCTAGCGCCGGCCGGGGAGGTCAGCGCCACCGACTCGGGCTCGCGGCTGAGCCGCACGCTCTGGAAGCTGTCGCCGCCGATGACCGCCCGGGACACCCCCGGGTTCGAGAGGGTGGCCCGGATGCCGCGCTGCGGCGGTACCAGCGCGACCACCGAGGTGCGCACCCGCTTGATCAGCCGCAGGTAGTGCCCGGGGAACTCCTCGTCGAAGACCCGCATCGGGGTGGCGAACATCAGCACCCCGGTGCGGCGGAACTCCTGGAACTCCACCGGTGCCAGCTGCGCCAGTGAGAACGTCTTGGTCAGCTGCAGCTTGCGGGTGTTGCTGTCGAACGCGAACTGGTCGAGCTGGTAGACGTCCTGCAGCAGCCGGGCCGAGCCGGTCAGCCCGGCCCGGTCCCTGCTGTTCGCCGGGGCGGTGAGCGAGACGTCGTCGGACGCCTGCCAGTAGTCGCGCCGCACCAGCGCGGGCACCGCGGTCTGGGTCTCGAACGCGAGCTGGTTCTGCGCCAGCTGCGCCACCGCGGTGGCCTGCCGCAGGAAGTAGCCGTACACGTCCTGCAGCACGCCGACCATCCAGTCGTACAGCTCCACGCTGGTGAACTTGTTCACCAGGAACGCGATGGTGGCCTCGGCCTGGGTGAGCTGCAGACCGGCGATGGCCCCCTCCTGCACGACGATGGCCTGGTGGTCGCGGGCCAGCTGGTACTGCTGGGCGGCGATGCCGACGTCCTTCTGGGCCAGCCCCTGCTGCATCCGCCACTCCCGCACCCGGTTCTCGACGCTGGCGTGCAGCGAGTGCCGCTGGATGTCGGCCTCGGTCTTGTTCAGCTCCTGGGTGAGCGGCAGCTTGGCGGCAGCCAGCCCCATGACCACTCCCTGAGCCGCCGATGCGACTCCCACGGAGAAGATCGCATTGGTCAGGCTCGCGGCGGAAGACGCTGCTTGGCTGATGGTGATCGCGGTGTCGAAGCCGGCGATGATGTTTCGCAGCCCCATTGCGTCTCCGTAGTCGTCGAGAAGGGTCTTCTCCCACTCGTTCATCGGGGCGTCCAGCAGCTTCTGGTACTCGTCCACCTGGACGGTGGCGCGGTCCTGCTGACGTTCGGCGAGCACGACGCCGCTCGCCGCCTCGGTGGCACGGAAGTCCTGCAGGGTGACCTGGGCGTGCGCCAGCGCCATGTCCTGCTTGGCCTTGAACAGGGTGTATCGCTCGGAGTCGCGTCTCTCGATGGCCGTGAGGTAGGACTGCTCGACCTGCTGGGCGACACCGGCGAGCTGCTTGGCCCGGTCGATCAGGGTGCCGAACCGGTACGGCGTGGGCTGGTAGGCCCGCAGCGCCCCCGAGCCGAACGGCCCCCCACCGGCCACCAGCGGCGCCGGCGCGCCATCCGCCCTGGTCGGGGTCACCGGCTCCAGCTGCCGGGTGAGGCCGGCGATGTTCCGGCCGGTGCGCAGCTTGGCCGCCGCCACCTGGGCCCGATGGCGCAACGCGGTCGCCACCTCGTTCGGGCTGAGCTCGGGGACCTCGGCCGGGTTGAGCTCGGGGATGGCCAGCAGGTCGAGCGCCTCGAGGTAGAGCGAACGGGCGCGGGGCAGCGACTCGTTGGTGTCCTGCACGAACTCGGCGTCGGCGAAGTCGAGCAGGCAGCGCACGATCGAGTGCACGACGAACCGGGTGTGCACGTTCCACCGCGCGCTCACGGCGTCCTGGTAGGACGCCTCGACGATCTCGTGCGGGTTCAGCTCCTTCGCCAGCCAGAACACGTTGCGCTCGTAGAGCAGCGACTGGTCCGCGGGTGTCGGGTCGGCCTCGAGCACCAGCCCGTACCAGTTGGCTCGGCCGGTGCCGGCCTTGAGGTCGTACTGGTAGACCATCCGGAACCAGTCCAGCGCGGCGAGGTACTGGCCGGCCCGATGCAGCGCTAGCGCGATCGCGAGCGGGGCGTAGAAGTAGCGCTCCCGGACATGTCGCGGGATCGCCCTGAGCCGGGCGACCCGCTGCTGCGCCGTCGCGTTCGACGGCAGCGTTCCGATCGCCCCCCAGCACTGGAGGCGCCATCCGGTCAGCTCTTGCCACGTGCGACGCACCCGCAGCTCGGCCTGCTGGCTGTCCTCCGGCCACCGGTCCACGATCTCCGCCACCTTCTCGGCGGTCAGCGGGCGGACCCGCAGGCCGTCAACGAGGTTCTCGAACTCGTTCGACCAGCCGGTGTTCGGGTCGTCGTCGTCGGGGTTCGGCCGCAGCACCGGGGAGAGGTGGTTCTCGGGGTAGAGGAAGACCTGCATCGCCGAGTACCAGGTGGCGTAGGAGCCGATCCAGCGCAGCTCCTCGTCGAAGTCCGCCTCGTCGGCCGGCTGCACCCTGGTCCACCCCGGCACCGTGCCGAGCCGGACACCGAGGATCAGCGCCTGCAGGGTCTGAATGGCCTGCTCGACCCGGGTGATCCGGGTCGAGCCATCGGCCATGACGTCGACGAGCAGCCGGTCGCTGAGGGTCGACGCGGTGTCCGAGGTGATCGTCGACAGGGCGAGCAGCATCCCGTCCCTGAGCGGGGGAAGGGCGTCCTGCTCGACACCGGCGATCGCCGCGGCGTGCGCTGCGCGGGCCGCAGTAAGCTGCTCGATGCGGCCGCGCAGCGAGCTCAGCCAACGGCGTCTGGTGGTGGCCTCGGCGCGCCACGGCGAGACGGCCGGACCGGGCCGGGGCTCGCCGGAGACCCGGAAGTACGCCGGCCCGACGTGGACGCCGACACCTCGTTCGACCTGGCGCCACTGCGTGCGCAGCCGGCGTTTCTGCGCGCCGACCACGATGGCGTACGCGTCATCCCAGCCGACGTCGGTGATCGCTCCGGCCCCGGCGAGCACGCGCAGGCGGAGCAGCCGGTCGAAGGCCGCGAAGGTGAGCTGCACGGCATCCAGCCCGGCGGTGATCGACTCCCCGGCTTGGTGGGTCGCCTCCAGGTCGAGCAGGTCGCGCGGTTGCGCGACGTACCGGGCGAGGATGTCGTCGAACCGGGCGACCGGGTCGGTCGCCGCCTCCACGCGGCCGTCCGGCCGGTCAGCAGGAACGGCCTGGTCCGGTGACGGAGGCTGCGGTACCGGCGGGTCCTGGGGGACCGGCACCGGCCCCGACGGTCGGCCGGTGTCCCCGCGCAGCTCGGCGAGCAGCCCGTCCAGCCAGACCTGGCGGGCCTGCAGGAGTGGCTCGGCGGGGTTGGTGCCGGGCCGCAGGTCGTCGACGGTAATGACGTCGGGGTCGACGAGCGGTTCGGTGAGGAGGTCGTCCTGGAGCCGGAACTGCGAGGTCAGCCGGTTCAGCTGCCGTTCGAGCAGGTACGGCTCGCGGTCGAGTGGTGTGAGCGGATCCCGAGAGAACGACGGCAGGCCGAAGATCCGCTCCAACGCCTCCTCGGTGATGTCGGCACCGGTCAGCCGCAGCGGTTCGAGGGTGTTCCCGAGGCGCCCGTCGGCGGACTTGCGAGGGGCGAGCTCGATCCCGAGCCGGTCGGCGAGACTCGCCAGTCGTTCCGGGTCACCGCCGTCGAGCGCGGCGATCAGCTCCTCGACCGAGGTGCCGATCCGGCGCAGGGCTCCATCGTAGGCCGTCTGACGGTAGCTCCGCTCGGCATCCGACCACTTCTCTCTGGCCTCCTGCACGGGAGGCCGCTGGGGAGTCGGTAGCGGGCCGGGGCTGGGTGGCTGCTCGATCGCGGCAATCCCGGGCGTACCAGGAGTCAACGAGTCGGCACCATCTTGGGGAAGCGATGCGACGACAGCCCAGAAGTGGGCCCGGACCGCCTCGAGGCAGATCCGGAGTTGGGCGACGCTCGGGGCGGGTAGGGCCGGGTCGGTCTCGAGCAGTCGTCGGATCGGCTGCTGCAACACCGCGGTCAGTACATCCGCGGTGACCGGGTTCGAGCTCAGGGTGAAGCGTTTGGCGACGAAGTCGACCAGTGCGGTGAAGTACTCATGGATCGTCGGGTCCTTCGGCCGGTACTGCTCGGTGACCGCGACCTCGACCTGCGTGTACTCGGACTCCGGTGTGCTGTTGCCGGCGTGGTCGGTCGCGCGGATCTCGATGGTGTGGATGCCGGGCCCGCCGGGAAGGGCGATGCCGGTCACCGCCCAGTACGACCCGAAGCGGGACGTCACCGGCGCGAACGTGCCCCCGCCGCCGGAGGTGGCCAGCCGCCACTCGATGGTCTTCACCCCACTCTGTGCGTCGGTGGCCGTGCCGGACAGGAGGTGCAGCGTCCCGGCGTTCGTCGGGCCCTGTCCGGGGACGCTGAGGTGGTCGTCACCGCCCAAGGTGATCGCCGGCGGCGCCGTGTCCGTCGTGCGCACGTTGACCCAGCCCTCGCCGGGGTTGCCGTTGCCGTCGGCGGCCCGCACGGTGATCCGCTGGGGCTCGTCGTCGTAGACCAGGGTGGCCGTCGCCTCCCAGACGCCGGATGCCGCCATCGCGTCCATGGTGAGCCAGTCACCGGCGCCGACCCGGTACTGCACCGGGGAGCGCACGCCCGCCGGGTCGCTGATCGTCGCCTGGACCCGCACCGGGTAGGTGCGGGAGGCGGAGCCGACCACTGCGGGGGCCGCGACGCTCACCGTGGGTCCGATGTCGTCGGTGATCACGACCTGCACGTCGCGCACGGCGACCTTCTGCTCCACGGGGGTGTCCAGGTCGCTGACCAGCTTCGCTCTCACACGCGCCTGCACCGTGGCGGACACCGGCGTCGTGATCGGTGGACTGGTGGCGACCCACTCCCTGCCGATCATGGTCGCTGCCCTGAAGTCGGAGCCCGGGAACTTCACCTCGACACCGAGCAGCTCGTACTCGTTGAGGGTGATCCTCCCCGCCGCCTCCAGGACGACCCCGGTCGACGCCGGGCCGCTGTACGGCTCGCGGCTCGGTGCCACCATCGTGATGGAGAACGAGGGCTCGTCCGGCGGCAACGGCGGGTCGCTGCCCTGGTCCTGCAGGTTCGACGTCGTCACCGGCCCCTGGGCCAACTGCTCGACACGCGTCGCCGCGCTGGTTGTGGTGATCGTGGCCATGTCATTCCTTTCGAGCGCCACTCTGTCTGAGTCAGAAAGGCATTGTTTTCAGCAAGTTCTTGGCATCGATGCTGATCGGTAGCCGCAGTGCCGGCGGAAGCTGGTCGTAAATTCTTCCTCTCCGCACGGCTTCGCGATGTGCGCGATGCGAGCTGGAGCTGGTCCTGTTGAACTCGAGCCATTCATGAGCGATAACGGAGTCGATTCGCGTCCGAAGCGATGCGGCATTGAACTCAGGCCAAGCCGAAGCTTTGCCAAGGACGCCGGCTCCGACGTTGATCCCCCTGCCGGGAAGGTTCTCTCCGCCCCCACGGACATTGAGATGGTCGAACGGCGTCTCGAGTGCAGCGCCTCTACCATCGATGCTGAGCTTCAGGTCGTCCGTAAAGTTTCCACGAATTCCCCTGTACTGTGCCGGAATCCCCAGCTCGGTCATACGACGCTCGATCCGCTTGTTGAAGTACGTCTGCATATGCGGAAGCATGGGGTTCTTGTGCGGGTCCGCATATACACGCGAAGGCGAGAGCTGGATACTCATCGCCCCTTTCGCTTGCCCGACTTCGGCAGCTGCCGAAGTCGCCGTAGCCGCCCGGGGTGCCTTCGCGACCATGGCGGCGCTGACAACGGCCAAGGCGCCGTGAACCGTTTGCCGGGCGGCCTCACGGAGGTCGCCGTCACCGAGCGACGTGCCTATCTTCAGTCCGATCTCGTAGGCTTGCGAGATCGGGTTGAACATGTCGACAGCATTGAGAGCGCCCATGAAACCGCCACCGAACTCGTCGTATCTGCGGCCCATCTCGGTGGCGATGCCCTCATAGGTATCTGGGTCGACCAGGCCAGCCACTCCGCGTGCGACGTCGAGGCCGGCGGCCACGACACCTTGGGTGACCTGGGCAGCGCCCGTTCCCGCGCTCTGCTTCGTCTCGGACGGTGCGGACTGTGTGCCGGACGGATCGGTGAGGACCATCGGGTTCGAGCGCACGTACTGGTAGAGGTTGGGGCCGTCGACCCCACCTGCCGGGTCGGTGGCGGTCCAGCGGGCCAGCCAGGGGGCGTAGTAGCGGGCGCCGTGGTAGGCCAGACCGCTCTCCTCGTCGCGCTCCTTCCCGGTGAACCGGTAGCGCTTGAAGGCGTGCCCGCCGAAGCTGGTCTCCCCGTACGGCGTGAACTCCTCGCGGCTCACCTCGCCGCCGGCGCCGTCCAGCACCAGCACGGCGCTGCCGAGGTGGTCGCCGGCCTGGTAGGTGACCGCCGGGGTCGCGTCGCCCGGTGCCGGGGGGCCGACCCGGACCAGCGCCTCGCGCTGCTCGCCGTCGCCGACGTGCACGACGGTGTTCTCCCGCACCTGCGACCCCGTGGTCTGCCGGAAGTGCTCGAAGACCCCGCCGACGTACGTCGTGCTGTCCAGCTGCCCACCCTGGCGCCGCACGAGCTTGCGCACCCGCTGCCCGGCGGCGTCGTAGAGGTACTGCGCGTGGATCGACGGCTCCGAGGCGCCAGCCTGCACCCGGAACGCCGACAGCCGGCCGGCGCCGTCCCACGCGAAGTGCCGCGAGGCGCCCTCGGCGACCACGTTGCCGGCGACGTCGTAGGTGTACCCGATGGTGTCGGAACCCACAGTGAGAGAGGCCAGCCGGTTGCCGCCGTCCACCGGCGCATAGGTGCGGTTCGGGGCACCCGACCCGGCCTGGTGCGTCATCCGGAGCAGGTTGCCGGCCGGGTCGTAGTCGTAGCCCTGGGCGTAGTCGCGGGTGCGCGTGACGTCGCTGCCGCGCGGGATGTCGGTCCACGGCGACCGTGACGGCTCGCCCGGGTCGAGGTCGTGCTCGCGGCCGGTGGCGCCGACCAGCCGGTACCGCGGGTCGTAGTCGAACGCCCGCACGAGGGCGTCACCGGCGGCGACGAGCCGGGCCAGCTCGGCGTCGGCGACCCGGCCCGCGTGCGGGTTGGCGGGGATGCCGCTGCCGGGCGTGCGGTCGGTGAGCGCGACCAGGTTGCCGACCAGGTCGTAGCCGTACTCGAGGTCCTGCAACGGCGCACCGGCCACGCGGTACGACGACGGCCCGGTCGCGGTGAACCGCTCGGTGCGCAGCCGGCGCAACCGGAACGTGTCGGGGTCGTAGCCGTACCGCGTGAGCACGCCGTTGCCGTGCACCACCAGGGTGCGCTGCCCCTTCGCGTCGTACCCGATCTGCTCGACGTACGCCACGTCATCCAGCTCGACGCCCCGCAGGCCGCCCGCGCTGTTGTAGCGGGGCCGGACCGTCGCCCGGTGCCCCTCGACATCGGCCGGCAGCACCGCCGTCCGCGGCCGCCCGAGCGCGTCGAACGTCGACGACGACCGGTACTCGGCATCGGCCAGCAGCGAGTTGGCGTGCGCCTCCAGCGACACACCGGCCGGCGGCTGCCACTCCATCCGCCACGGGGTCCCCTCCCAGCCGGTCGTCGGCGCGCCCGCGTGGACGCTGCCCAGCTGCTCGTCCGACACCACCCGGCGCACCGACTCGGTGACGTTGCCGTCCAGGTCCCGGCGCTCGGTGACCACCACGCCCGCCTCGTCGTGGTGCCGGATGACGACGCCGCGCAGGTTCGCCGCGGCCGCCTGCTCGGGGCTCAGGCCGGAGTCCGCGGCATCCCCGTAGACGAGCACCTGCCGCAGCGTCACCGGGGAGTCGGCGGCATCGGCCAGCCAGGCCCGCACCGGCCGGTGCGCCATGTCGTGGGCGTGCAGCCCGAGCGCACCCCGGGAGTCGCGCTGCTCCACCGGCTGGCCCGTGGCGTCGAGCACCGAGACGTGCACACCGCCGTCGAGCTGCTCGGTGCGCAGCCGGTGACCGGCGAGGTCGTACCCGTGCCGGAACGCGACCCGGCCCAGCTCGTCGGTCTGCGTCAGCAGGTTCCCCCGGATGTCGTAGCTCGCCGTCGTGGTGTGCCAGTCACCACGCTCCGGCCCGTTGCGCACCGTGGTGCGGACGGTGCGCCCGAGCGGGTCGACCAGCACGCTGGTCGGGGTGTCCCAGTGCTCGGCGTACCCGGCGGCCTGCTCGGGGTGGGTGCGCCCGGCGTTGTCGTTGGGGTCGTAGGTGTACG
>JBOFBK010000120.1:0-1147 GCA_051645525.1 Dermatophilaceae bacterium | reverse complement strand
CCTGGTCGAACAGGGCCTCCGGACGATCCTGCGCGGCTCACCGGCCGGGCCGGGGCGGCGGATCGAGCTGCCGGTGATCAGCGGTGGGCTTCAGCCCGGTGTCGACCTCGACGACCACGACGCGGTCAAGGACCTCCTCTCCGCCGACGAGGACTCCTCCCACGGCTCGCGGGCGTCGCGTGTACGTCCCTGACGTCAATATCGTCGTCAACGCGCTCTACCCGGGAAGCGAGCATCACCGGCGTGACCGTCGATGGCTCGACGCACTGCTGGCCGGCCCGAGCGACTTCGGGATGAGCGAGCTCGTCCTCAGCGGAGTCCTGCGCCTGGTGACCAATCCGCGGGTGTTCACCGCGCCGATGCGCCCCTCCCAGGCGCTCGGATTCGTCAGCGAGATCGTCGAGGCACCGAACTGCGTGCGGCTGCGGCCAGGCCCTCGACACTTCGGGATCTTCGTGGACCTCTGCCGGCAGGTCGAGGCGCGGGGCAACGTCGTGCCGGACGCGCACCACGCCGCGCTCGCGATCGAGACGGGATCCACCTGGGTCACCGGGGACCGCGGGTTCGCGCGTTTCCCGGGCCTGCGCTGGGAGGTGCCCCCGGAGCTGCCCGACGTGCCACCGGCCGGATGACGCCGCGGTCGTCATCCGCGAGGAGGTCGGGCCTCCGCCCGGAACTGCGGTCTCGACCAGCTGCGCCGCGCGGCGCCGGCCGTCTCGGCGGTACGGACCAACTCGGCCAGGTCGGCGGCACACCGGGCGGGCACCTCCAGCCGGTCGCCGTGTACGACGACGGCGCGCCCGTACCACGTAGGGCGTGGTACGAGAGTGTCTCCGTCCGGGGCCTTGAGACGTTATGACGCCGGCTACGACGCCAGAGTCGTCGTGGTCGCCCCGGTTCCGGCGCGGTAGTCAGCGTCACAGAAGCGCAGTAAGACGCGGACCGCCTTCGCACGGCGCCTATGGCCTGCGTCGGCGCGTGGGACCTGCGGCCCGGAGTCGACGACTCGGGCGGTGCGCGGCGACGAACAGGTGTGCCGATGTCGCTGCGTGCTCGGCGATGGCGGCGGCATCCGGGATCGCGTCGTCGCCGAGGAGCATCGCCTCGTTGATCGGCTTGCTCATGACGAGCCAGCTGAACTGAGCCG
>JBOFBK010000119.1:0-2475 GCA_051645525.1 Dermatophilaceae bacterium | reverse complement strand
CTCCTCGCCTGCGTCCGGTGCGCCCTCCTCGCCTGTCTCCACTGCGCCCTCCTCGGCGTGAGCCTAGGTGGCGGGACGACGTTCCGACTGATCGAGATGACGCGACACGCAGCCCGATTCACCGGCGGCTCTGCGTGTCACGTCATTTCGACCTGGTTCGCGACACGTAGCCCGGCTGAACGCCCTGCCGCGGCCGGCCCGACGCCTGACTTCTTGGCCGGGGCGGCTTCGGGGGTGAGGGCGGCGACGACCGGCTCACCGGTCGCACCCAGAGATGTGTGTATATTGTGTGGTGTGACGCGGATGAACGTGTACCTCCCGGACGAGCTTGCGGCCGAGGTCAAAGAGGCCGGCCTCAACCTGTCCGCGGTGACCCAGGAGGCGGTGCGACGCACGCTCGCCGCGCGCTCCACCGACGCCTGGCTCGCGGCGTCGGCGACGACGACGGCGTCATCCGCCCGCGTGCCGCACGACCGTGCCTTAGCGGCGCTCGATGCCGCGCGGGACGACGCCCCGACGCGCCATGCCTGAGGTGGTGCTCGATGCGTCCGCGCTCGTCGACCTCCTCCTCGACAACGAGCACGGTCACGCCGTCCGCCGGCGGATCGCCGGTCATGCGCTGCATGCGCCGGCTCATCTCGACGCCGAGGTGCTCTCGGCGCTGGGCCGGCTGCACCGGGCCGGCGACCTGGAGGCGGACCGTGTCGAGTCCGGGCTCCACGCACTCCGCACTGCACCGATCCGGCGTCATCCGGTCACCGACCTCCTCCTCGGCACCTGGGCGCGGCGTCATCAGCTGCGGCTGGTCGACGCGGTGTACGTTCAGCTCGCCGTGGCACTGGGTGTTCCCCTGGTGACGACCGACCGTCGGCTGCGCGGCGCACCGTCAGCGGACGTGATCGTCCTGTCCTGAGGAGCCGGGCGTAGCAGCCGGCGCGGCTGGCCCGCCCGGCCTGGTCTCAGCTCCGCCGGGCCCCACTCGACCGGTCGGGTGGATGGAGCTCGCGCACGACCTCGACCTGATGGGTTCGCGACGTCGATGAGGTCGCGGGTTACCTCTGGTGGCGAGCTCCGCGGAACCTCCGGTGACGCTTCGGTCGCCCTATCTCCTAGGGTATCTAATTTGGTAACTTAAGATAGTTAAGGATTCAGAATCGAAACTTAAGGAGAACGCCGTGGCCGGTAGCACGAGAGGACGAACCCCGGTCGCGGTAGCGCGGGCGCTCGACGGTCTGGGCCGGGACGTGACGACATGGCGCAAGTTGCGCCGTCTGACCGTCGAGCAGGTCGCCGACCGTGCTGGGGTGAGCCGCAGCACCGTCCTGCGCCTGGAGAGCGGGCGGGGGGCCTCCGTGGAGAATCTCCTTCGGGTGACTCGCGCACTGGGTGTGCTGGACCTGCTGACGAAGGCGCTCGACCCGTACTCCACCGACGTGGGTCGCCTCCGCGCCGACGAGGAGCTCCCGACCAGGGTGCGCTCGCGGAGCCGGTAGATGAGCGCCATCGAGGTCTGGGTGTCCATCGGAGGCGTCGACGTGCGCGCCGGCACGCTGTACTCGCACCGCCGCCGCGGCGGCGGTACGGAAAGCGCCAGCTTCACCTACCTGGACCACTACCTCGCGAACCCCCGGGCCTACTCCCTGGACCCTGGGCTACCCCTGGTGGCCGGTGCCCACCAGAGCACGATCGGGCACCCGATGTTCGGCGCGTTCGGGGATTGCGCCCCGGATCGGTGGGGCCGGACGCTGGTGAAGCGGCGCGAGGCCGCTCAGGCGCGGGTCGACGGCAGGGAACCACGCAGCCTCGGCGAGGTCGACTACCTCCTTGGGGTCCGCGACGACCTGCGACAGGGCGCGCTCCGTTTCCGCCGGGGCGATGGCCCCTTCGAGGCAGTCGAGGACCGCGGTGTCCCTGCTCTGACCGATCTGCCCGAGCTGCTCGCCCTCGCTGCGCGAGCAGAGGCGGACTCAGCCGATCTGCCGGACCTCCAGCGCCTCATCCGCGTCGGCAGCTCCCTCGGCGGGGCGCGGCCGAAAGCGCACGTTCGCGACGTCGACGGCAACCTGGCCATCGCGAAGTTCCCCAGCGCCGCACACGACACGTGGAACGTCATGGCGTGGGAGAAGGTTGCGCTCGAGCTCGCCGCCCGGGCCGGGATCACCGTGCCGGCAAGTTCCCTGCTGAACCTCGCCGGCCGCAGCGTTCTCGTCGTGGACCGGTTCGACCGGACCCGCGACGCCGACGGTGGAGCCACCGGCCGGGTCGGCTACGTCAGCGCGATGACAATGCTCCAGTCCACCGACGGCGACCAGGGCAGCTAC
The DNA here is from genome assembly GCA_051645525.1 of Dermatophilaceae bacterium. GTDB lineage: Bacteria > Actinomycetota > Actinomycetes > Actinomycetales > Dermatophilaceae > JBOFLG01. The sequence continues at coordinate 154 of JBOFBK010000119.1, read as the reverse complement.
CTGGAGATCGCCGAAGTCATCGAGACGCGCTCGTCGCACGCGACCGAGGACCTGCGCCAGCTCTGGCGCCGGATCGTCTTCTCCATCCTCGTCTCCAACACCGACGACCACCTGCGCAACCACGGATTCCTCCACGAGGACGGGGACAGCTGGC
>JBOFBK010000118.1:0-7726 GCA_051645525.1 Dermatophilaceae bacterium | reverse complement strand
GCGAGGTGCAGGCTCGCCTGGAGCCGCGTGGCCCGGCCGGGGACGACGGTGAGCACGCCGACGACGACACTCAGTGCGAGGAGCACCATCTGCGTCGGGCCGAGGCCGAGCACGAGGTCGGTGGGCAGCCAGATCGAGGCCACCGCGATCGCCGGGATGGTGAGCGCGATGCTCGCCATCGCCGAGCCGAGCGCGAGGTTCAGGCCGGTCTGGGTCCGGCCGAGCGCGGCGGCGTTGCGAGCAGCGATGGTCTCCGGCGCGAGGATGAGCATGGCGATGACGACACCGACGAAGGACTGCGGCAGCCCGGCGCCCTCCACCACCGCCTCGATCCCGGGCGATGCGGTCTTGGCGAGGCCGACAACGCCGACCAGCGCCACGAGCAGCAGCCCGAAGGACATCCACGCGACCCGGTCCGGCGGTGGGACGGCGTGGTCCTCCTCGCGCAGCGGGCTGCCGTCCTCGTTGACGGGGAGGAAGAAGTCACGATGCCGGAGGGTCTGGGTGACGATGAACACCGCGTAGGTGGCGAGCGACGCCACCGCGGCGAACGCGAGCTGGCCGCTCGTGAACCGCGGGCCCGACACCCCCTCGGTCGTGGTCGGGAGCACGAGGCAGAGCACCGCGACGGTGGCGACACCGGCGAGCGCGCCGCCGGTGCCCTCGGCGTTGAAGTGGGCGATGCCACCGCGGCGCGTGCCGACGAGGAGGGTCAACCCGACGATGCCGTTAAGCGTGATCATCACCGCGGCGAAGACCGTGTCGCGGGCGAGCGTCTCGACGCCGACACCACCGCCGAGCATGATCGACACGATCAGCCCGACCTCGATGACGGTGACGGCGACCGCGAGGATGATCGACCCGTACGGTTCACCGACCCGGTGCGCGACGACCTCAGCGTGATGGACCGCGGCGACGACGGCCGCAGCCAGCACGGCCGCGACGACGACCAGGACGGCGGCCGGGAGGTCGCGGCCCCACGTGGGCAGCAACAAGACCAGCGCCGCGGCCGGCACGACCCGCCACGCCCACGTCGCCACGACGCTCTCCGTGGCGTGCCCGTCCGCGCCGGCCACGGTCAGCCCGGCGACCCGGCCGTGGCGACCCCTGCCGCGGCGACCCCTGCCTCGGCCGCCTTCACGACGTTGGTGAGCAGCATCGCCCGCGTCATCGGACCGACGCCGCCAGGGTTGGGGCTGACGAAGCCGGCGACCTCCCACACCTCGGGCGCGACGTCGCCCGCGACTACGGCCTTGCCGGTGGCGTCGTCGACCATCCGCGAGACGCCGACGTCGAGCACCGCCGCCCCGGGCCGGACCATGTCGGCGGTGACGATGCCGGGTACGCCCGCGGCCGCGACGACGATGTCGGCCCGGCGGACCTCGGCCGCCAGGTCGCGGGTGCCGGTGTGGCACAACGTGACCGTCGCGTTCTCGGACCGGCGCGTGAGGATCAGGCCGAGCGGCCGGCCGACGGTGATCCCCCGGCCCACGACCACCACCCGCGCTCCCGCGATGGGCACGTCGTAGCGGCGCAGCAGCTCGACGCAGCCGACCGGCGTGCACGGCAGGGGCGCGGGCTCACCGAGCACGAGCCGACCGAGGTTGGTCGGGTGCAGCCCGTCGACGTCCTTGGCCGGGTCGACCGCCGACAGGATCGTCGTCTCGTCGAGCCCGGTCGGCTGCTGGACGATGAAGCCGGTGCAGCCCGGGTCGTCGTTGAGCTCGCGCACGACCGAGAGCACCTCGTCGAGCGTGGTCCCGGCCGGCAGGTCGCGGCGCAGGCTGCGGATGCCGACCTCGGCGCAGTCCTGGTGCTTCGCACCGACGTACCAGCGGCTGCCCGGGTCGTCGCCGACGAGCACCGTGCCCAGCCCCGGCACCACACCCCGCTCGGCGAGGGCGGCGACCCGCACCGTCAGCTCGTCCTTGATCGCCGCCAGGATGGCCTTGCCGTCGAGAGTCGTCGCCGTCACGGCGTCATCCTTCCACCACGCCCGCGCCGGCCGCGCGCCCGTCGGATGACGCCCGCCTCACCGCCCGCCTCGCGCCGCCTCCTCCGCGAGAGCGTGCAGGGCGGCGGTGAAGCATTCCATCGGCGGGGTGACCAGGCCGGCGCCGACCTGGCCGGTGCCGGCGACCCGACCGGCCATGCCGGTGTTGATCTGCGGGAGGATCCCGGTGCGGACCACGGCGGTGACGTCGATGCCGGTCGGCGTGCCGCGGAAGCCGAGCACCGGCACCTGCAACACGGGGTGCTCCCCCACCGTCACCTCGTACATCGTCCGCGTGGTGCGCAGCGCGAACGGCACGTCACCGCCGACGAACTTCACGATCGCCGGCGCCGCCGCCATGGCGAAGCCGCCGATGCCCGCCGTCTCGGTGATCGCGGAGTCGCCGATGTCGGGGTTCGCGTCGGCCGGTCCGTAGTCGCCGAGGAACAGCCCCTCCGGCGTGTTCGCCGGTCCGGTGAACCAGCGGTCACCGGTGCCGGAGACGCGGATGCCGAAGTCGGTGCCGTTGCGGGCCATGGTCGTGACGACGCTCGACCCGGGCACGCCCTCCGCGGCCAGCGTCGACAGCTTGCACGCCGGCATCCCGAGGTTGAGGAAGAAGTGCTCGTTGGCCCCCGAGAAGCGCACCGCCTCGGCGATGTCGGATGACGACGCGCTCGCCGTGATCATCCCGGGCAGCAGCTCCCGCAGCAGCATGAGCGAGCCCGCCCGGTTGCGGTTGTGCCCCTCGTCGCCCATCTGGAGCATCTGGGCGAGGACGGCGCGGACGTCGACCGGGCCGACGGCGTGCAGGGCCTCGGCCAGGATCGGCCCGAGCACCGCGCCCATCCAGCGCAGCCGCTCGAGCACCTCGGGCCCGTACGCGCCGTACCGCAGCACCGTGCCGAGCCCCTCGTTGAGCGAGCACCACGAGGTGTTGCCGTGCACGTCGTCGTGGAGCTCGTAGACCCACATCGACGAGCTGACCACCCCCGCCATCGGGCCGACGGCGCCCCGGTGGTGGCAGGGCTCGAGCTCGAACTCGCCTGCGGCGAGAAGCCGTTCGGCCTCCTCCGGCGTGCCGGCGAGCCCTTCGAGCAGCACCGCACCGATGAGCGCACCCCGCAGCGGTCCGGACGCGCGCTCCCACCCGATCGGCGGACCGGCGTGCAGGAACGTGCCGCGCTCGAGCCCGAGCGCCTCCGACGCCGGGCGCACGTCGACGAGCACCGCCCGGGCGCTCGTCATCCGCTCGAAGGCGGTTGTGTTCGCGGTCGCGCGCCGCGGGTCGGCGAGCACTCCCGCGAGCGCCGCCTCGGTGCCGGGAGGCGGTGGCCGCCACTCGACCTCGGTGACCGGCACCGCCTGGGCCCGCAGCGCGTCGGCCAGCAGCCCGACGCCCGCCGCGGCGACCACCGGGTCGCTGGTGAGCAGGCCGCGGAGGGGATGGGTCTCCGGGTCGTGGGCGGGCGTCATCCGCGCCCCCCGAGGAGCACGAGGGCGTGGCGGGTGGCCGCGGCGTTGGAGAGGAACACCGACGCCCCGGCCTCCGACAGCGCTGCGGCGCAGGCGGACCGGCCCTGCGGGTCCGCGTCGGTGCCGACCAGCGACACCACGACCGGCAGCGAGCGCCCGTCCTGCCGCGCGGCAGCGCGCGCGCTGCGGATGACGCCCGCCAGCTCCGTGCCCGGGTCGGGGTGGGCGCCGTGGCCGAGGACGAGGTCGAGCAGCAGCACGCCGCACGTCGGGTCGACGGCCTCCTGGGCGATCCGTTCGTTGCGCAGGGTCGGGTCGATCATCGGGTGCGCCCGACCGCGGGTGAGCTCGTCGGCACCGAAGTCGACGACGACGTGCCCGGGGTCGCGCAGGTCGCCGCCGAGGGCGGTTGCGGGATCGTGGCCGAGATTGGAACGGACTACTCCAAGAACATCATTCGCGACCAGGACCGCTTCCTCAGCCAGCGTTCCGCCGCAGAACAACCCGCGCAGCGACGAGCCTTCGGCGAGCCTCGGGTCGTCGGCCGGCGCGACGGATGACGCCCACGCCGGCACCTCGTGCCCTTCGGCCGCCAGCACGTCCTCGACGGCGGCGGTGAGGTCGGGCCGTCCCTCGCCGAGCACCGCCCAGTGCACCCGGACGCCCAGCGAGGTCGCCTCGGCCTCGAGCTCGGCGAGGACGCCGGGGTCGGGCGGCTTGGAGACGACGAGCACCGACGACGTGGCCGGGTCGTCGGCGAGCGCGCGCAGCGCCTGCCGGGTCGAGCGACCGCCGACGGCCGCCCCGAGGTCGCGCCCGCCGACGCCGAGGCAGTGGCTCACCCCGACGCCCGCCGCGTCGAGCAGGCACATCACCTGCTGCGCACCGGTGCCCGACGCGGCGACCACGCCGAGCGGGCCCGGGCGCACGACGTTCGCGAAGCCGAGCGCGACCCCGCCGACGAGCGCCGTGCCGCAGTCGGGGCCCATGACGAGCAGGTCGGCGGCAGCCGCGGCGTCCTTGAGGCGCACCTCGTCGGCGATGGACACGTTGTCGGAGAACAGCATCACCGAGGCGCCGGCCGCCAGCGCGTCGAACGCCTCGGTGACCGCGTGCGCCCCGGGGACCGACACCAGCGCGATCGTCGCCGACCCCCGGCGCACCGCCGAGCCGGTGGTGCGCGGCGGGACCGCCTCGGCTCCCAGAGGACCGCCGGCCGGGCCGGCATCCCCGTCTGGTGCGGTCAGGGCGGCATCGACGGCAGCCACCCCGGCCGCCACCGCCTCGGGCCCGTCGCCACGCACCGCGACGACGAGGTCGTTCGGGCCGGCGTCGACAGGGACGTCGAACCCCATGCCGCGCAGCACCTCGACGTTGAGCTCGGTCGCCATCGCCACCTGCGCGGCCTCGACACCAGGGGTGCCCGCGACCGCACGCGACACCTCGAGCAGCGACACCGAGTCGTGGTAGGCGCCGCGCCGCACCTCGACGCTGGCCGTCATGTCGTGTCCCGCTCGGGCGCGAGGACCGAGATCGCGCCCGCGACCCCGGCGACGAGGTCGGCGCCCGAGGTGTGGCCGACCGAGAGCACGACCGGCAGGAGCGCGTCGACCTGCGCATGGTCGCCGGCCACCGCCGCGTCGACGAGCCGCACGACCGGTGCCACCGCATAGCCGTCGCACGCCGCGTCGAGCAACGCGGCCGAGACCGCCGTCGTGGCTCCGAGCCGGCGCCGGATCGCGTCGGCCAGCACCGGCGACCCGCCGAACGCCTGGGCCACGAGCACCGCACCGGCGAGGGCGTCATCGCCGCTCGGCGTCAGCCCACGGCCACGTCCGACGAGCCCTGCGACCGCGCGCACCGGGTCGGATGCCGCGACCGCCCCGGCGACGGGCCGCACGAGATGCGCTGCCACCGCCGGCACTCGAGGACGAACCGAGGTGGCCGCGGGCCGGCCCGGATGACGCCGGCGCACTCGCGCGGGCTGCCAGACCCGGGCGGCGCGGACCGCGAACCGGCCCAGGCGCACCTCGCCGCCACCCACGACGACAGGCTCGGAGTAGCCGCAGCCGGAGTCCCCGCGGCGGCCGAGGTGGTCGTGGCCGAGGTGGTCGTGGCCGAGGTGGTCGAGGTGTCCGGGAGAGAACACCACCGGGGCGACGGGCCGGGCCAGGCGGACGGCGGTGGGCAGCGCGGCAGCGTCGGCGGTGAGCACCGGCAGCACCGTTCCCGCGACGTCGAGGTACCAGCCGTGAGCGCCCGAGCCGAGCACCCGCGCGGGCTGGACAGGCCCGGCGAGGAGATGCGCCGAGAGTGCCGACACCGCACCGGGGACCACCTCGAGCAGCGGCCCCTCGCCGGTGCGCCCGAGACCTGCGGCACGTTGCCCGCCGTGGCGGCGAGGGACCGGGGCACGGACCTGTGCGGTCACGGCACGAACCCTCGCGCACTGACGTTCGCGGACATCTCCCGACGCTAACGACGGCGTCTAGCATGACCCGATGGTCGAAGTTGCCAACGATGCGGGCACGAGCGCACAGACCTTGCCAGCCGGTGCGGCCATCCCGCCAAGCCGTGCCGACGCTGCGGCGCGCGCGTCATCCGGCCGGTCCGGCGCGGCCGAGCAAGTGGCGCGGCTGACGGCACTCGTGGAGCACCAGGCCGCCCTGCTCCAGCGCGAGGACGAGGTGCACCGAGTGCTGGTGCGCGTCGTCCTCACCGGCGGCTCGCTCGCCGAGCTGTGCGACGCGGTGGCCGGGTTCCTCGGCGGCACCGCGATGGTCACCACCACCGACGGGCGGGTGCTCGCGATGGCCGGCGCCGAGGCCGAGCTCGACCGCACACGCGGCCTCGGGTGCTTCGACCGCACCGGCCGGCTCATGGTCGAGGCGGAGCCGGTCGGCGCTCGCGAGGCCCTCGGCGCGGCGGACCGCACGCGGGCGTTCGTGCGCATCGTCGCCGGCGCCTCCGACCACGGCCTGCTCGGCGCGTTCTGTCCCGACCGCCCGCTCACCGCCACCGACGTGCACCTGCTCGAGCGCGCCGCCACCGTCGCCGCGCTCGCCATCACCAAGGAGCAGGCGGTCCAGGCCGTCGAGGGCAAGTACCGGGCCGAGTTCCTCCGCGACGCACTGTCCGGCCGAGCCGGCAGCCCGTCCGAGACGGTGGCGCACGCGTCATCCCTCGGCTGGCGCCTCGACCGCCCACTGGCCGTCGTCGTCGCCGAGACCGACGAGAACGACGCCGAGACCACGCGAACGGCCGACGAGGTGCGCGCGCTGCAGGACCGGTTCGTGCGGGCCTGGGTGCAGGCGGTGCGTACCCGCGATGCCACGGTGCCGGTGGCCGGGTTCAGCCAGGAGGTGGTGTGCCTGTTTCCCGTTGCCGCACAGGCCGATCCGGATGCCGTGCTCCGCGCGGTCGGCGAGGTGGTGCGCGAGGTGCGCGGCGACGGCGGCGGCGGCCGGCGCAGCTTCACCACGGGGGTCTCACGCACCATCACCTCGGTCGCCGACCTGCCGCGGGCCTATGAGGAGGCCCTGACCTCGGTGCGAGTCGGTCGCCGGGTGGACGGCGGCTCCACGCTCACCCACGTCGACCTGCTCGGCATCCACCGGCTGCTGGCCCTGGTGCCCGACACCGCCGACCTGCGCCGCTTCGTCGACGAGGCGCTCGGCGAGCTGGCCACCGACGACGCGCCCGAGCACGCCGACCTGCGGCACACCCTCGAGGTGCTGCTCGACACCAACCTCAACGTGGCCGAGACCTCGCGGCGGCTGTTCTTCCACTACAACACGCTGCGCTACCGGATCGCCAAGCTGGAGCGGATGGTGGGCCCGTTCACGACCGACCCCGAGCTGCGGCTCACCCTCGCGCTCGCCCTGCGCATCCACGGCATGCGCGGCACCTGACCACGCGGTGTCGCGGATGCCGACCCGCTGCCCCGCCGTCGGGCCGGACGCTGGCACCTGTCCGCTCGACGCGTTGGCTCTGATCCTGGCTATGACGACGCTTCCGCTCGCGACGGTCCGGGACCGTCTGTCGTCCCTCGTCGATGACGTGGCCCGGACCCACAACACGTTGACCATCACGCGCAACGGGACCCCGACGGCCGTCGTCCTCTCGATCGAGGACTACGAGTCGATCATGGAGACGCTCGCCCTCCTGAACGACCCGGTCGACCAGGAGCGTCTGGTCGAGGCCGCCGAGTCCCTGGCCACCGGCGACGTCACCAGCGGCGAGGAGATGGGCGAGCTC
>JBOFBK010000117.1:0-3190 GCA_051645525.1 Dermatophilaceae bacterium | reverse complement strand
TCGACGCGCACTGGCGTGACGTCGGACGCCTCGCCCACGCGCTCGCCGGGCCGGTCCACGGCGACGACGTGGCCCAGCAGGCGTGGACTCAGGCCCTGGCCGCCTACCCGCGGCTCACCCACGGCCGCAACCTGCGCTCGTGGCTGCTCACCGTCACCCATCGCTGCGCCATGGACCATCACCGGGCGGCTCGACGCACCACGGCGGTCGAGGACCCCGCCGCTCTCGACCGGCCGCGCGCCTCCCCCGCTCCCGAGCTTCCCGATGGAGAGCTGTGGGCCCGGGTCGCCGCGCTGCCGGAGCGACAGCGCGAGGTCGTCGTGCTCCGTTTCGTCGCCGATCTCGACCACCGGGCCATCGCCGCCGCCATCGACACCACCCCCACGATGAGCCGACGCCTGCTCAGCGACGCCATCGCCACCCTCCGCCTCGACCTGGAGGAATCATCATGAGCCACAACCCGTTCCGCGACTTCGACCCCGATGTCGCCGGCCCGCCGGTGCTCGCACCCAGCGACGTCTCGTACGTCGTCGACGACACCGACGTCGGCCGGATGCTGCTCGCCGTCACCTCGGCGGGCGCGCTCGTCACCAGCGCCTACGTTCCGGACGCCGCGGCCGAGGAGCGCTGGCTGGCGCGGTTGGCGGCGTCGGTCAGCCCGCGCGTCCTGCGTCATCCCGGCGCGACGGATGCCGCCCGCCGCGCCCTCGCCGCCTACCTGGCCGGGAAGACCCGGGCCATCGACATCCGCACCGACCTCGCGCTCGCCTCGCCGTTCCAGCGGCGGGTCCTCGGCGCGCTCGTCGACCGGGTCGGCTACGGCGAGCGGACCACGTATGCCGCGCTGGCGTCATCCGCCCATGCCCCCGGTGCGGCTCGGGCCGTGGGCACCGCGCTCGGCGGCAACCCGCTGTGCGTGGTCATCCCGTGCCACCGGGTGCTGCCCGCATCGGGTGGGGTCGGCGGGTACGCCGGTGGCCCGGCCGCCAAGGAGCACCTACTCACCCTCGAAGCCACCCGCGCCCGCGGATGACGAGCAGCGCGCCTCGATCGGTCGGCGTTGCCATCGATGCGGCTGGTGTGAAGTTGCAGAGTTCCGACATCAAGGGCCGCCGTCGCCGAAGTGGTAGATATACAACTTCAAGGCCCAACTACTGATATGTTGCGGATATGCAACTCGATCGGACGCCAGCCTGGAGCAAGGTCCGCAGCGCCGCCGACCTCGGCCGGCGACTTGCCGCCGAGCGCAAGGGTCAACGCCTCACCCAGGGCGATCTGGCGGCATGGGTCGGGGTCGATCGCACGACCGTTCTCCGGATGGAGGCGGGCAAGGTAGGCCAGATCGACCGCCTCTTCGACGTCCTCGGAGTGCTGGGGCTGGATCTCGTCGCGGTGCCCCGCACCGCACGGGTCGTCGTGGAGCCCGCCGACGACCAGCCGTCGACATGACCATCCTCACGGTCTGGTTGAACGACGAGCACATCGCCGACCTGGAGCAGGTCCGGTCCGGAGAGCTGTGTCTGCGCTACCGTCCCGCGAGCATCGACAGACATGGTCTGGGGTCGATCGCTCTCTCCATCGCGGTGCCCGCCGAGCCACGGCATCGCGGCGATGCGGTCACACGATGGGTGGAGAGCCTGCTGCCGGAGGGCGAGACACGCACCGGTCTCGAAGACCGCTTCGCCGTGAGGCGCGGAGACAGCTTCGAGCTGCTGAGCGCCATCGGTGCCGACTGTGCCGGCGCCGTGTCGTTCCTGACGCCGGACACTCGGCCGGTCCACCGGCTCGACCCGGCCCGGCCGCTCGATGCCGAAGGCCTGGTCCGGGCCGTCGCAGCTCTTCCTCAGCACCCGTTGGGGGCCGACGAGGACGTGCGGGTCTCGCTCGGTGGCCTGCAGGCCAAGCTGCTTCTCACCCGCCTGCCGGATGGCACCTGGGCTCGGCCGGCGCATGGCGCACCCAGCACCCACATCGCCAAGCCCGACCCCATGGCCTTCCCCGGCCTCGTCGTGGATGAAGCGTTCAGCCTCGCGCTGGCCGCCGCTGCGGGTTTCCGGGTGACCGACTTCGAGCTCCGCACCGACTGGGGCGAGCGGCCGGTGCTGGTACTCACCCGCTTCGACCGGCTCGTCGGCAGGGACGTGGTGACACGGGTGCACCAGGAGGACGCCGCCGCCGCGCTCGGGGTGGATCCGACCGGTCGCGGGAAGTACCAGAGCCAGGATCCGGGCTCGCCGTCGCTACGGAAGATCGCCGGACTGCTCCGTCGTCACGGACGCCGCTGGATCACCGACGTCACCTCTCTCGCCCAGGACCTGACACTCCGAGTCGCGATCGGAGACACCGACGGCCACGCTCGCAACTACGGCTTCCTCCACATCGGCGACGCCGTCGAGATGGCACCGATCTACGACGTCGCGCCGACCTCACTGCACGTGGCCGGACGGCGAGTGGGCCTCTGGGTGGCGGGGCAGTCGTTCCTCTCGCACGTCACGACCGAGCACCTCATCGACGAGGTGCGGTCCTGGGGGGTACCCCGGCCCGCTGCACGAGACCTCGTGGCGACCTGCCTCGACCGGCTCGCTGCCGCTCTCCCGGATGCCGCCGACCGTGTCCCTCAGACCGCGGAGCGAACCGTCATCACGGTCGCGGACAGGATCGACCGACTGCGACGCGCGATATAGCGCGTCACCGGATATCGCAGGCCCTCCGGCGCCGCCGGCGTTGATCGTGGGCTGCGGCCGATTCGAGGACGGCGAGGCTGTCGTCCGGCTGGGCCGGTCAGGTGCGCGAGCGTCGCGGCCGTTCGTCAGCTCTGGCCTGGGTCGTCGTCGCGACTCGGGAGGCGGCCGGTCGGGACGTAGCCGCCGAGCAGCTCGGCCATCGCCAGGTGCGGCTTGGCCTCGGCGTGCCGGCCCTGGCGCTGCAGCGTACGGCCGAGCACCAGATTGGCGTAGGCCTCGTCCGGGTCATCGGCGAGGATCGCCCGGGTGACCCGTTCGGCGCGGCTCAGCTGCGCGGAGTGGTAGTACGAGCGGGCCAGCAGCAGGCGCAGCTCGGTGGTGCCGTGCAGCGGCGGCTCGAGCGCGCTCTGGTCGACCAGGGCGGCCAGCTCGGTGGCAGCGGCCTGGTACTCACCGTGCTCGAACAAGCCGCGGGCGCGCTCGTAGCGGTCGGCCATGGTGTCGTC
>JBOFBK010000116.1:0-5878 GCA_051645525.1 Dermatophilaceae bacterium | reverse complement strand
GAGGGGTGTCATGTCAGAGACCGTAGGTGGCGCACTCGGAGCGACCGGCCGGTTTTCCACAGGGTCGGCGATCGGCGGCTCGCGCTGTCCACAGACTGCGCCGAGAACGGCCGGCATCCACAGGTCGTGGCGCGGACCGCCGTGTCTACCCCAGCGTGTCGGCCCGACTTCCTAAGGTTCGTGGCATCACCAGTCATGACATCACCGGGAAGGGAGGTCCAGTCGATGGAGATCGCCCGGGCGCTCGCGTTGGGCCGCAGTCTGGTCCGCCTGCACGGGCTCGAAGGCTGGGTGGTCGTGGCCGACCGTGCCAAGACCCGGGCCGGTGTGTGCCGGCCAGGCCGCCGGCAGATCGGCCTCAGCCGGCCGATCACCGAGCTGCACTCGGAGGAAGAGGTGCGCGACACCATCCTCCACGAGATCGCCCACGCGCTCGTCGGCCCACAGCACGGGCACGACGCGGTCTGGCGGGCCAAGGCACGCGAGATCGGGAGCACGGGGGAGCGCTGCCTTCCGGCCGACGCCCTCCGGCCGCTCGGCGAGTGGGTCGGGCGATGTCCGGCCGGTCACGAGAAGAGGCGGCACCGCGCTCCCCGGCGGGTCGAGTCGTGTGGTGTCTGCAGCCGCCGTTTCGACATCCGCCACCTGCTGGTCTGGAGTCATCGGGGCCGTCCGGGCCGGATGTCCACCGGCTACGCCGCCGAGCTGGCCGCACTTCGTGCCGTCGTCGCCACCGAGGCGGCCCGGGCGGCGCCGCAGCTCGGCGACGTCGTCACGGTGGCCGGTGGACGCTTCGCCGAGCGGGTCGGAGAGGTCGAGCACGTCGGGCCCACTCGCGCCCAGGTGCGGGTCGACGGCGCGCTAGTCAGCGTGCCGCTCGACGCGCTCCATCCGGCCGACACGGTGCGTCCGGCTCGACCACGAGCGTGAATCACGGTCGCATCGACCCGCACGTCGCTCGGCTCGAGCCGGTCGACGCGCCGGCCGGGCGTGAGGGCGCTCACGTCGTCGTGCGCTCGGTGGCTCTGCGGTGAGCCGCGAGAATGTCCCCGTGACAGAGCAGGTCGTTCGTGTCGACAGGTCCCCAGCCGGCGATGCGGTTGTCCCGGCGAGTCGTGCAGTGACGAATGGGCACCGCTTCGCCGGCTGGCGTGCGCCGACCGAGCGCCTCGAGCGTGCGTTCGTCCTCGCCGGCGGCGGCGCCACCGGCATCGCGTGGGAGGCCGGCATCATCGTCGGCCTACGCGACGGCGGTGTCGACGTGCGCACGGCCGACACGATGATCGGCACGTCCGCCGGGTCGATAGTCGCAGCGCACCTGCGGGTGGGCACCGACGAGGGCAACGCGTTCGCCCGCATCCGCGACGGCGTGCCGCTCGCCGGCTACGGCCGCCTGGGCCCGTCGGACGCCGGTCGGTACCTCCGCGCCCAGCTCGCGGTCGACCCACAGCGCCGACGTGCCACCGTCGGGCGCGCCGCACTCGCCGCGGTCACCGCCCCCGAGGCCGACTGGGTCGAGGCCATCGGGCTGGGCCTCGCGGACCGACCGTGGCCCGAGGGGCGGCTCTGGGTCACCGCCGTCGATGCCGACACCGGCACCTCCGTGGTGTTCGACAACGCGAGCGGCGTCCCGCTCGACCGCGCCGTCGCCGCCAGCTGCGCCGTGCCCGGTATCTTCCCGGCGGTGGACGTGGCCGGCCGACGGTATGTCGACGGCGGGCTGCGCAGCATCGCCAACGCCGACCTGGCCGCCGGCCACCGACGAGTGCTCGTGCTCTCGCCGTATCCGGTGGCGCCGCATCTGCGGGACTGGCCGCCCGCGCAGCTGTGGGCGCTACGGCGACGACGTGCCCGCACCCACCTCGTCGTCCCCGATGCCCGGGACCTCTGGGCGATGGGCACCAACCCGCTCGACATGCGTCGCGGGCTCGCGACCTTCGAGGCGGCCCGTGAGCACGGCCGTCGCGTCGCCCCACGCGTCGGCGACATCTGGGACGCCTGAGCCGCCGACGGCGGTGGTCTCAGCGGCGGTGCGGCCGGCCGGGTAGGGGCATCGACCGCCGCCCATCGCGCAGGTCGCGGCCGGCGCCGCGGAGCACGCGCAGGTAGACCGGGCGCAGCAGCCGCTTGGCGTACCACGCGTAGGCACCGTCGAGGTCGGTGAGCACCACAGCCCGGCCGCGGTCGACGCCGCGCAACGCGGCCGCCGCCACCTGGTCGGCGCTGCGTCCGGCCTCCAGCACGAGGTCGCGTCCCGAGGCGTCGAGCTCGGTATCGGCGCCGCGGAACGACCTGGTGAGGTTGCTGCGGAAGAACGACGGGCACAGCGCCGAGACCCGGACCCCCCACGGGTGCAGCTCGGCGTCGAGCGTCTCGCTGACCGCCACGACGGCGGCCTTGACCGCGTTGTAGGTCGACATGCCAGGCCCGTGCACCAACCCGGCGAGCGACGCGGTGTTGACGACGTGACCCGACTCCTGCTCCTTGAACAGCGGCACGAAGGCGCGGCAGCCGCGGACCACCCCGAGCAGGTTCACCTCGACGATGTCCTGCCACTCCGCCATCGTCGCCACGTCGATCCGACCGCTGCCCGCGATGCCGGCGTTGTTGAACAGCAGATCGAGCCCACCCCAGCGCGACTCGACCTCGGCCCGCACGCGAGCCCAGTCCGCATCGGAGCGAACGTCCAGGCTCGCGTACGGCACCGCCGGCGGCAGGGCCGCCGGGCGCTCGGGCGCCACATCGGTCGCCATGACCTCGTCGCCGCGTGCGTGCAGGGCCCGGACCAGCGCCAGGCCCAGTCCGGATGCCGCCCCGGTCACCAGGGCCCGTCGGGGCCGCGGCGGTGCCCCGGGACGCGGCGAGAGCCGTGGCGTCATCCATGCCGAGGGCTGGCGCGACGTCATCCGACCGACACCGCCCGGGCCGCGTTGCGGGCGATCGCCTCGGCCATCTCCGCCCGCCGTGGACCGGGCAGGTCGTGCGCCATGTCCGGGAACATCAGCAGCCGCGACCCGGGCACGGCGCGTGCCGTGGCGATGCCACCACTGGGTTGTACCAGCCCGTCGCGCATGCCGTGGATGACGAGCGTCGGCACCTGGACCTCGCGAAGCCGGGGGGTGCGGTCGGGGCTGGCGAGGATGGCGAGCAGCTGACGCACCGTGCCCAGCGGGTTCGTGCTGCGCGCCACCGCCTCGCGCACCATCGCGGTCATCTCGGCCTCGTCGAAGTGCGGGCCGGAGATGATCTTCCACCCCTGCACACCGAGCCGCACCGCCTCCTCGGGGTCGGTGGGGCGCGGCGTGGTGAGCGAGACCGCCATGGTCGGCAGCAGCCGCAGGGCCACCGACCCGTGCCGGCGGCTGCCGGTGTTCGACATGATCGACGTCAGGCTGAGCACGCGCTGGGGGTGGTCGATCGTCAGCTGCTGCGCGATCATCCCGCCCATCGACGCCCCCACCACGTGAGCGCGGTCGACGCCGAGATGGTCGAGGAGCGCGGCGGCGTCGCCGGCCATGTCGGACAGCAGGTAGTCGGATGACGCCAGCCGCCGGTGCACGAACGCCCGGATGACGCTCGCCCGGGTCGGGGCCGGGCCGGTGGTCTGGCTCGAGAGCCCGATGTCCCGGTTGTCGAGGCGGATGACGCGGAAGCCACGCGCGGCGAGGTCGTCGACGAGGTCGCGCGGCCACCCCACGAGCTGGGTGCCGAGGCCCATGAGGAGGAGCATCGGATCGCCGTCGTCCGGGCCGTCGACCTCGTAGCCGATCTCGACGTCACCGCATCGTGCTGTCGTCATGCGGGCGAGTGTGGCATTGGAGACAGGGCCTCCGCGACGACCTCATGGCGCTGACTAGGGTGGTGTGGTGACCGAGCAGCTCACCCTCGTCGTCGTCGGGCTGTCGGTGGTCCTCCTCGTCGTCGCCTCCGGGTATGCGGTGCGCGATCGTCTCGTCGACGACTGGCTGCTGGGCGTGGCCGCCCTGGTCGAGCTCGCCGTGGTCGCTCAGCTGGTGCGCGGTCTGGTCGGTCTCGGCGAGATCGGCGACGGCACCGAGCGCGCCACCTTCCTCGCGTACCTGGTCTCGCTGCCGTTCGTGCCGGTGGGCACCGCGTTCCTCGCCATCAAGGAGAAGTCGCGGTGGTCGATGGGCGCGGTGGCCGCAGGAGCGTTCGCCGTGGCCGTGATGACCGTGCGGCTCCAGCAGATCTGGGTGAGCAGTGTCTGACCCGGTGCACCCGAGGCGCCGGCGCGCCCTGGGCGGCCCGGGGGTGCTCATCGTGCTGGTCTATGCCGTGCTCGCGCTCGCCGCCACCGGCCGGTCGGCGGTGCAGCTCGCCCTGGAGGCCGGACGCGCGCCACTGGCCTACGCGCTGTCGGCGGTCGCGGCTGCCGTCTACCTGTTCGCCACCTGGTGCCTCGCCCGCGGTGGAGCGTGGGTGCGGCCCGGCACGGCCGCTTGCGCGATCGAGCTGGTCGGCGTCATCCTCGTCGGCGCGGCGTCCTACCTGGTGCCGTCGGCCTTCCCGGACCGCACCGTCTGGTCACACTTCGGCGCGGGCTACGGGTTCGTGCCGCTCGTGCTACCGGTGGTGGGCCTGTGGTGGTTCCGGCGGGTCGGCCGCTCGGACCGCGCTTCGGTCACGAGTCGCTGACCGGCACGGTCTCGTCCGCTCCGGTTGCCGACCGGTCGCCGGCGGGTTCGAGCACCAGCACGGGGATCCGCCGCGAGGTCTTCTCCTGGTACTCCGCATACTGCGGAAATGCCGCGACGCATCGCTCCCACCACAGCTCGCGCTCCACACCGTCGATCTCCCGGGCGACGGCGTCCCACGTCTCGGTTCCGTCCTGAAGGGTGACTCGAGGGTTCCTGCGCAGGTTGGCGTACCACTGCGGGTGGGTCGGCGCACCTCCCTTGCTCGCCACGGCGGCGTACACGCCCTCGTGATCGACTCGCATGAGCGGCACCTTGCGCAGAGCGCCGCTCTTCGCTCCCCGCATGGTGACCAGGACGACCGGGCGGTCCATGATCGAGACGGCACGGGTGTCGCCCGCGGCCTCGATCGCCTCCACCTGCTCGCGGACCCACGTGGACGGGCTCGGGACGTATTCCGCATCGCTCATGGGTGCCTCAACTCCGGTCCGTCTCGGCTTCTTCCACCCGGTCGACCGCGCCGGCGAGCACGTGCGCGGGGCGACGCGAGGCTCCTGAGTTCGTGCACCGAGGACAGGGGACACCGAACGGCGCCCGCTCGGATCGGAGTGACACCGCACCCGTGGCGCTCGGGTGGTGCGCCGGGCACCGTTCGCGTGTAACGTTTCATGACGATCGGCTCCAGCAGCCGACGAAGGACCGGCGACAGCAAAGGGGCTGACCGACGATGACCACGACCCCACGACCTCGGTCTCGACGCCGTCCGATCGTGAGTGCGGCGGTGCTGGCCGCCGGGGCGGTCGTCCTCGCCACCCTCACCCCGGCACCCGCTGCGGCACATGCCGGCGCGGCATCCACGGATGTCGCGACGTCAGCCGTGTCGACGCGCGCCACGTCATCTGTCGTACCGGCCGATGCCACGTCGGCCGGCGCCGTGGACCCGGCCGCCGGAACCGCCGACCTCGGGCCGAACGTCGTCGTCTTCGACCCGTCGATGCCGGTCGCCGAGATCCGTGCCGTGTTCGACCGCGTCTACGCCCAGCAGGTCGCCGACGAGATGGGCAACAACCGGTGGAGCCTGCTCTTCCGCCCCGGGACGTACGGCACCGCCGAGGAGCCGCTGCAGGTCACGGTGGGCTACTACACCGAGGTCGCGGGCCTGGGTGCCGATCCGGGAGACGTGCGCATCAACGGCAAGGTCGAGGTGTACAACCAGTGCGCCA
>JBOFBK010000115.1:0-7963 GCA_051645525.1 Dermatophilaceae bacterium | reverse complement strand
GCGCCGCGCCGGCGGCGAGCACGCCGGCGGCCGAGACGACCGATCCGGCTCCTCCGTCCGACGACCTCGTGACCACGCACCACGTGCTCGCGGTGGGACGGCGCCGCATCCGGTACACCGCGACCACCGGCCGGGTCGTACTGCGGGAGGAGGTGTACGACGACGGCGTGTTCACCGGCCACCGCGCCAAGGCCGAGATGTCGATGACGTCGTACGTCGTCGACGCGCCGGCCGGCACCCGGCGCCCGGTGACGTTCGCGTTCAACGGCGGTCCCGGGTCGAGCTCGGTCTGGCTGCACCTCGGGCTGCTCGGCCCGCGTCGGGTCGACTCCGGCGACGTGGGCGCGCTCACCCCGCCGCCGTACGGCCTGCTCGACAACCCGCAGTCGCTGCTGGCCGTCTCGGACCTGGTGTTCATCGACCCGGTGTCGACCGGGTACTCGCGCGCGGTCGAGGGCGGGAAGCCGAAGGACTACCACGGGTTCGCGGCCGACCTGGCGAGCGTCGGCGAGCTGATCCGGCTGTGGACCACGCGCCACGGCCGCTGGCTCTCGCCGAAGTTCCTCGCCGGCGAGTCCTACGGCACGCTGCGCGCCGCCGCGCTGGCCGACCACCTGCAGAGCGAGCACGCGCTGTTCGTCAACGGCGTCATCCTGGTCAGCTCGGTGCTCGACTTCGCGACCATCGACTTCGACTTCCAGAACGACCGGGCGCACGCCGACTTCCTGCCCACCTACGCCGCCGCTGCGCACTACCACGGGCGGCACGGGCGCCGTTCTCTGGCGAGCGTGCTGGCGGATGCCGAGCGCTACGCCGCCCGCGACTACCCGTGGGCGCTGTCGCAGGGCTCCCGGCTCACCGCGGCCGAGCGTGCCGAGCACGTGGCCAGGCTGGCCGCGCTGACCGGTCTCTCCGAGGGATACGTCGAGCGGGCCGACCTGCGCATCGAGCACATGCGGTTCTTCACCGAGCTGCTGCGCGAGCGCGGCCTGGCCGTCGGGCGGCTCGACACCCGGTTCACCGGCCCGCTCGGCAGCGGTGTCGCCGAGAGCTGGGATGCCGACCCGTCGATGGACGCCATCACCGGGCCCTATGCCGCGGCGTGGAACCACTACGTGCGGGCGGAGCTGGGCTACGAGAGCGACCTGCCGTACACGCAGCTGTCGATGCGGGCCCACCAGGAGTGGTCGTACAAGGAGTTCGAGGCCAAACCGGTCGACGTGCGGCCTCGCCTGGCCCGGGCGATGCGTGCCAACCCGCACGTGCGCGTGCACGTCTCGAGCGGGCACTTCGACGGCGCCACACCGTATTTCGCCACCGAGGACACCCTCGCGCACCTCCAGCTCCCCGCCTCGCTCCGCGGCAACATCGAGCACGTGCACTACCCGGCGGGGCACATGATGTACGTGCACGAGCCGTCGCGCCTCCAGCAGTCGCGCGACCTGGCCGACTTCGTCCGCCGCGCCGCCAGCTGAGGGGGTGGGGCGGGCGAACCCCGCAGCGGTGGTGCCGACCCAGCGGCCGACCGAGGCCGCGGTACGTCGGATGTGGTGGGCGTCAGTGGCCGCCGCGGCGTGGTCCTGACCCAGAGCCACCGACCGACGGATGTCGCGGTCCGCCGGGTCGTGATGAGTGTCAGTCCTCGGATGCCGGCCGCGACCGGCCCGCCTTCGTCTCGCCACGCTGCTTCTTGGCGGTGAGCCGGCGCTCCGCGGACCCGCGGGTCGGCCGGGTGGCTCGGCGCGGCGGCGGCGGAGGCGCCATCGCGTCGCGAAGGAGCTCGGCCATCCGCTCGCGGGCGGCCATCCGGTTGCGGCGCTGCTGGCGGTGCTCGGACGCGGCGACGACGAGCAGCCGGCCACCGACCAGCCGGGAGGCCAGGGCGCCGAGCACCCGCCGCCGCTGGGTGTCGGTGAAGCCGCCGGAGGTGACGACGTCGAGCTCGAGCTCGACCCGGCTGTCGGCCGTGTTCACCCCCTGACCGCCCGGGCCCGACGAGCGCGAGAACCGCTCGACCAGGTCGCCGGCCGGCACCGTCATCCCCTGCGGGACACCGGGGCCGGGCGGCACCGTGAGGTCCATCAGGGTGTCCCGGGATCGCCCTCGGTGTCGTCCCCGGTCCCGTCCTCGGGCTCGCGGGGCGGCTCGGCGCCCGCGGCCTCGTCGCGGTCGGCCCACTCGAGAAGCGGGCGGATGTCGAAGACGGCGTCGTCGATGCCGGCGTGCAGGTCACCGAGCTCGGCGACCCGAGCCGGCACGGTCGCGATGGTGAGGTCGTTCGGCTCGGCGTCGTCGACCTCGTCCCACCGGATCGGCGCCGACACCGTGCCGATGTCGTTGCCGCGCACCGAGTACGCCGCCGCGATGGTGTGGTCGCGCGCGTTCTGGTTGTAGTCGACGAACACCGCGGCAGGGTCGCGGTCCTTGCGCCACCACGTGGTCGTCACGTCGTCGGGCAGTCGCCGCTCGACCTCCCGCGCGAACGCCAGCGCGGCCCGCCGCACGTCGGCGAACCCGTGCTCGGGCGCGATCCGCACGTAGACGTGCATGCCGTGGCCGCCGCTCGTCTTCGGCCACCCCACGGCGCCGAGCTCGCGCAGCACCTCGTGGGCGACGTGGGCGGCGCGCCGGACCCGCGAGAACGGGGCCTGCGGCATCGGGTCGAGGTCGATGCGCCACTCGTCGGGCATCTCGGTGTGGGCGCGCCGACTGTTCCACGGGTGGAACTCGACGGTGCTCATCTGCACCGCCCAGACGACGTCGGCGAGCCGGGTGACGCACAGCTCGTCGGCGTGCAGCCCGTAGCGAGGGAAGTGCAACCGCACGGTCTCGACCCACGGTGGTGCACCGCGCGGCAGCCGCTTCTGGTGCACCTTGTCGCCGGCGACGCCGTCGGGGAAGCGGTGCAGCATGCACGGCCGCTCACGCAGCGCGTTCACGATGCCCTCGCCCACCGACAGGTAGTAGCGCGCGAGGTCGAGCTTGGTCTCCCCGCGCGCGGGGAAGTACACCCGCTCCGGGTTCGAGACCCGGACGTCGAACCCGTCGACGTCGAGCACCACCGGCTCCCCGAACTGTCCCTTGCGCGACGCCATCCCCTCACCGTACGGGGGTGCGCCGACGAGAGCTCAGGCGAGGATGCCGAGCGGCGCCTTCGGCTCAGGGACCACGCGCTCCGGGTCGACCCGGAGCACCTTCTCGGCCACCTCGGCATAGACCGACCGGAAGTCGCTGGTGGCCTTGAGGTCGCCGTCGTCGAGGTCGGTGAGTGACGGTGGCTCGCCGTGGTGGCCCCCGTTCACGCGCGCGCCGAGGGCGAGCACCACCGAGGCGGTGCCGTGGTCGGTGCCCTCGCTCGCGTTCGCCTTGACCCGGCGCCCGAACTCGGAGTGCACGAGCACGACCACGTCGTCGCGCCGCGGATGTCCCTCGAGGGCTCCCCGGAACCCGGTGAGCGCACCGTCGAGCTGCCTCAAGAGGAACTCCTGCTGATTGCGCAGCTGGGTGTGCGAGTCGTAGCCGGCGTGCGACACGGCATAGGCCCGCGTGGGCACGCCGGCCCGGATGCAGCGCGCCACCAGGTCGAGCTGGGTGGCCACGGAGGAGCCGCTGCCACCGGTGGCCGTTGCCGGGGCCTCGCCCTGGTCCGGCTCGCTCCCGTCGGCCGGAGTCTCGCGGACCGTCGCGAACGCCTCCTCGCACCTCCCCAGCGCGGCCCACGCGGATGCCGCCTCCGCCGCTGCGGGCGGGTCGGCCGGGTCGGGGTGGGCGAACCCCTGCACCACCGAGCCGACTCGTGCGGACCCGCGACCCTCGCGCAGGCTGAGCGCGGCGGCCGTCGAGCGGGCACCGACGGCCAGGGGTGGCAGCGTCTCGCCGAGGCTTACCGCGAGCATCGGGTCGCCCTGCTCCGCGTCGAGCCAGCGGCCGAGCCACCCCTCCGTGGACGGCGAGTCCGGGGTGGCGGTGTGCCAGATGTCCATCGAGCGGAAGTGGCTCCGGTCCGGTCGCGGGTAGCCGACGCCGTGCACCACGGCGAGCTCGTCGCCCTTCCACGCGTCGGCGAGCCCGCTCAGGGCCGGGTTGAGGCCGAACCGGTCGTCGAGCCGTAGCACCTCCTCGGCACTGTAGGCGAGGTCGGGGCGGGCCTCGCGATAGGCCGGATCCGCATACGGCACAACCGTGTTCAAGCCGTCGTTGCCGCCGTACAGCGTGACCAGCACGAGGATCGGCGTGCCGGACGGGCCGCCGTCCGCGGAGCCGCGGGAGAGCACCTGGTGCAGACCGACACCGGCGCCACCCGCGAGCAGGGCACCGGCTCCGGCCACCCCCGAGGCCTTGAGCAGGGAGCGCCGGGTGAGGCCGTCGAGCGGCCTGGACGGGTCGAAGGGGGGACGTGGCATCAGATCACCAGGTTCTCGGGGGCCACGAGCGCCGCCGCGACGAGCGCGCGCGGGTCGTCGGCCAGGGTGGACAGGTGGCTGGACGTCCGCGGCGCGACCCCGGCCAGCCCGAGCAGCCGAACCGTGCCCTCGACCCGAGCCGCCGCCGACACCGACGACACCGACGTCAGGTCGCCGCGGTCGACCAGCACCCGGGCGAGCGCTGCCCGGCCGGTCAGCCCGCTGGTGCTCAGCCAGGCCCGGCCCTGCGGCCATCCACCGACGCTCGGCGGGTGGAACGGCACCTGGCCCAGGCGGGTCAGCGCGGGAACGACCCGCCCGAGCAGGTCGTCATCCGGCTCGATCCGCAGGCAGCGCATCGCTGCGACCGCCCAGTCGAGCGGGCCGGTGACCAGCGTCCCCGCGGCGGTGGCGAACGCGTCATCCGACACCATCGCGGCGAGCATCGCACCGGTGTCGCGGGTGTCGCCAGCGGCGGCGAGCACCCGCTCGAGCGCGGCCTCGTCGGGCGGCTCGGGCGACACCAGGCGCTGCCACCAGCGGGTCGCGACGAACGGTGCCGACTCGGGGCGCGCGAGCACCGCGTCGACCACCCCGCGGGTGTCCAGGGATGCCGTGCGTCCGAACAGGGTGACCGGCTCGGTGTCGTGTCGCCGGGGTGTCCATCGCACCGCTCCGGTGCGCCTGTCGTAGGCCCAGCCGGTGAGCGCCGAGGCGGCCGCCTTGATGTCGGCCTCGGTGTAGCCGCTGCCGAGGCAGAACAGCTCCATGAGCTCGCGGGCCAGGTTCTCGTTCGGGGCCTTGCGGGTGTTGCGCACGCCGTCGAGCCACACCAGCATCGCGGGGTCGACCGCCATGGCGTGAGCGAGCCCGGCGAAGCCGCCGAGCCCGTGCCGGCGAAGGCTCGTGTTCTGGCCGAGCACGAGGGAGGGCGAGCGGACCTTCCGCGCGGACGTCGCGAAGTGATCGTGCCAGCCGAAGGTGACCCGTTCGAGCACCGGATGCGGCGTGGTCACGAGCTCGGCGACCCACCAGCGGGTCAAGGCGGCGACCCCCTGCTTCTGTGCCTTGCGATGGGTGGTGCGCTGCTCGCCGGTCGGCTTCTCGGGCAGCGGGTCCGGCTCGTCCAGCGCGGGCACGGCTCGGGCAGCTTCTCGGCCCCGTGCCGCTGCCAGAGCCGCGGTGGCCCATGCGGAGACACCCGCCCGGGTCACCTCGTCGACGACCTCGTCGGACCCACCGAGCCCCAGGGCGCGGACGGCCCGGGACGCCACGACACGATCGTTCGACATGGCCACTACTGTCGCGCACCGATGTCACGGGCCGGTCAGGCCGATGTTCGGGTTCGGTCAGGGATGACGCCCCGCCGGCGACGGCGCGAACCCACGACGGTGGGCTGCGCCGAGCACGGGCGCGGGCCGAGCGGCTCCCGGGTACACCCTCGGACCCATCGACCTGCGGGTCGAAGCCGGTTGCGCGCGAACGGCGTGAGCGGCGACTCTTGGCCCATGACGCCCATCGCCCGCGTCCTCGTCGTCGAGGACGAGCCGGCGCTCGTCGAGCTGCTGCGGGTCCAGCTCGCCGCAGCCGGCTTCGAGGTCACCGCCGCGCCGACCGGGGAGGAGGCCCTGCGCGCACAGACCGCGACGCGCCACGACCTCGTCATCCTCGACATCGGCCTGGCCGGCGACCTCGACGGCATCGACGTCTGTCGCACCTGGCGCGCCGCCGACGACTGGACCCCGGTGGTGTTCCTCACCGCCCGCGACGACGAGGTCGACCGTGTGCTCGGCCTCGAGCTCGGCGCCGACGACTACGTGACCAAGCCGTACTCCCCGCGCGAGCTGGTGGCCAAGGTGCGGGCCCTGTTGCGCCGGCACCGGGTGAGCAGTCGCGGTGGGAGCGCCGCACTGCTCCGGCACGGTGCGCTCGTGGTCGACGTCGAGCGCCGCGAGGCGTTCCTCGACGGGGGTCCGGTCTCGCTCACCGCCACCGAGTTCAACCTGCTCGCGCACCTGCTCGGCCGTCCGGCGCGCGTGCACCCGCGGCGTGAGCTGCTCCAGGTGGTGTGGGGGTTCCCCGAGGACGACGGCAGCCGCACCGTCGACGTCCATGTCGCCCAGCTGCGCGCCAAGCTCGGCGACGCCTGCCCGGTGCGAACCGTGCGAGGTGTCGGGTACGGCATCCACCGGTCGCCATGAGACGGCGGCTCGGCGGGCTGCGGCCTCGGCTGGTGCTGCTCATGTCGGCCGTGGTCGTCGTGGCCGTCGTCGTCGCGGGGCTGGCCGCGGTGCAGCTCACCCGGTCGGCGGCTCGCGAGGACACCCGGATCGCGCTGGGCCGGCAGACCGACCTGGCCGCCACCGTCGTGGCGGCGCGTCGCGGCGGGGACATCGGCGCGACCCTGCGGCTGGTGCGGTCGCAGCGCACACCGGTTGCCTGGACCACTCGGCGCGGGGAGGCTATCGGCGACCTGCTCGCACGCGAGGCATGGAGCGCGATGGGGCAGCCCACCGCCCGCCGCCAGGCGACCCTCCGGCTCGACGGCGAGGAGGTGCTCGCCGTCGTGCGGCCGATCGGTGACGGGCGCGTCGTGGTCATGGCACAACGGTTCCGCTTCGACGAGACCGACGCCGGGCAGGTCCTGCGGGGGGTGCTGCTCGCGCTGCTCGTGGGGCTGGTCGTCGCGGTGGCCGTCGGGGTGTGGTTCGCAGGCCGGCTCACCCGGCCGCTGCGGGAGGCGGCCGCCGGCGCGCAGCGGCTGGCCGGCGGCGACCGGTCCGTGCGGGTCGGCCGGCCCGGAACCCGGGAGGTCGCCGAGCTCGGTGCGGCGGTCGACGCCCTCGCCGACTCGCTCGCCCGCAGCGAGAACCGGGAGCGTGAGTTCCTCATGTCGGTGTCCCACGAGCTGCGCACCCCCCTGACCGCGGTGCTCGGGTACGGCGAGTCCCTCGCCGACGGCCTCATCGAGGGGGATGCCGTGCGGCGGACCGGGGCGGTGCTCGTCTCGGAGGCCGGCCGGCTCGCGCGGCTCGTCGACGACCTGCTCGATCTCGCCCGGCTCCGCGCGGACGGGTTCCGCGTCGACATCGTCCGCACCGACCTCCGTCCGGTCGTCGAGGACGCCGGCCAGGTGTGGGAGCACCGGTGCGCCGTGGAGCAGATCGGCGTGGCGATCGACGTCCCGGCGACGCCGGTGCTTGCCAGGGTCGACCCGGCCCGGCTGCGTCAGGTGATCGACAACCTCGTGGAGAACGCCCTGCGGGTCACGCCGGCCGGTGGACGCATCACGCTACGTCTGGAAGCTACTGAGCGCGGTGCCCGTCTCGACGTCGACGACACCGGGCCCGGGCTGTCCGCCGAGGAGCGGGCGATCGCGTTCGAGCGCGGCGCCTTGTGGGAACGCTCGCGTGGCGTGCGGCGGGTCGGCACCGGGCTGGGCCTGGCCATCGTCGCCGCGCTGGTCGCCGGCATGGGCGGGCGCGCCACTGTGGAGCCGGGGCCGGGCGGCGCCGGAACCCGCTTCTCGGTCCATGTGACGGATGACGACCCGCCGCCCG
>JBOFBK010000114.1:0-4193 GCA_051645525.1 Dermatophilaceae bacterium | reverse complement strand
CACGAGACCAGGAGCGCGAGCAGCCCGAGCCCGGACCGCCGATGCAGCGCGACCTCGTCCATGCCCCGGCCTCCTCGTTTGTGACCCGCACTCCGTTCCCCACACACCTGTCGGGCGGTGACGCGCGGCGCTACCGTGCGCACGTCAGCCCAGCACGTCGAGGCAATGGCCTGACGACACCGTGCACACACATCGGAGCAGACCGAGATGTCAGGAGTGAACTAGTGTGTTGCTCCTGACGCTAGCCGTCCGCCTGTCAGGAGTCAAGATGCTTTTCACCTATGACACCGACCTGACGCTCGCGCATGCCGCCGCGCTGGCCAACACCGGCCCGGGCGTCGGTGCGGAGCAGCGCGAGGACCTCCCCGACCTCGCCGCGCTCGACGCCTGGTTCGACCGCTGGGAGTGGACCGGGCGGCGCCCCAGGACACGCGCCGACCTGCTCGCGGTCCACGAGCTGCGGCCCCGGCTGGTACGGCTCTGGTCGCTGCGGGACGACGAGCTCGCGGCCGAGGTCAACGTCCTGCTCGCCGAGAGCGGGGCGCTGCCGCGGCTGGTGCGGCACGGCGCGTTCGGCTGGCACGTGCACGCCACGTCCGACGACGCGCCGTTCCACCAGCGGGTCGCCACCGAGACGGGCATGGCGATGGTCGACGTGCTCCGCGCCGACGAGCAGGACCGGCTCAAGGTGTGCGCGGGCGACGATTGCGCCGACCTGGTCATCGACCTCAGCCGCAACCGCTCGCGCAAGTTCTGCGACGGCACCTGCGGCACCCGCGCCAACGTGGCCGCCTACCGCGCACGCCGCGCCACTTCATCCACCTGATCACGTGAGGTCCGGAGCATCCCGCCGAGTCTGGGCGCGATAGCGTCCGGACCCTGCACGAAGCCGATGACCGGGCGGGATGCATCTGACTCCACCACCCGTGGTTTCGCGGGCCGAGCATCCCCGCCGCCCGGACGGGAGACGCCGGATGACGCCCGCACACCTTGGAGGTCAGGAAGCCCCGGCGCGGCCACCGAACAGGCTGGTGACCGAGCCGTCCTCGAAGACCTCTCGCACCGCGGCGCTGATCAACGGCGCGATCGACAGCACGGTGAGACAGTCGATCTCGTTCTCGACGGCGATGGGCAGGGTGTTCGTGACGATGACCTCGCGGGCGGCGCACGCCTGGAGCCGCTCGACCGCCGGCTCGGAGAGGATGGCGTGCGTCGCGGCGATGACGACGTCCTTCGCGCCGTCGGCCATCAGCGCATCGGCGGCCTTGGTGATGGTGCCCCCGGTGTCGATCATGTCGTCGACGAGCACGCACACCCGGTCGCGCACGAGGCCGACGACCCGGTTGGCGACCACCTCGCCGGGCCGGTTGATGTCGCGGGTCTTGTGGATGAACGCCAGCGGCGCCCCGCCGAGCCGCTTGGACCACTGCTCGGCCACCTTGATCCGGCCGGCGTCGGGGGAGACCACCGCGAGCTCCTCGTCGCCGTACTTCGTGGCCACGTACTCGCTGAGGATGGGGATCGCCATCAAGTGGTCGACCGGTCCGTCGAAGAAACCCTGGATCTGGTCGGTATGCAGGTCGACGCAGATCAGCCGGTCGGCGCCGGCGGTCTTGAACATGTCGGCGACGAGGCGCGCACTGATCGGCTCACGGCCCCGATGCTTCTTGTCCTGGCGCGCGTACCCGTAGAACGGCATCACCACCGTGATGCGCTTGGTGCTGGCCCGCTTCAGCGCGTCGACCATGAGCAGGTGCTCCATGATGTTCTCGTTGATCGGGCTGGTGTGGCTCTGGATGACGAACGCGTCGCTCCCCCGCACCGACTCCTCGAACCGCACGTAGATCTCGCCGTTGGCGAAGTCGTAGGCGCTGGTGGGCACGAGCTCGGTGCCGAGCTGGCTCGCGACCTCCTGAGCGAGACCGGGATTGGCCCGGCCGGAGAACACCATGAGCTGCTTCTTGGGGCTCTTGCGGATGTTCGCCGACGGCGGCCGGTGCTCGCTCACGCGGAGTCTCCCTCGCGCGCAGCCGACGCATCGTCATCCGGATGCCGTTCAGCCGCAGGGATGTTGGCATCCCCACCGGCCGAGACCGGCGGTGTGGCGGCCCGAGCCGCCTCCGCCGCCGGTGTACCGGGACGGTGCTGCTCGACCCACCCCTCCAGGTTTCGTTGGGGCGCGACGTTGATGGCGAGCGCCCCCGGCGGGACGTCCTTGCGGATGACGGTGCCGGCGCCGCTGTACGCGCCGTCACCGATGCTGACCGGCGCGATGTACATGGTGTCGCTGCCCATGCGCACGTGGCTACCGACGGTGGTGTGGTGCTTGGTCACGCCGTCGTAGTTGACGAACACCGACGCAGCGCCGATGTTGCTGTGCTCGCCGATCGTGGCGTCCCCGACATAGGACAGGTGTGGCACCTTCGACCCCTCGCCGATGTCGGCGTTCTTCGTCTCGACGAACCCGCCGATGCGTCCCTGCCGGCCGAGCCGCGTGCCCGGGCGGAGGTAGGCGAAAGGCCCCACCGTGGCGCGTTCGCCGACGACGGCGAGCACGGCGACCGCACGGGTGAGCTGGGCGTCATCCGCGACCTCGGTGTCGGTGAGGGTGGTGTCGGGGCCGACGACGGCGCGCTCGCCGACCGTGGTGGCGCCGAGCAGCTGGGTGCCGGGGAGCACGGTGGTGTCGCGGCCGATGGCGACGTCGACGTCGATCCAGGTGGTGGCGGGGTCGACGATGGTGACGCCCGCGCGCATGTGCCGCTCGCAGACCCGGCGGTTGAGCTCGCGGCCGAGCGCGGCGAGCTGCACCCGGTCGTTGACGCCCTCGGTCTGCCAGAGGTCGTCGACCACGTGGGCGCGCACCGGCCGGCCGGCCTCGCGGGCGAGCCGCACGACGTCCGTGAGGTACTTCTCGCCCTGTGCGTTGTCGGTGCCGACCAGCGCGAGGGTCTCGCGCAGGGCCACGGCGTCGAAGGCGTAGATGCCGGAGTTGATCTCGGTGATGGCGCGTTCGGCGTCGGTGGCGTCCTTCTCCTCGACGATCCGGTCGACGTCTCCGGCGGCGTCGCGGACGACCCGGCCGTACCCGTGCGGGTCGGGCACCTGGGCGGTGGCCACCGAGACGGCGCTGCCGGACGTGTCGTGTGCGGCCGCGAGCTCACGCAGGGTCTCTCCGGTCAGCAGCGGCACGTCGCCGGACGTGACGAGCACCGTTCCGGTGAGGTCGGCGGGCAGGGCGTCGAGGCCGCACTCGACGGCCCGCCCGGTGCCCTTGACCTCGTCCTGGTCGGCGACGACGAGCTCACCACCCCCGCTCTCACCGCCCAGGGTGTGCAGGTACTCAACGACGAGGTCGCGCTGGTGCCGCACGACCACCCCGACAAGCCCCGCGCCGGCCTCGCGTGCCGCGCGCACGGCATGCCCGACCAGCGGCGTGCCACCGATCCGGTGGAGCACCTTGGGGGTGGCGGACTTCATCCGGGTGCCCTCGCCGGCAGCGAGGACGATGACGGCGGCCGGGCGGGGGGTGCTCACGCGTGGTGCTCCAAGGGTGTGCGGGTGCCACGGACGCCGGTCAGCCTACCGACGACGCGGATGCCGTGCCGGCGCGGGAGGCGATGGTGCCTGCGGCGCGGGGAGTCGGTTGCTCCCTCGGCGCGAGGAGCCAGCCACCGGGCGACCTTCGCCGGTGACCGGCTCCCCATGGATGGGACGGCGGCCGCGCCGACCACGCTCCAGCGCCGACCGCGCTCCGGCCTACGGCTCCAGCGGGAACGGCCGGAGCAGGTCGAGGCTGAAGCCGTGCGCCACCTGCGGGTTGCCGGCGTTGATGTCCTTGTCCCGGAGCAGCGGCGCGTAGTAGTCGGCGGCGTCGTCGATCAGCACGCTCGGCGAGCCGGTCGAGTAGTGGTAGACCCGCACGGTGACCTCACGGTCGGGGAGCGCGGTGGCGAGCGAGGCGTTCGGGCTCGACACGAGGTCGGCGAACTCCAGGGTCTCGCCCGGCACCACGTGGAAGAGGAGGACCTGCTCGATCGTGTCGATGCCGAGGTTCTCGGCGAGGATGCCGAATGCCTGCTCCTCGGTGAGTTCGGGCTCGTACACGCTCTCCCGCGGGTCGTAGGCGTAGGCGAGGGTGATGAACCCGTTGTCCTGGGGGAGGAACGCGGTGAGCGCGGCGTCGGGGTCGG
>JBOFBK010000113.1:0-1163 GCA_051645525.1 Dermatophilaceae bacterium | reverse complement strand
CGGGACTCGCCGATCTGTCCGTCATCGGTCACCGGGACGCCGTCGAGGAAGACCGGGGCGTGGTGATCGACACCGGCCGCGGAGGCGAACTGTCGGAGGAGATCGGCCGTCGGCATCCGGTCGTCGACGTCGACGATCGCCATCCGGCGCGATGCGGCGGTGGCCGCCACCGAGACGAGCACGCGCATATCAGGCCCCGGATGCGGCGGCGGGACGGTCGACGAGACGCAGTTCGGGCAGGAAATCGCTTCGCAACCGACCGGATCCGTCCGCCTGGAATCTCCACCGCGCGGACGGCACCGAGTCGAGCACGATCACGATCCACTCGAAGCGCGGGCTCGCGAAGCGAGACGCGAGCTCCGCCTGTTGCGACGACGACGGTGCCTGAGAGAGCACGAGCACACCCCCGCCGCCGTCGAATTCGGGAAGCATCTGCTCGAGGGTGGCAATGTGCTCGACGGCGGCTGAGCTCTCCTCCGCCGGGGCGCCGACGAGGACGATCCGCGGATGGTCGGACCACGGGTTGCTCGCCAGCTCGGCGAGCCAGCGACGCAGCACCTGATGTCGGGCGGCGAGCGGACCGTCGACGGCGATGATCCCCCGGGCACGGCGGAGATCGACGAGCACCCGACCGAAGTCGGCGACCCCGAGCGTGATGAGCCGCGCGAAGGACCGCAGCGAGCTCTCGGATGCTGGCTCCCGCTGCAGGCGATCGAGAGGCGCCGTCCAGCTCATCCCGTCGTCGCTGCCGACGAATGGTGGCGGGGCCGGCGCCGTCGGGGTGACCAGGCGCAGTCGCAGCACCGCGCCCTCCACGTGCACGGCGAAGACACCGGGCACTGGCACGCCGTGGTGCTCGCACGACGCGACCAGCACGCGGAGCGCTCGATCCACCATCCAGGCGGCCGACGTGTCGCCACCGAGCTGACTGTCGTCGAAAGGCGGCGGCGTCCTCCGTCGGCGCCGCAGGAGGACGAACACGATCGCGGCCGCAATGAGCAGCAGGCCGACCGCGGCGAGGATCGGAATCGCGACCCCGAGCACCGGCGCGGCGTCGGTCGCGGGCGCTCCGTCGCCCTCGCCGGCCCCCTCGCCCGGTGGGCTCGGCTCGGGCTCCGTCATCTGCGGCGCGCCGTCGCCGCCCTGCTCGACGCGAGCCAGCT
>JBOFBK010000112.1:0-6610 GCA_051645525.1 Dermatophilaceae bacterium | reverse complement strand
GGATCGTCCTCGGTGCCGGTGTGTTCCTCATCTGGTGGAGCTGCTGGGTGCCCTCGCCCGCCGAGGACCGCCGCGGAGCGTCATCCGGCCCGGTGGAACGGCTGCGCGACGACATCGTGCAGGCCGGCTTCTCGGGGCTCTCGCTCCGTTCCCTCCTCGGCGCCTCGGTCGTCGTCCTCGTTCTCGTGCTCGCGATCGTGCAGGTCGTGGTGCGCGTCCTGCCCATCGCGCTCAGCTTCGCCCTGATGGCGGCCTGGCTTCCGGTGGCGGTGGTGCGTCGGCGAGCGCGCCGGCGCCGGGCGCGGCTCCGTGACCTGTGGCCCGACGTCGTCGACAACATCACCTCGGGGGTGCGGGCCGGGATGGCCCTTCCCGAGGCGGTGGCCCAGGTGAGCGTGCGTGGCCCGGACGAGCTTCGCCCGGCGTTCGCCGCGTTCGCCGACGACTACCGCCTCACCGGCCGGTTCGGCGACTGCCTCGACCGGCTGAAGGACCGCCTCAAGGACCCCGTGGCCGACCGCTTGGTCGAGAGCCTGCGCATCGCCCGGGAGGTCGGGGGCAGCGACCTCGGCCGGCTGCTCCGTACCCTGTCGACCTTCCTGCGCGAGGACGCCCGGACCCGGTCCGAGCTCGAGGCGCGCCAGTCGTGGACCGTGTACGCCGCACGTCTGGCCGCCGCCGCACCATGGCTGATGATCGGCATCCTCTCGCTGAACTCCCGCTCGGTGGAGGCCTACTCGTCCACGCTCGGCGCAGCGGTCCTCGCCGGGGGTGGAGCGCTCACCGCCGTCGCCTACTGGGCGATGATGCGCATCGGGCGACTGCCCGAGGACCAGCGAGTCCTGCGGTGAGCGGCCTGGCTCGCAACGGGGCGGTGCTCGGTGCACTGTTCGGGCTCGGACTCGCCATGGTCTGGGCCGGGCTGCCGCGGCACCGTCGCGCCGGTCTCGCCGCCCGGGTGCTGCCCTACCTGCGCGACACACCCCGGCCCTCGCGGCTGCTCGACGAGAGTGCGTCAGGGGGGTTCGTGCGGGTGTTCGCGCTTCCCGTGGTCCGCGATCTCGGCGCGGTCGTCGGGCGGGTCATGGGAGGCGCGGATTCGGTGCGCAGCCGTCAGCTGCGCGCGGGCCGGGCGGCCGACGTCGATCGATTCCGTGCCGAACAGGTGCTGTGGGGGCTGGCCGGCACCGTGGTCGGCGGCGCTCTCGGTGCGTCCTCGGTGGTGCTCCGTGGCGGCTCGGTCGTCGTCGCGGTGCTGGTGACCGGCATCGCCCTGGGGCTCGGGGTCACCGGAGCCGACTGGCTGCTCACTCGCAAGGCCACCCGTCGGGAGGCCCGCATGCTCGCCGAGTTCCCCACCATCGCCGAGCTGCTCGCGCTGGCCGTCAGCGCGGGGGAGGGCGCGGTAGGAGCACTGGAGCGGGTCTGCCGGCTCTCACGCGGCGAGCTCGCCGCCGAGCTCGGGCGGTGCCTCGCCGACGCCCGCGCCGGTGCCAATCTGCCGACCGCGCTCCAGGGCCTGGCCGACCGCACCGCGCTGCCCAGCCTGCGCCGCTTCGTCGACGGCGTCGTCATCGCCGTCCAACGAGGCACACCGCTCGCCGACGTGCTCCGGGCGCAGGCCCAGGACGTCCGCGAGGACTCACGCCGCCTGCTGATGGAGGCCGGCGGCCGGAAGGAGATCGCGATGATGGTGCCGGTCGTGTTCCTCGTCCTCCCGGTCACCGTCGTGTTCGCGGTCTTCCCCGGCATCACCTACTTCCGCTTCACCCTGTAGAACCGCCACCGAAAGGACGACCATGACTGCCGTACTCCTTGCCCGAAGGCGCCGGCCCCACGCCCGGCGCGAGCGGGGCGACGTGCCCGGGTGGGTGCTGATCACGCTGATGACGGCGATGCTCGTGGCCGCGCTGCTCGCGGTGGCCCGTCCTCAGCTGGTCGCGCTGTTCCAGCGTGCCCTCTCCTCGGTCACCTGACCGGTGCCGGAGCCGTGAGACCTCGCCACGAGCGCAGTGCTCGATTTCGCCACGAGCGCGGCGCTGCGGTCGCCGACTTCGCGATGGTGTCCGTGGTCGTTCTCGTGATGGCGCTCGCTGTGATCCAGCTGGGTCTGGCGCTGCATACCCGCAACACGCTCATCTCCTGCGCGTCCGAGGGGGCACGGTACGGCGCGCGGGCCGGCGCGGGCCCCGCGGACGGTGAGTCGCGCGCGCGTGACCTCATCACCGCCTCACTCTCCGCTCGGTACGCCGACGACATCACGGCGGCCGAGGCCGTCGTCGACGGCGTACGGGTTGTCGAGGTTCGAGTTCGGGCGCCGGTGCCCGTCATCGGGCTGCTCGGTCCCGACGGTGCCCTCGACGTCAGCGGTCGCGCGTTCCTGGAGTCGCAGTGAGAGCCCGGATGCCGGTCCGGCGGCTCGCTCGCGACGAGTCCGGCAGTGCCGTGGTCGAGTTCGTCTTCCTCGCGGTCGTGCTGATGGTGCCGCTGATATACCTGGTGTTGATGCTCGCCCGGGTCCAGGCGGGGTCGTACGCGGTCAGCCAGGCCGCGCGCGAGGCCGGTCGTGCCTACGTCACCGCCGAGCGGGCCGATCTCGCGACGTCGCGTGCCCAGGCGGCGGCCCGGCTCGCCTTCGCCGACCACGACTTCGAGGACGACGGCACGCTCCGGATCGACTGTGACGGCAACCCGTGCCTGCGGCCCGACGGTCGGGTCGAGACCACCGCCACGGTCCGCGTGCCGCTGCCTTTCGTGCCCACCTTCGTACAGGATGCCGTGCCGCTGTCGGTCCCGGTCGAGGCCAGCCAGCTGTCGACCGTCGACCGCTTCCGGGGCTCACGGTGAGGGTGACCGCCGGCCGTGGTGCGCGTCGGCGCCGGGACAGGCGTCGTGCCCCGGTCCCGACCGTACGCGGCGAGCGTGGCCAGGCCTCGGCCGTGCGCGATGAGCGTGGCTCGATCAGCCTGTACATCCTTGGCTTGACGATGGTCGCCATCATGCTCATCACCGGCGGTGTCGCGGTCACCTCGGCCCAGGTCACCCGGATGCAGCTGCTCGACGTCGCCGACGGTGCGGCGCTCACCGCGGCCAATGCCCTCGACGGTGGTGCGTACGACGGGGGAGTGAGCGGCGCGGTGCCGGTGAGCGAGTCCTCGGTCGAGGGGCGGGCGGCAGCGTACCTCGGTGCGCGCGAACCACCGTCGCGGGTCATCACGTGGCGGCTCACCTCCGCCACCGGTACACCGGACGGCGAGACCGCAGTGGTCGGCATCACCGCGACGGTCAGTGTGCCGCTCATCGGCTCCCTGCTCGACCAGCTGGGTGGGGAGATCACGATCTCCGTCGAGTCCCGGGCCCGGGCCGACCTCGACCCCTGACCCTCGCGGTCAGTCGGGCTCAGTACGGCGCCCGCAGACCCGGGAACATCGGGAAGTGCCGCACGTTGCGGGTCAGCAGCCGCGACCCGGTGCGGATGACGGTGGCGGCGATCGCCAGGTCGGCGCCGTCGATCGTGTGGTGGCTCGGCAGCCACTCGCGGCCGAGCGCGCCGGCAGTCTCGGCGATCGAGGTGTCGACCGGGTGCCACTCGAGCACCGACAGCAACGACCGCGTCGTGTTCTCCTCGGCGGGTCGCATCCCGGCGAGAACCTCGAGGCGAGTGATCTCACTCGCTCGCAATGGACCGGAGGCGCGTTCGGCCTCCAGGACGACGGCGGCCTCCTCCCGGCCCCGCAGATAGTCGATCAGTACCGACGTGTCGACCAGTGCGGTCATCGGGTGGGCCGGAGCCGCGACCCCGAGCGCAGTTGCTCGACCCAGGCGGCGCTGTCGTCATCGCGGTCCTGCCACGATCCGAAGGCTCGACGCATCGCGACGAGATCCTGTTCGGGCGTGCGCGAGGTGCCGTAGGCGGCGTCCACCGCCTCTCGGATGAGGGCGGAGATGGACCGGCCGGTGCGTCGGGCGGCTGCATCGAGGGCACGCCGTTCGTCCTCGGTGAGCGAGATCTGCGTACGCAACATGATGTAAAGCTACATCATCAGAGCGGCGTTCGTGGCGTGCGGGCGTCATCCCGTGCTCGCGTACCCTGAACCCTCGTGGCCGTCGACATCCTCAGCGAGATCAAGGACCTCCGTACGACGATGGCGTCGGTGCGTGAGGTCACCGACCTCGCCCGGCTCGAGCGGCAGATCGTCGAGCTCGAGCAGCAGGCGGCCGACCCCAGCCTCTGGAACGACCAGGAGCGTGCCCAGCAGGTGACCTCCGGCCTGTCCCGCGCCAAGGCCGAGCACGACCGGGTCACCGGGATGGACGCCCGCATCGACGACCTCGAGGTGCTCGCCCAGATGGGTGCCGAGGAGAACGACGCCGACACCATCGCCGAGGCCGAGCGTGAGCTGCAGGTGGTGCGCACGGCGGTCGGCGAGCTCGAGGTGCGCACCCTGCTCTCCGGCGAGTACGACGCTCGCGAGGCCGTGGTCACCATCCGATCCGGCGCGGGTGGCGTCGACGCCGCCGACTTCGCCGAGATGCTGCTGCGCATGTACCTGCGCTGGGCCGAGCGGCACGGCTACCCGACCCGCGTCATGGACACGTCCTACGCCGAGGAGGCCGGGTTGAAGTCGGCCACGTTCGAGGTCAACGTGCCCTACGCGTACGGCAACCTCTCGGTCGAGGGCGGCACCCACCGCCTCGTGCGGATCAGCCCGTTCGACAACCAGGGCCGCCGCCAGACCAGCTTCGCCGCCGTCGAGGTCATCCCGCTCATCGAGGGCACCGACAGCATCGAGATCCCCGAGAGCGAACTGAAGATCGACGTCTTCCGCAGCTCCGGCCCCGGCGGCCAGTCGGTCAACACCACCGACTCCGCCGTCCGGATGACGCACCTGCCCACCGGCACCGTGGTCTCCATGCAGAACGAGAAGAGCCAGATCCAGAACCGTGCCGCCGCGCTGCGCGTCATGCAGTCCCGGCTGCTGCTGCTCAAGAAGGCCGAGGAGGCCGCGGAGCGCAAGGAGCTGGCCGGCGACGTCAAGGCGAGCTGGGGCGACCAGATGCGCTCCTACGTGCTGCACCCGTACCAGATGGTCAAGGACCTGCGCACCGAGCACGAGGTGGGCAACACCTCTGGCGTCTTCGACGGCGACATCGACGGCTTCATCGAGGCCGGCATCCGCTGGCGCAAGGCGCAGGAGAAAGCCGGGCTGGGAGCCTGACCGCGTGCGGAGCTCGAGGTGATGCCCGAGCCTGACCCGCCGCCGTCCGAGCCCGATGCCGCCCGGCACCAGGAGAGCGTCCGGGCCGGGGCGTCCGGACCCGGGGGGCAGTCGGCCGCCGACACCGCCTCGACCTGGGAGCCATGGGTCGCGATGCTCGCCGACTCCGTGCGCGGTCTCGACGACGGCGGCTCGCTCGAGGTCACCGGGCCGGATGACGCCGCCCGCCCGGCCGTGCTCCGCCGGCCACGGCTGCGCGGGTTCTTCCCGGGCCGCTACCGCGACACGAGGCCGTGGGTACGGCTGCGGCGCGACGAGCAGCACCTGCGCGGATGGTGCGTCGGCTCGGAGACGACCGGCGGCGGCTTCCCCCTGGCACCCGAGGACCACGCCGCGCTGCTCGCGCTCGGCTGGCGCATGCCGTCATCCGTCGAGGGCGCCGACTACCTCCGCTGGTGGCCCGACGACGTGCCCACCGGCCCCTACCTCCCCGCCGACGACACCGTCCGGGCCGCGCGCGCCGTCGCCGAGACGTTCCGCACCGTGCTCGCCCCCGGCCGGCCCCCACCCGCCGTCGACCGCATGACCTGAGCATGCCGAGCCACCTCGCCCGTCGTCGACGACGCCGAGCACTCGAATGCGGTGACCCGCCGAGTTCCGCGGACTGACCGTCATCCCCAGGTTGCCGACCTATCCTTTGGCGGTGTCCGGCCCAGGGAGCCGGCCACGTGCCCCGTCGCCCACCGTCGCTGAGGTCCGTCGTACTCCCATGATCCGCTTCGAGAACGTCACCAAGGTCTACCCGCGGTCGACCCAGCCCGCCCTCGACGACGTCAGCATCGCCATCGAGCGCGGCGAGTTCGTCTTCGTCGTCGGCCCGTCGGGGTCGGGCAAGTCGACGATGCTCCGCCTGGCGCTGCGCGAGGAGGCGGCGAGCACGGGCACCGTGCTGGTGGCCGGGCACGATCTGCACACGATGCCGATGCGACAGGTGCCGCGGCTGCGCCGCGAGATGGGTGCGGTGTTCCAGGATTTCCGGCTGCTGCCGAACAAGACGGTGCACGAGAACGTCGCGTATGCGCTGCAGGTCATCGGCAAGCCGAAGCACGTCATCCGGCAGCTGGTGCCCGAGACCCTCGACATGGTAGGCCTGGCCGGCAAGGAGCGGCGCTTCCCGCACCAGCTCTCGGGCGGTGAGCAGCAACGGGTGGCCATCGCCCGTGCGGTGGTGAACCGGCCGCAGATCCTGCTCTGCGACGAGCCCACTGGGAACCTCGACCAGAGGATCAGCCTCGAGATCGTGCACCTGCTCGACCGCATCAACCGCACCGGCACCACCGTGGTGCTCGCCACGCACGACCAGGAGATCGTCAACGACATGCGGCGCCGCG
>JBOFBK010000111.1:0-3868 GCA_051645525.1 Dermatophilaceae bacterium | reverse complement strand
GGGACCACCATCGACACCCGACGGGTCGGCGGGGCCCCGGAGGCCGGCCGGGGACACACGCTCAGCGGTCGGTGGTCGATCGGATCCGGACCCCGGCCGGGGAGTGCGCACCGAGGGCGCGCAGGTCATGCGGGTCGCTGGTGACCACCACCGCCGTCGGATGACGTTCGGCGAGCGCCACGACGACCGCGTCGACGGCCGAGACCGTGCCGGCCCGTCGAGCGGGCGTCCGCAGCGCGGCCGCCCGTCGAGCCAGCGGCTCGTCGACATCGCGCACCGCCGACATGGCGAGCAGCCGGTTCACGGCGTGGTCGCGGCGGTGGTCGCCGGT
The DNA here is from genome assembly GCA_051645525.1 of Dermatophilaceae bacterium. Lineage (GTDB taxonomy): Bacteria > Actinomycetota > Actinomycetes > Actinomycetales > Dermatophilaceae > JBOFLG01. The sequence goes on along the minus strand of JBOFBK010000111.1, from coordinate 3,537 downwards.
GAGGCACTCGGCGAGCACGACCGCGGGGACGAGAGGTGGCCACTCCCCGCGTTCCCGCAGCACGGTGAGGACGGCCCGGTCGGAGGCGAGGAAGGAGACCCCGCCGGCGTCGAGGACGACCGTCATCCGGCCGCGTCGAGCCAGGATCGGGCCGCGTCGAGATCGGCGTCGGGCACCGGACCGTGCCGCTCGTCGAGGTCGGCGAGGTAGGCGTCGAGGAGGGCGACCCGAGCCAGCCGCTCGAGTTCGTGCTCGAGCGCGGAGGTGGCCACCCGGGACACGTTGACGCCGGCGTCATGGGCACGCGCGATGACCTCGTCGGGAACGGAGACGTTGACCCGGGCCATCCACACAAAACACACACTCGAGCTGTTCGGTGAGTATGCGGGCTACTGTATAGAGTTGCAGCTATGTCCAAGGTCCTCACCTCCCTTCCTGTCGGCGAGCGCATCGGCATCGCGTTCTCCGGCGGCCTCGACACCTCGGTCGCCGTGGCATGGATGCGCGAGAAGGGCGCCGTGCCGTGTACGTACACCGCCGATCTCGGGCAGTACGACGAGCCCGAGATCGACACCGTGCCCGACCGCGCGGGCCAGTACGGCGCTGAGCTGGCCCGGCTCGTCGACTGCCGACGCGCGCTCGTCGAGGAAGGGCTCTCGGCGCTCGCGTGCGGCGCGTTCCACATCCGCTCCGGCGGGAGGACCTACTTCAACACCACCCCCCTCGGCCGCGCGGTCACCGGCACCCTGCTCGTGCGTGCCATGCACGCCGACGACGTGCAGATCTGGGGCGACGGCTCGACGTTCAAGGGCAACGACATCGAGCGCTTCTACCGCTACGGTCTGCTCGCCAACCCCGACCTGCGCGTCTACAAGCCCTGGCTCGACGCCGCGTTCGTCGGCGAGCTCGGCGGCCGCCACGAGATGAGCGCCTGGCTCACCGAGCGCGGCCTCCCCTACCGGGCCAGCCAGGAGAAGGCCTACTCGACCGACGCCAACATCTGGGGCGCCACCCACGAGGCGAAGACCCTCGAGCGGCTCGACGAGTCGATGGAGGTGGTCGACCCGATCATGGGCGTGCGCTTCTGGGATGACGCGGTGCCGGTCGCGGCCGAGGACGTCACGGTCACCTTCACCCAGGGCCGCCCGGTCGCGGTGAACGGGCGCGACCTCGACCCGGTCGCGCTCGTCCACGAGGTCAACACGATCGGCGGCCGGCACGGCCTGGGCATGAGCGACCAGATCGAGAACCGGATCATCGAGGCGAAGTCGCGCGGCATCTACGAGGCGCCCGGCATGGCGCTGCTGCACATCGCCTACGAGCGTCTGCTGGCCGCCGTGCACAACGAGGACACCCTCGCCAACTACGCCGCCGAGGGTCGCCGTCTGGGCCGGCTGCTCTACGAGGGCCGCTGGCTCGACCCGCAGAGCCTCATGCTCCGCGAGTCCCTCCAGCGGTGGGTCGCCTCGGCGGTCACCGGGCACGTGACGTTGCGGCTGCGGCGTGGCGAGGACTACACGGTGCTCGACACCCGCGGCGAGAACTTCAGCTACCACCCCGACAAGCTGTCGATGGAGCGGGTCGAGGATGCCGCGTTCGGCCCGGTCGACCGGATCGGTCAGCTGACCATGCGCAACCTCGACATCGCCGACAGCCGCAGCAAGCTCGAGGTCTACGCCGCCCAGGGCCAGCTCGGTGTCGGCCACGTCGAGCTGGTCGGCCGGCTCGAGGCCGGCGGCGCCGACCGGATCGCCGCCAACCCGGCCGTCGCCGACGAGGAGGCCACCGCGCTCGACCGCGCCGCCATCGACTCCGGCACCGACTGAGACCGCGTGTTGTCGCGGACGGACAACGGAGACGAACGGGTCGCCCCGACACAGATCTAGGATGACGACCGTGCCCGCCGCCCGCGCTCGCCCGTCCGCGGCGACTCGCGGTCGCGTCGCCCGGGCCGCCGGTGACCTCGGTGCGGCGGCGGTGCGACAGATGGAGACCGACCACGCGTGGTTCCGGTCGCTGTCGGCCGAGAACCGCTCGTGGGTCGGCCTCGTCGCGCAGACCGGCATCACCGCATTCGTCGACTGGTTCGGCGGCGACCAGGACGTGCCCATCGGCTCCGCCGACGTGTTCGGCACCGCACCGCGGGAGCTGACCCGCTCGATCTCGCTCGCCCAGACGCTCGACCTCATCCGCACCGTGATCGGCGTGGTGGAGCGTGAGATCACCGGCCTGGCCGCTCCCGGCGAGGCCGACCTCGCCCGCGAGGCGGTACTGCGCTATAGCCGCGAGGTGGCGTTCTCGGCCGCTCAGGTCTACGCCCAGGCGGCCGAGGCCCGCGGCGCGTGGGACGCCCGCCTCGAGTCGCTGGTGGTGGATGCCGTCATCCGCGGCGAGGCCGACGAGTCCATGCAGTCGCGGGCCGCTGCGCTCGGCTGGGGTGCGGTCGCCGAGGTCGCCGTCGTCGTCGGGTCGACACCCGGCGGGGCCGGCCCGGTCGTCGGCGACCTGCACCGTGAGGCGCGCCGGCTCGGCGGTCACCTGCTCGTCGCCGTGCACGGGCCGCGCACCGTGTGCATCGCCGGTGGGCTCGCCGATCCCAGTGCGCTGGCCTGCGCGCTCGACCCGCACCTCGGCGACGGCCCCCTCGTCGTCGGGCCCACCGTGCCGCACCTGTTCGCGGCCGGACGCAGCGCTCGGGCGGCCATCTCCGGCCACAGCGCGGCGGCCGCCTGGCCGGCCGCGCCCCGACCGGTGCTGGCCGACGAGCTGCTCGCCGAGCGAGCGCTGCTCGGCGACCTCCCGGCCCGCAACGCGCTCGTCGGCCGCATCGTGCGCCCGCTCGAGGAGGCCAGCGCCGGTGCTCTCCTCGAGACTGCCGCGGCGTGGCTCGACGGCGGCCTCGGTGTCGAGGGCACGGCGCGCGCGCTCATCGTGCACCCGAACACGGTGCGATACCGGCTGGCCGGCATCGCCAAGCTCGTCGGCTACGACCTCGCCGACCCGCACGACGCCCAGACCGTGCGTGTCGCGCTCGCCTACTCGCGGCTCGGGCCGGCGGCGCGCAGCGTCATCCGTCCGTCCGGATGACGCCGCACCGCTCCAGCCCCAAGGGCGCGGACGACGACGACGTCTTTCGAGGCCGTCCGGATGACGCCGCCCGCCCCGGCCGGCGGGGCCCGCGGCATCCGCGGGCCTTGTGGTGATCCTCCAAAACAGCTGACCGAGCTTCGTCCGCGCTCGCGGCGACCGCAGGCGCCACGGCGCGACACGCTGGGACGGTGATCGCGATCCTCTGCCCGGGCCAGGGGTCTCAGACACCCGGCTTCCTCGCGCCGTGGCTCGAGCTGCCGGGAGTGCCCGAGCACCTCGCCGCGCTGTCCGAGGCAGCCGCGGTCGACCTCACCGCGCACGGAACGACCTCCGACGAGGCCACGATCAAGGACACCGCCGTCGCCCAGCCCCTGCTCGTCGGTGCCGGGCTCGTCGCGCTCCGCGCGCTCACGGCGACGACCGCGGATGACGCGCCGTCACCTCCCG
>JBOFBK010000110.1:0-19494 GCA_051645525.1 Dermatophilaceae bacterium | reverse complement strand
GTCACGGGCCGGCTGCCGGCGACGTCATCCGCGCCGACGACACCGGAAGGCGTGTGCTCGGCGAGGAATCGCTCGGCGTCGAGTGCGGCGGCGCATCCAGAGCCGGCAGCGGTGATGGCCTGACGATAGGTGTGGTCGACGAGATCGCCGGCGGCGAACACGCCCGGGACGTTGGTGCGGGTAGAACGGCCGTCGACCAGGACGTAACCTTCGGCGTCGAGGTCGACCACGCCTGCGATCAGCTCGTTGCGCGGGTCGTGGCCGATGGCGACGAACAGCCCGCTGACCGACAGCTCACGACGTGCCCCGGTCACGGTGTCACGCAGGGTGATCGCGGTGAGCCGCTCCTCGCCCGAGATATCTTCCACGGCGCTGTTCCACGCGAAGTGGATCTTCTCGTTCGCGAACGCCCGCTCGGCCATGATCTTCGACGCCCGCAGCTCGTCGCGGCGATGCACGAGGGTTACCGAGCGGGCGAACTTGGTGAGGAAGGTGGCCTCCTCGATGGCGGAGTCGCCACCGCCGACCACGGCGATGTCCTGGTCGCGGAAGAAGAACCCGTCGCAGGTGGCGCACCATGAGACGCCTCGGCCGGAGAGCCGCTTCTCGTCGGGCAGGCCGAGCTCGCGGTAGGCCGACCCCATGGCGAGGATCACCGCCAGCGCCCGATGCTCGGCACCGGAGGCGTCGCGCACCAGCTTGACGTCGCCGCTCAAGTCGATGTGCTCGACGTCGTCGGTGACGATCTGTGCACCGAACCGCTCGGCCTGTGCGCGCATGTTCATCATCAGGTCGGGCCCCATGATGCCGTCGCGGAACCCCGGGAAGTTCTCGACGTCGGTGGTGTTCATCAACGCCCCACCCGCGGTGACCGAACCCTCGAACACCAACGGCTGCAAGTTTGCCCGAGCGGCATACACCGCTGCGGTCCACCCCGCAGGGCCCGACCCGATGATGATGACGTTGCGAACGTCGGTGGTCACGAACACATCCTCTGGTGGTGAGTGAGCAGCAGGACCGCAATATCCGGTGCCGGCGGTCTCAACCGATCTTACGGTCGCGGGATTCCCCGCAGCGCTCGCCTCGCCGCGGCACCGCATGGGCGGTCACCGCACCCGCGTGCCGGGCTCGGGCCGGCGGCGAGGCGGGGCTCGGCGTCATCCGAGCGGAAGTGGGCCGCGGACGACGTCCGGCGCGCCCGCCGTGCACGATCGCGCGACCGCGTAGGCGACCGTGCGGCCAGCACCGTCGGTGAGCACGAGGATCGCGGCCGGGTCGCCGTCGACCGTCGCGATGTCGACGACGACGGAGACCCAAGGCTGCGAGCCGAGAGCCTGGGCGCAGGTCAGTGCTCCGTGAGCGGTGGCGACCGCACCGGCGTGCCGCTTGCCAGCCGACTCGGGAACGCGTTGGGCGTCTGGGCCGCTGGTCGACAGCGCGGCGATCCGACGAGCTTGGTCGGCCAGTCCGGCACTGGTGTAGGCCGTTCCGGTGGCGACCAGGTGCACGTCGACGGTACCGGTGTCGGCACGTCCATCGGGCTTGCCGGGCGGCGCGAGCTCCTGGCCGCTGCCGGTCGACCCGGCGGGGGTCTCGCCCATCCCCATCGACGCCTCGATGCCGCCCCGCATCGTCGACACCGCCAGCCCGCCGAGGCCGACCACCGCGACCACGGCAGCTGCTGCGCCCAGAACCGGCCACCGCGGCCGTCGCGGGAGGACGAGCACCGCGGCGGCGTCATCCGGATCGGTGAGGTTCGAGCGGGTGGTCGAGCGGAGATCGGATGACGACCCGGCACCTCCCGATCGGAGATCGCCGCGACCGTCTGCCTCGTCGGCGAGTGCGGCGCTGATCCGAGCGACGAGATCGTGGGGCATCGGCCCCGGCTCGGGCAGGCGGGAGAGGATCTCGCGGATGCCGGTGGGGTCGTGCTCGACGGGGTCGTCGTCGTGGCGGGTGCTCACGAGATCCTCCGAGTCGTGCAGCGGGCGGTTCGGTCGACAATGCCGGACGCCCGTAGGCGAACGACCAGCCACGAGTAAGACGTCACGGGGCGCTCCGAGGTTCCACCGTCGTGGTGCCGGACTGCGGGAGCACCCCTGAGGAGGTACCGACCTCCGCGATGTCGTCGGCACCGGGCACGGTCGAGGCGATCGTGGGGTCATTCGCCCGCCGCGCGGGGAGGGCCGGTGACGCGTCCCGCCGGCGCTGCTCGAGCCCGAGCAGCCCCGCCATCGCCTCACGGCCACGGAAGCATCGCGACTTGACCGTGCCCTCGGCGACGCCGAGGACGGTGGCCGCCTCGGTGACCGACAGTCCGTGCATGTCGACCAGGACCAGCGCCATCCGTTGCCCTTCGGGCAGCTGCTGCATCGCCTGCCGAACGTCGAGACGCACCTCGACGGAGGCGTGGCGGTCGTGACGATCCGGGAGGTCGAGCTCACCGAGGTCTGCGGCCCGGCGAGCGCTGGCCGTGCGCTCACGGCGCAACCGGTCGAGGCAGGCGTTGACCACGATGCGGTGCAGCCAGGTCGTGACCGCGGCATCGCCGCGGTAGGCGTCGGCACGACGGAACGCCGAGATGAAGGCCTCCTGCACGGCGTCGGCGGCGAGCTCCCGGTCGGAGGCGGTGCGCACCGCCACGGCATACATGCGGTCACGGTGCCGGCGGAACAGCTCGCCGAAAGCGGCCCCCTGGTCACCGGCGACGTGCCGCGCGATCAGGTCGCCGTCGTCCAGCTCGTTGAGGTCATCCATGGCAGGTGGGCGCGACCCGCATCAGCCGGCGACCACGACCTCGTCGAGCCATGCCCGCCGCTTGCCACGGTCGTCGATAGAGACTTTGGTGTACCACACGATGACGTACTGACCGGTGAGATCGCCGGGGACGTCGAACGACACCTGACCTTGGGCAGCCGCCCGCTCGCCGATCTTGGTGGCACCGTCCAGCCTCGCGTCCGGCCCCAGGAACACCTGGACGTCGCTGGCGACCGGTAGATCGAGCCGCACCTGCTGCGGCTTCTTGTTCGGGCCGAGGTCCACGATGAGACCCAGCCCCTTCTTCAGGCCGCCGAACTCGTCGTTGCGGTAGTTCTCGGAGTACCACCCGCTGTTCGGGTCGCCGTCGTACGCCTTTGGAGTGAGGTTGTCGTTCTCCTCGCCGTCGCCCTCGGGGTCGTACGATCGCACACCGAGCACCGCGAGAGGCTCGGCCGGCGGCGGCGCCCCGGGGGAGGACGACGTCGTCGGGGGCGGCGCAGGAGCCGAGGGTGTCGACGTGGCCGCCGGTACCGGGGTGTCGCCGCCGCCGAAGCCGAGATCGGCGGTGTTGGAGCCGATCCGGGAGACCCCCCAGATGGCGGTGACCAGTGCGAGGATGACGAACCCGGAGACGATACGCAGTGCCAGGCGGGACTCGTCCCGGGTGAGCGGTCGTGCCGGCACGAGGGGCGCAGGAGGGTCGAAGGGATGGTCGACACGAGGGTGGGGTGCAGTGACGGCGGCCGTGCTTTCGGGGGCGTCCCACGGCGTGCCGGACGGCTGCTCACTCCACTGCAGGCCGGCGGGCTTCTCGATCCATCGAGGTTCGTTGACCGACTCTGCGAGGTGGGCGGCCGATCGGTCGGGGGAGGGGTCGGCCCGAAGCTCGGACGCGCGGTCGGCGGCTCGGCGGCTCGGCCCACCAGCACGCTCTCTCAGGCTGCTGAATGCGCCGGCCACCGCCGCGGTGGCGGTCCCGGCGGCACCGGCCGACCGGCCGACGCCGTGCTCCCGGCGCCTCGGTGGACCGGGAGTCAGGGTCGTGGGGGCACCGTCGGACGACGGTGCGGAACGCCTCAGGACGTGGGTGTGCGCGACACCCGTTCCCGGGATGTCCTGCCCGGATTCATCGGTCGTGGGGGACTCGGAGACACCGGTACCGGGATCCGCGTCGTCATCCACTGCCGTCGACCGCTGCGCACGGGCATCCTCACCAGGCGCCGGCTCGTCCTCCTCACCTGCCGCCACGTCGTACTCAGCAGTGGCATCGCCGCCACCCACGGCCGGAAGGGTCGCCGTGCCGGCGTCGTCCTCGTGACCTTCGTGCGTCGCCGGGCGTCCGACCACCTGACGCGTGGGCCACGGCGCCACCTGGCGGGCGTAGTCACCGGGAGAGGTGGGCCCGTGGTCGTCGTTCAGGGTGAGACGGCACAGGGCATCGAGATCGCGCGGCACGCCGGCAGCGACCTCCGACGGGGCGGCCACCCCGCCGGCGACCCGAGGAGCGGGGCCGAGCCCGGACCCACCCGAGCCGAGCGGCCACAGACCGGTCAGTCCGGCGTAGGCGAGGGCGACCACACCGACCGCGTCGCGTCGCCCGGCTTCGCCGGCGTCGACCCCCTCCTCGTCGGCCCGCACGGCAGCGATCTCGAGACCGCGGAGGCGGATGTCACCCTCGGCGGTGCGGAGCACGTCGTCGGGAGTCAGGTCGAGGTGGTGCAGGCCGCGCTGGCGAGCCGCCTCGAGTGCCGCGGCGACCTCCCCGGAGATCCGGCGCACCTCGTCCCCGGGAACACCACCCCCCACGACCAGCTCGGTCAGGCTGTGGGCGCCGTCGAGATCTTCTTCGACGACGTAGGCGACGTCCGGGTCGGCACCGACGTCGAGCACACGGATGAAGACCGGATGAGTGACCGACGCGGCACGCCGTGCGGCGTCGAGGAGGTCACCGGTCCGGGGGTCCTCGGCCGGGATCGCGAGAATGGAGACCCGCCGGCCGAGAGTGGTGTCGTCGGCATCCCACCGCTCGGTGCCCGACCGTTGCTCCAGACGCCGGCGTACGGTGTACCGGCCACCGAGGACGGTGCCTGGTCCCACGCCCCTCACCGTGGCTCCTTCCGGTCGACGTCCGCGGCCCGCGCCACTCACTCCCGCACCGCGCGGGGATGGATGGGTCCATGGTAGGCGCAGCGGTGTCAGCGGTGGGGCAGCCGGTGACGCAGCGGCTCGAGGACGCGAGCCACCTCGCGCACGCCGAGCAGATGGGCCGCACCCCAGGTGACCGCGAGCTGCACCAGTCCCGCCGCCGTGAGGACGGCCGCCCCCTCGAGCAGGGCGGGGACACCGCGTTCGGCTCCCAGGTCGGGGAGGAGGGCGCGCACGGTGACACCGAGGACCACCGCCGTGGCGGTGGCCGGCACCGCCAGCCGCAGCAGCATGCCGGATGCCGAACGCAGGCCGAGCGACCCGTGCTGGCGGCGGAGGACGACGAAGCCGAACACCGCACCGACGAGGTACGCGAAGGTCTGGCCGGCGGTGAGGACGACCGTCGTGTACCGCGCCTCCAGGGTGGCCGCGAGGAGCGCCCCCGCTGTCGCGGTGCCGGTGACCACGCACTGGGTCCGGAACGACCACCACGTCTGTTGCTTGGCGTAGAAGGTGCGGTCGTTGACGTACACCCAGCCGAGGGGAATGACCCCACCCATCAGTCCCAGCAGGACCACGGCCACCGCGTCGGTACCGCGCAGCGGGTTGTCGAAGAGCAGGGTGGACGCGATCACGGGAGCCAGCGCGAGCACGAGGGTCACCCCGGGGACGAGGAGGACGGCCGGCATCCGCAGACCCTGGTCGCGCAGCCGGAGCAGCTCTCGCTCGTCGTCGCGGGAGGCGGCATCCGACATCCGGGTGAAGAGCGCGGTGACGAGCGAGACGGTGACCAGGCCGTGGGCGAGCATCATGACGAGCAGGGCGAGCTGGAACGTGGCGAGGTCGGGGACGGCGATCCCGTCGCGCTTGGCCTGGTCCGCGGCGCGGGTGAGCACGTTCGAGGTGACGACGTAGCCGAGCTGGCTGACGACGACCGAGCCGAAGGTCCAGCGCGCCACCGAGGAGACCGCGCCGAGCCCGTGCCCGCGGAACCCCCACACGGGGCGGTATCGGAAACCCATCCGGCGTAGCGGCGGAATGAGGGCGAGCGCCTGTACCGCGATGGAGAGCGTGGCGGTTCCGGCGAGGATCGCGACCATCTCGGGCGTCCAGTCGCCGGGGGCCGCCTCGAGCGGGAGGTCGGCGAGGCGGAACCACAGCAGGCCGGCGACGGCGACGAGGTTGGCGAAGGCCGGTGCCCAGGTGAACGCGAAGAACCGGTTGTCGGCAGCGAGCACCTGCCCGAGCAGGGTGTACAGGCCGTAGAAGAACACCTGCGGCATGCAGATGACGGCGAACACCTGGGCGAGCTGCACCGCGCCAGGATCGTCGACCCGGTAGTACAGGCGCACGACGAGTGGCGCGACCACGGTGAGCGCCACGGTCGCGACAGCGAGGAGCAGCAACGCAGCGGTGAACAGCCGGTTGACGAACTCGACCCCGCCGTCCTCGCGTTGACGGGCGCGGAGGATCTGCGGGACGAGCACCGCGTTGAGGGCTCCGCCGGCGAGCAGCAGGTAGAACTGGTTGGGCAGGGTGTTGGCCGCGTAGAACGCGCTCGCGGAGAGCCCGTATGTGCCGATCACCGAGGCGAGCAGGGAGGCTCGTAGCAGCCCAGCGGCGCGGCTGACCAGCGACCCGGTAGCCATGATGGCGCCGGACCGGCCGACGCTCGGAACGGGTGTGCTCACCCCGCGTCGCCGGCGAGCCGCTGCCAGGCCAGGCGGGCGATGCGGCGCTCGTTGGGGAAGGTGAGGTGCCGGTGTGCCTCACGCAGCGGCAGCCAGGCGACGTCGATGGCCTCGTGGTCGGGGTCGTTCTCGATGGTCAACCGGCCGCCGACCGCCTCGAGCAGGTAGTGGTGCACGTACTTGTGGATGCGCCGGTCGCCGGCGGCGAACCAGTAGTCGATGGTGCCGAGCTCGACGAGCACGACACCCTCGATCCCGGTCTCCTCGGCGACCTCGCGTGCGGCGGTCTGGGGAAGGGTCTCCTCGCCCTCGATGTGACCCTTGGGCAGGCACCACTCGACCCGACCGGCGCGGTTGCGCCGTGCGATGACAGCGATCCTGGCCTCGCCCCGGTGGACGTCGACCACCACTCCGCCAGCGCTGCGCTCCTCCACGGCCGGCAGCCGCCGGGGAGCTCCCCCGGGGGGATCGGCCGGGGCGTGCGTCATCCTGTCACTGTAACCATTGGGGCCTCCGGGGGGCGGCGCGACGCGGGCAGCTCCCGCCCCCGGGCGGACCCGGCTCGCGCCCGGCCTACCCTTGGGGATCGTGCCCGGTCCCTCCGTTCCGCCCACGCTGCTGCGGCAGGCCGTCGCCCACCTGGCACCGGTGCTCGCCGTGCTCACCGATCTCGGCGAGCGGTTCGCGGATGCCGGCCACGAGCTCGCGCTCGTCGGCGGCCCGGTGCGCGACGCGTTCCTCGCCCGCGGCGCCGTCGATCTCGACTTCGCCACCTCCGCGAGACCGGAGACGACCGAGCAGCTCCTGACCGCGTGGGGGAGCGCCACGTGGGACATGGGCCGCGAGTTCGGCACCATCGGCGCCCGCCGTGGCGACACGGTGGTCGAGGTCACGACCTATCGGGCCGATGCCTACGACGGCGTCACTCGCAAGCCGGTGGTCGCCTTCGGTGACCGCCTCGACGAGGACCTCGTGCGCCGCGACTTCACCGTCAACGCGATGGCGCTGCGGCTGCCGGACCTCACCTTCGTCGACCCCCACGGCGGCCTCGCGGATCTCCAGGCCGAGCGGCTGCGAACCCCGTCACCGCCGGAGGTGAGCTTCGGCGACGACCCGCTGCGGATGATGCGTGCCGCGCGGTTCGTGGCCCAGCTGGGGTTCGTGCCGTCGCCGGACGTGCTCGACGCGATGCGGGCGATGGCGGTGTCGATCGGCATGGTGTCGGCCGAGCGGGTGCGCGACGAGCTGGTCAAGCTCGTGCTCGCGCCGCACCCCCGGGCCGGGCTCGAGCTACTCGTCGCCACCGGCCTCGCCGACCTGGTGCTGCCCGAGCTGCCGGCGCTGCGGCTCGAGATCGACGAGCACCACCGGCACAAGGACGTCTACGAGCACTCGCTCACCGTGCTCGACCAGGCGATCGCGCTCGAGGGGCCGGCGGGCGGTGCGCCCGAGTCGGTGCCCGGCCCCGACCTGGTGCTGCGCCTGGCCGCGCTGCTGCACGACATCGGCAAGCCGGCGACCCGGCGGTTCGAGCCGGGCGGTGGGGTGTCGTTCCACCATCACGAGGTGGTCGGCGCCAAGCTCACCACCAGGCGGATGAAGGCCCTGCGGTTCGACAGGGAGACCACCAAGGCGGTGGCCCGGCTGACCGAGCTGCACCTGCGCTTCCACGGGTACGGCGACGGGCAGTGGACCGACTCGGCGGTGCGCCGGTACGTCACCGACGCCGGCGAGCTGCTGCCCCGGCTGCACCGGCTCACCCGGGCCGACTGCACCACCCGCAACACCCGCAAGGCGCAGCGGCTGGCGCGCACCTACGACGCGCTCGAGGAGCGCATCGAGCGGCTGACGGCCGAGGAGGAGCTGAAGGCCGTGCGTCCCGAGCTCGACGGGCACGAGATCGGCGAGGCGCTCGGCATCCGGCCTGGCCCGGTCGTGGGACGCGCCTACCGGTACCTGCTCGGGGTGCGACTCGACGAGGGGCCGGTCGGCAAGGACGTGGCACGCGAGCGGCTACGCGCCTGGTGGGTCGAGCAGCCGGAGTCGGGCCGCAGCTGAGCCTGCTTCGGAGGCGGTCGTCGGCCTGCTCACCGGCGCGGGGTCGTCATCCGGCCGGGGTGTCCTCGGCCTCTTCGGTGGGCTCGTTCTCGGAACCGGTGTCGTCGACCCGCTTGACCGCGGAGATCTCGAACTCCATGGTGATGCGGTCCGAGACCATGACGCCGCCGGTGTCGAGGGCCTGGTTCCACGTGAGGCCGAAGTCGCGCCGGTTGATACGACGGGTGCCCTCGAAACCGGCGCGGAGCACGCCGAACATGTCGGTGCGGACCCCGGCCAGCTCGAGCGGGAGGGTGAGCGACTGGGTGACGTCGCGGATGGTCAGGTCCCCGATGACGGCGTACGCGTTGTCCTCGACCTCCTCGATCCGGGTGCTGCGGAACGTGATCTCGGGCCACCGCTCCGCGTCGAAGAAGTCCGCCGAGACGAGGTGCTCGTCGCGGCGGGTGCTGCGGGTGTCGATGCTCGCCACCTGCAGCGTCACCTCCGCGGAGGAGTTGGACATGTCGTCGACATCGGCGTGCAGGTGACCGGACACGTCGTTGAACGACCCGCGCACCGTGGTGACCATCGCGTGTCGCGCCGAGAACCCGATGCGCGTGTGGGCGGGATCGAGGTCCCAGTGCCCGCTCAGCGCGGCGTCGGTTTGCGTCATCGTCACTCCTGTTGTCGGGGGACCCCCGCTCGGCCACAGCAGTGTGGTGAACGGACGCCGGCCACGCACGTCGAACGAGGTGGCGCCGGTTATCGGCTCGTGCGCCGCCGCCGGCCGTAGCGGGTCGAGGGGTGCGGCGGGCACCGTCGGGGCGGCGCCCAGGACGCCGCGACCGTGCGGATCACGGTAGAGCAGTGCCGGTGTCGTCGAGAGAGCCGGGGGCGGGCGGCTGCATGGTGCCGACCCTTTACGCTGGCCTCGTCGACGACCGCTGGTGGCGCGACCACCGCTGGTGGCGCACCGCCACGACGCAGAGGCACCGCCCTCTTCCCGAGGAGGACCCCTGGACGAGGAGCCGCTGCGGATCGCCGATCTCGCCGAGCGCACCGGGGCGAGCGTGCGCAACATCCGCTTCTACACCCAGCTCGGCATCCTGCCGCGGCCCGACATCCGCGGGCGGCAGGGATGGTACGAGCGCAGGCACGTCGAGCGGCTGGAGCTCATCCAGCGGATGAGGGAGCGTGGCTACTCGCTGGCGGCCATCGCCGACATGGTCGACGGCCAGGTGCCGGCGATCATGCACGGCGACGCGCACCGTGACCCGGCCACCGCAGCCTGGGATTCCGCCGACCCCGACCTGGTGACCCTGGCCCAGCTGCACGAGATGGTTCCGCAGCTTGCGGCCGAGCCCCACCTGGTGGAGCGGGCGGTCGAGCTCGGGCTGCTCGTCCCGGTCGACGCGGCGTCGTTCTCGGTACCCCAGCCGCCGCTGCTCCGAGCCGGCATCGTGCTCGTGAGCCGTGGCGTCCCGGTCCAGGTGGCGTTCGACGAGCTGGCCCGCCTGCGCGAGGAGCTGGCCGTGACCGCCGGCCGGTTCTCGACGATCGTGCACCGGGACATGCTCCCCACCCGGGGCGCCGGCCCGGATGCCGAGCTTGTCGTGGAGCTGCTCCAGCAGGTGTGGCCGGCCGTGCTCGTCGCCATCGGCCGGGTGCTCACCGACGAGATGCACGAGGCGATCCTCCGCCCACCTCCGCCCGGGTCACCCGAAGGCGGCGGATGACGGGTCACCCCGACCCACGGAGCTCGTCGGCGTCGGGGACGGCGCGCAGCTCGGGTAGGTCGTCGAGCTGCCGCACCGCCCCCTTGGGCGTCACCGTGGTGCCCGATGGCCGGCCGCACCCGGCGAGCGCCCTACCCGGGTGCGGTCGCGGTTCACCTGCGCGGGGCAGCTGGAGCTCGGTGGCTCGCAGGCCGGCGACCTCGGCTCGCGGCTCGTCGATGACGATCGGCACGGGCAGGCTGCCCACGACGTTGGTCAGAGCGGTGTCCCAGGTCGGCTCGAACCCGGTCTGCGGGTCCACGTCGAACGCCTTGTTCAGCGGGTCGTCGAGCAGCCCCGACAGCAGGCCGGCCGCCTCGGCATCCGCCGCCTCGCGGACCACCAGCTCGGGGCATAGGCGTACTCATACCGCGGCGGATGCCGATGCGCACACCGTGGAGCCTGATGGCCTTGGTGGTCAGGTACGTGGCCTCAGGCCGGACGCCTGGGTGGATCTGGCCGAGGTACAGCGGGACCGGGCCTGATCGGACCTTGGCGAACATAGATGCGACAGCGTCGACTGTCAGGATTCTTCTTGACAGTCGACGCTGTCACAGTCGACAGTGGTGCTCTCGCCATCGAAGTCGGGAGGAGCGTCGCCATGTCGGTCGAGGTCGAGGGTCACGAGGCAGACGGCACGCCGGTCACCTGGGTCGACCGCAAGCGGCGGTTGTGGCTGCTCGCCTTCCTCGTCCCCCTGCTCCCGCTGGAGGCCGTGCTGCTCGCGGGGAGCACCGGTTGGGACGTGTTCTGGTTCTGGGGTGCGCTGTTCGCGTTCGGCGTGATCCCGCTCGCCGACGTGGCCATCGGCGACGACCCCTCGAACCCGCCCGAGGCAATCTCGGCAGCACTGCACCGCGACCCCTGGTACCGGTGGATCGTGCTCGCCTACCTCCCGCTCCAGTACCTCGTGTGGGGCTGGTCGGTCTGGTACGTGGCGACGCACGACCTCTCGCTCCTGCAGCAGGTGGGCTTCGCCGTGACCGTCGGCATCGTCTCCGGCATCGGCATCAACGCCGCCCACGAGCTCGGCCACAAACGTGAGGACCTCGAGCACTGGGCCAGCAAGCTCGCCCTCGCACCGAGCTGGTACGGGCATTTCTTCGTCGAGCACAACTGGGGCCACCACAAGCGGGTGGCGACACCCGAGGACCCGGCCAGCTCACGACTCGGCGAGAGCTTCTACCGCTTCTGGCCGCGCACCGTGCTCGGCTCGCTGCGCTCGGCGTGGCAGATCGAGCGTCGACGGCTCGAGCGCAAGGGGCGCCCGGTGCTCTCGCCCGCCAACCGGGTGCTGCAGGCATGGAGCTTCTCCGTCGTGCTCTGGGCCGTGGCCCTCGGGCTCGGTGGCCCGCAGGTGCTCCTCTTCCTCGTCGTCCAGGCGGTGGTCGGCTTGACCCTGCTCGAGGCGGTCAACTACGTCGAGCACTACGGGCTGCTGCGCCAGCGTGACGAGCACGGCCGGTACGAGCGGGTGCGGCCGGTGCACTCGTGGAACAACAACCACGTTGTCACCAACCTCCTGCTCTACCAGCTGCAGCGGCACTCCGACCACCACGAGAACCCGGCCCGCCGGTTCGTCGCGCTGCGCCACGTCGACGATGCGCCGCAGCTGCCGGCCGGCTACGCCGCGATGATCCTGCTCGCGATGATGCCGCCGCTGTGGCGCCGCACGATGGACCACCGCGTGCTGGCCCACTACGACGGTCACGCCGAGCTCGCGAACCGCAGGCCGGCGGCCCGCCTCCCTGCCGCGTAGGCCGCCCCGACCGCGCCCGGCGATGGTGGGTCGCCGACCAGCGTGGACGACGACGGGTCGGGGAGGCCTCCCCATCGGTGCCGGCCAGGATGCACCACTAGGCTCCCGGTGACCATCGTCCGTCCCGAGGAGCCGCCGCCCATGCCCGTGCTCGCGTACCCCGGCCCCCGGGCTCCCCGGCTGCCGCGGATTACTGTCGAGGTGCCCGACGCGTGGGTCGCGGTGCCGGCCGAGGGCGATCTCGTGCGTACGTGCGGCACGGGCGGCTCGGGAGACCCCGTCGAGGTGACGGTGCGGCATCACGCCGGCCCGTCCGGATACGCCCCGGAGGTGCTGCTCGACGACCTGGCGAGCGCACCGGCCGGCGTCAAGGACGCCGAGGTCGAACGACCCTTCGTCGTCGACATCGCCGGCCGGCGCTGGCACGCCCGCAACGTCTCCTGGGATGATGACGCCGGCCCGGTCGTCGAGGTCCACCTCGTCACCGCGCTCGCCGCCGACGCGGCATCCGCCGAGCCCGTCACGCCGGGGGAGTCCGTCACCCGGTTCGTGCACGCCGTCGGGCGGGTGCGCGGTGCCGGGCTCGCCGACGACTACGACGTGCTCCAGTCGGTGCTCGAGACCCTCGTGGTCGACCTGGACCACGGATGACGTCCGCGGACTCCCGCGTGCTGCGCGGCACCTCGCTCCGGGTGCGGTCGGGCGCGGCGAGTCATGTGGGACGGGTGCGTGACCACAACGAGGACCAGGTCATCGCCGAGGGGATGGTGTTCGCCGTCGCCGACGGCATGGGTGGGCACGCGGCCGGCGAGGTGGCCAGCCGGATCGCCGTCGACGCGCTGCGTGAGCTGGTCGAGCGCCCCGCGGAACGGCCCGACGACGTCGCCCGGGTGCTCGCCGAGGCGAACCGCCGCATCCTCGCCGCCCAGCAGGAGACGCCCGACCATCGCGGCATGGGGACGACCGCGGCCGGGCTCACCGTCGTCGACACCGGCGGATCCGAGCACTGGGTCGTCTTCAACATCGGCGACTCCCGGGTGTACCGGGTGGCCGACCACCGGATGAGCCTGGTCACCCGCGACCACTCCGAGGTCCGCGAGCTCATGGATGCCGGCGTGATCGACGCGGAGGAGGCGGCGCGTCATCCGCTGCGCAACGTCATCACCCGCTCGCTCGGCAGCGACCCGACACCGGCGCCCGATGTGTGGGTCGTGCCGCCGTCGCCGGGCGAGCGCTTCGTCATCTGCAGCGACGGTCTCTCCGGCGAGATCGACGACCGCGAGATCATGCGCCTCGTCGGCACCCACCCCGACCCGCAGACCGCTGCCGACGAGCTGGTCGCCGCGGCGGTGCGAGCCGGTGGCCGCGACAACGTCTCGGTGGTCGTCGTCGCCGTCGACGCCGGTGCGGAGGATGACGACGACGGCGACACCACGCCTCGCGCCGGCCTGGTCAGGCCGTGAGGCGCCGGCCCGATCCGGCCGTGAGATGGTGTCGTGCGTGACGACGATTCGCGCTGTCGTGCACCCCGGCTGGCTCGAGGTCAACGGTCCTGGGCTGGTCGCTGTCGTGCTCGCCGCCGAGCGGCACCGTGACCCGCTCGTCGCCGCGGCGGCCGACGGGCTCCTCGCCCTGCTCGACGCGCTGAGCACCCACGGCCTCGCCGCCCTGCCCGACTTCGTCGCGGTGTGCGCCACCGGCGACGGCGTGCGCGTCGTCGTCCGGGGGACCGCCGCGGCGGAGCTCGGCGACGGCACCCGGCTCACCGCCGGCGGCCGCGAGCCGTGGGGTGACGTCGACGTGTCCGCCGAGGCCGCGGGCGCAGAGGTGCTCGCGGTCGCCCATGACTCGCGGGGGGAGCCGGTGGTCGGCTGGCGCCGCCCAGCGCGGCTCGACCGCCTCGCCGCCGCCTTGTCCCTCGACGGCACGGATGCCGGCTCGGTCGATACCGAGTCCGCGGACGATCGTGCGGAGCCGGAGCCGGAGCCGGAGCCGGAGCCGGAGCCGGAGCCGGAGCCGGAGGCGCAGGAGGTGGACGCCGCCGGGCCGGAGCCGGAGGCGCAGACCGCTGGGCCGGCCACGGCGCCTGATCTCACGCTTCCACCGCCGGATGACGCCGTCGGGTTGACGCCTGCCGAACGGGTGAGCCCACCACCGTCGCCGGCGAGCGGTGTCATCGCGTCGGTTCCGTGGCGCCGCCCGGATGGCCTGTCCGCCCCGGCCGAGCCGTCCGGTGTGCCGGATGCCGTCGCCGGCCTGCCGGCTTCGTCGCCGACGCCACCTGCCGGCCCGGCACCGTCCATGCCGCCCGCGCTGCCTCCGACTGCGGCACACCCCGCGCCGGAGCCGCCCAAGGCACCGGCCGATCCGCGGCCCGATCCGTCCCAGGTGCTGTCGGTGGAGCCGGAGCCGCACGACAGCCACGACTCGGGGCCACCTGCCCCCGGCAGCCCACCACAGCCGTCCACGGCGATGCTGTCCGCCACCGATCTGGCACCGCCGCCCGCCGACGGGGCGCCGTCGGAGCTGACCACCGACCGCGGCTCGCTGCCCCGGCCCGACGAGGACCTCGACCACCCGGTGGTGCTCGCCGTGCTCTGCCCGGCGGGCCACCTGTCGCCGCCGCACGCCGGCTCGTGCCGGTCGTGCGCCCGCGAGATCCCGCCGCAGCAGCCGTTCCAGTCCGCGCGCCCGGCCCTCGGGGTCCTGCGCATCTCCACCGGCGGCCTGGTGCCGCTCGACCGGGGTGTGCTGGTGGGTCGGGCACCTCGCGTCAACGAGGAGTTGCCGGTGGGCCGGCGGCCGCACCTGCTCCGCGTCGGCGGGCCCGAACGCGACATCTCCCGCAACCACGCCGAGGTGCTCATCGAGGGGTGGCACGTGCTCGTGCGCGACCTCGGGTCCACCAACGGCACCACGGTCGCACTTCCCGGGCAGGAGCCGATGCGGCTGCGGCCCACCGAGGACCACGGCATCGAGCCCGGCACCGTCATCACGCTGGCCGACGAGGTGTCGCTCACCTACGAGGTCGAGGAGTGAGAGCCGGCGACGCCCCCGACATCCCCGGCCTGGTCTTCGTGCGGGCTCTCGGCTCGGGTGGCTACGCCGACGTGTTCCTCTACGAGCAGCAGTCGCCACGGATGAACGTCGCGGTCAAGGTGCTCAAGCGGCAAGGGCTGACGGCCGCTATCCGGCGCCAGTTCGTCGACGAGGCAAACACCATGGCCGCGCTCGCCGACCATCCGTACATCGTGCAGGTGTTCCGGAGCGAGCAGACCGCCGACGGCGGGGCCTACCTCGCGATGAAGTACTACCCGCCGCCGAACCTGGCAGTGCGCTCGAAGAACGACCGGCTCTCGGTCGAGGAGGTGCTCCGTACCGGCATCCAGCTGTCGAGTGCGGTCGAGACGGCGCACCGGGCGGGCATCATCCACCGCGACATCAAGCCGGCCAACGTGCTCGTCAGCCAGTACGGCCAGCCCGGGCTCGCCGACTTCGGTATCGCCGGCCGCGGCGGGCATGCCGAGGACGTCGACGAGGACGTCGGGGTCTCGGTGCCGTGGAGCCCGCCCGAGGTGCTGTACGGGCAGTCCAACGGTGACGCCCGCAGCGACGTGTACTCCCTGGCCGCCACCTTGTGGCACCTGCTCGTGGGGCGCTCGCCGTTCGAGCAGCCGGGTGGTGACAACTCGGCCTACGGCCTGATGCCGCGGATCCGGGCCGTGCCGGTGCCGCCCACCGGCCGGGCCGACGTGCCCGTGTCGCTCGAGCGGCACCTCGCGCACGCGATGGCGAAGAACCCCGACGTGCGGCCGCAGAGCGCACTCGAGTTCGCCCGCGGTCTGCAGGCCGTCGAGCAGTCGCAACGGCTCCCGCGCACGCCGGTGGTGGTGCTCGACGAACGGGGCAACACCACGGTCACCGCGATGCCGGCCGGCCGCGCCGCCGACGACCACGACCGCACGAGTGTGCGCGCGGCATCGGTCACTCCCCAGGCCCCGGTCCTCGCCGCTCCGGAGCCTTCCGGCCCCGCCGAGCGGGACGATGCCGGGCCCACCACGGTCAGCGGTGGCGTGGTGCTCGCCGTGCTCGGCGTTCTCGTCGCCGGCCTGGTCGGCGTGCTCCTCTGGGCCCTCGGCCAGGACGGCGACTCCGTTACCGCGCAGCCCAGTCCAAGCCAGCGCACCCGCACCGAGGCGCCGACGGCGATCGTCGACCCACCGGGGCAGCCGGTGCTCGACGCCCGCCCGGCGCCCGGCGCTG
Organism: Dermatophilaceae bacterium; assembly: GCA_051645525.1. GTDB lineage: Bacteria > Actinomycetota > Actinomycetes > Actinomycetales > Dermatophilaceae > JBOFLG01. The sequence goes on along the minus strand of JBOFBK010000110.1, from coordinate 3,061 downwards.
TCACCTTCACCTGGAACTACGAGAGCCCCGATCCCGGGGACTTCTTCCGGCTCCAGGTCGCACCGGAGGAGGGTGCGGTGGCCGATGTATCGGTGACCACGGTGCAGGGCCGATCCGCTCACACTGCTCGGGCCGCGACGGGTACGCGGGTCTGTGCCCGAGTCGCGGTGTCGCGCAAGGAGGGGATGCTGTCGACCGTGTCCGCAGTGCGCTGCGAGACCGCCGGCTGAGAGCCCTCCGGCGTCGAGTGAGGAGGCCGGGTGCGGCAGGCCGGCACATCGCCCGGACAGCCCGGCCGTGGGGGTCCTGCACCGCAACGGGGTCGTTCGCCGCGGCGCAGGACGGTCTGGTGGCGCGCTCGGGTCTACAGCGCGTCGAACGCGCGCTTGCTGCCCGGGGCGAGCGGGATCGGGTCGGTCTGCGGGCCGGTCTCGGGCGTCAGCTCCTTGGCGGAGGGGTGCACCTTCTCCAGCTCGGCGCTGCTGTCCCAGATGAGGGTGCTCAGTGCGCACGCGTTCGCGGCCGGGAAGTCGGAGCGCACGAGCAGCACGTTGGGCACGACGATGGTCGGCACGTCGGCGGCCAGCCCGTAGGTGGCCGCCGGGATGGCGCCCTCCGCGTAGACCGGGTTGACGGCCTTCAACTGCTCCAGTGCGGGCGTGACGTCGACGAAGGAGACGGCATCCTTCTGCGAGGTGAACAGGTCGGTGAGCGCCGGTGTCGGCAGGCCACCGGACCACACGAAACCGTCGATCGAGCCGTCCTTCATCGCGTCGACGGTCTTGCCGATCTCGAGGCGCTGGGCCTCGACGTCGGTGTCGATGTCGAGGCCGGCGCTCTCGAGCAGCCGGGTCGCGATGACCTCGGTGCCCGACTTCGGCGAGCCGGTCGAGATGCGCTTGCCCTTCATCCCCGCGAGGTCGGTGATGCCGGAGTCCTTGCGGACCACGACCTGGGTGTAGTTGGAGTGGATGCGGCCCAGCGCCTGCACCTGCTGCGGCTCGGTGAACGCACCCTTGCCGGCGACCGCGTCGGCCGCGGTGTCGGCGAGGGAGAACGCGATGTCGTACTGCCCGTCGACGAGCTGCTGGATGTTCTGTACCGACGCCCCGGTCTCGGCGGCGGTGGCCTTGAGCGGGGTCTCGGCCGACATCAGGCTGGCGATGCCGCCGCCCAGCACGTAGTAGACGCCGGTGCTGTTGCCGGTGGCGATGGTCAGCTGGCCCGCGCTGGCCTCGCAGCCACCGGTGTCGGAGGGTGCGGCGTCGGCGCTGTCCTGGGTCTGCCGGCCACCGCACGCCGCGAGCACGAGGGCGGCGGCGACGGCGATGACGGGGGTGGCGCGGCGCGTGACGCGCCCGCGTGGTCGGGTGGTGGTCATGTCTGCTCCTGCGGAGTGGGGGACGGGATGGGTCGGAGACGCGTGGGTCGAGCGCGGATGACGTTGAGCGCCAGGGCGATCGCGAGGAACCCGACCCCGACGGCGATCGACACCGGCTGGAGGAAAAGCAGCAGCACGGCCGCCGGCAGGCACAGCGCGCGCTCCAGCGCGGAGGCGCGGTGCCGCAGCCAGCCACCGGTGGCCGCGGCGAGGGCCGCCACGGCGAGCATCGCCACCGCGGTCGTCCACACGATGTCGACCGCCGAGCCCTGCAGCAGCAGGTGCGAGCCGTTGTCGGTGACGACGAACGCGAGCGGGGCGAGGAACGCGGGCAGGGTGTACTTCGCGGCCTGCCACATCGTGCGGATGGCTCCCGGCTAACTGGGGCCCGGGCAGGTGCAAGGCGGTTGAGTCGAGCCGGAACGGGGTGACCTTGAACCGGCCGTCCGGGAGGGCTCGGACCATCTCGTATCGGACCTCGACACCTATCGCCGACCGATGAAAACACTCGTGCTACATCGTCATCTGTGATGAGTCGGAGTCCCTGCGACGGACTGTCTGGTGAAGAGTCCTCAATGCCGCTCATCGCTACGCGACTGACCGCTCGACATCCTGGTAAGGAAGGTTTCAGTTTAGTCATCGATCCAGGAACCGAGCAGGAACTGTGGCTCTCCCTCATTGGGCACCAGCCAAGCTGCGTGTGTCGCCAGATCAATCGAGCGGCCCGAAACTTCGATCTGGCGTGGGGTGTCGTCGATGCGCTCTCGAACATACAGATCGACGAGACGGCGTTGCCTTAGTGACTTGACTACCGCAGCGGATTCCTGAGGATCGCTTGCTGGGTCCACGCCTATAGCCGTGTTTAAGCGCCAACCGATCTCCCACAATCCATAGAAATCCTCGTCCACGAGATCCAAGATCTCCCACTCGATTTGTGACCAAGTCATAGCGTCGGGTTCCCACAGAGTGGAATCGGTTCGGTAACCGTTCCGTTTCTACTGATCCGAATGTACGGTCCTTTCTTGAGCGGGTTAGGATCGGTGAACTTGCCTGGAATGATTCGGATCTGCTCACCCAAGCGTTCAGGGTTGGAGTACCGAATGCCAAGTCCGCCCGCCTTTGCGTTCGTCGCCGACTTGACCCAGCTCGACGGGATCAGACTCTCAACTTCGGCAGTGGTGGCGCCGCGGAGAGAGGCGATGTCGTCAAGACTCCTGGTAGCGGCGTTTGCGGCGTCGGGGACGGCCCCGTGGAGGAGGCCTTCCTCAGGGATGTCTTTGGTCTGGTCCAGCCCTTCGGCGCGTTCCGGCTGACGGTCACCGTTTCTGCCGTCCTGCTCACCGGCGGGGTTGATGTCGCGCGGCTGATCGCCACCGGTCCTCGAGGAGGGCGACCACCTGTCGGGGGGATGCGGCGCCTGGCGCATCACGTGGTTGTCGAGGACGGTTCGTGATGTCGGGACGCCGGGGGTGGCGTGGTGGGGACCGCCCAGGCGTGCGGTGAGGTCGTCGCTGAGCGTCGCGAGCCCGCTCAGGCGGGTGTTCAAAGTGGTGTTGAGGCGGAGTCGGGCGGCGGCGGCAGCGGTGCGGATGTCGAGGCCGGTGTCGCCGGCGGCCTCGAGGAGGCGGGTGAAGCGGGTTGCGGCGGCGCCGCGGACGGAGGCTTTGGCGGCGCCGCCGG
>JBOFBK010000109.1:0-12379 GCA_051645525.1 Dermatophilaceae bacterium | reverse complement strand
GAAGCTCTCTTGTCAAGCCGCGGTGATGGTCGGGCTGTTGACCGCTCGCTCGGTGTCTTTCCACATGCGTCGGATGATGACGTTGGCGAGTTGGCGTTTGTGGCTGCGGCGCGCTCCTCGGGTGGTCTTGCCCGCGGTGGTGCTCTTGGTCATGAACGCTTTCGCGGGGTCGTGCATGCGGGCTTGGGTGACGTGGATGATGTGCAGCACGCTGTTGACTTGCCGGTTCCCGGCGAGGTCGAGCCGGTGATGCCGTGGACGTCCGTGGCCCTCACCGGAGGAGACCGGTACTGGTGCTGCTCCGCACCATCGGGCGAACTGGGCTTCGGTGGTGAACCGGGTCGGGTCGCCGATCTCGGTGAGCAGAGTCATCGCGGTGACTACGCCGATCCCGACGATCTCGGTGAGGGTGCAGCCGAGTTCGTCGAGCAGGGCGGGTATCTGCTGGTCGATCGCCGTGAGCTGGGGGTTGATGCCCTCGATGGCGGCTCGGGCTGCCTGTAGCCACTGGACTCGGGCCTGGTCGGCACGGGAGAGCCCGGTGAGGTCGAGGTCCGACAGCGACCTCAACGCGGCCATCACTCGACTGGTTGCAGGGAGCCGGTCGCGGATCTCGATGGGTAACGCGCACAAGACCGGCTCGGCCTCGGTCAGGTGCCGAACACGTTGCAGGACAAGCGACTCCCGCTGGGCGCGGAGCACGTGGAGCGTCTCCCACGCCTGAGTGGGCACCTCGGTGTGCTTGCGCGCAGGCGGCAGATCCGGGTCGGCCAAGGTCTCAGCTGCGATGGCCTGAGCGTCGGTGATGTCGGTCTTGGCCCGGTGCCGACGCCGACGACGGTCGTTGGCGCGCGAGGCTTGAACCTCGCGGACGTCGTACCCGACGGCGCGTAGCGCGCTCACCACCGGTAGCCCCAGACCCGAGGAGCCCTCGACCCCGACCCGCTCGACCTGGGCCTCGGTCTCGGACAGGACCCGGATCAGACCGGTCAGGCCCTCGGCGGTGATGTCGAAGGACTCACACGCCAGCAGCTGGCCCGTGCTGGACAAGACGGCGACCGTTCCCGAGTGCTTATGCGGGTCGATGCCCGCGACAGCGAATGTGCTGATGAGGTGCTCCTTGGGTGACGCGCTACGGTGCGGGCAGCGGGTCCGGGTCGCCGGCAGATCTGGGTTGAGTCGTGCAGGCTCTCTTCAAGCCAGGCACCCGGGCCCGCGCCCTGGCGGCTGGCCCGGCAGTTCGAATCAAGGACATGATCGTCAATAGCGTTCAGAGCCAGGGCCAGCCGATCGGGCCGGCTCGCGAAGCCTGCCCGACACCGGAAGTCAAACACCCAGATCGCGTTGGTCGAGCAGAGCACCGTCCTGATCTCCACCGGATAGAGCCTGTTGCGGAATCCGCGCGTCGGGGGTGGGTGCTGGGAGCGTGGCCGGGAGACTTGGATGTGGCCAAGTCGTATCGTCCGGTGTTGCGTGACCAGCCGATGTTGCTGCCGGTGGATGTGCGGGATTGGTTGCCGCCGGATCATCTGGCGTGGTTGGTCTTGGATGTCGTCGACGCGCTCGACACCATCGGGGTGGAGCGGACCCGGTGCCGTGGTGGGGCAGGCGTTGCGGGGTATGACCCGGGGATGTTGTTCGCGCTGTTGGTGTACGCCTACTGCCAGGGGGTGCGGCCCTCTCGTCAGATCGAGCGGCTGTCCACTACCGATGTCGCGTTCGCGGTGGTGTGCGCCCAGGACGGCCCGGACCACACCACGATCGCCCGGTTCCGTGCTGACGCGGCCGGGGTGTTCACCGACTTGTTCGTCCAGGTGCTGCTGATGGCGGGCACGGCGGGCCTGGCCCGGTTCGGCCCGGCGGGAGCCACCGAGGCGTAGGCAGACGCGACAGTGGGGCCGTGGCCGTGGACGGCGGTGCTCATGAGCATCCACGGGCGGAGCCGAGCAGCCCGGCCGGCAGCGTGGTGAACGTCCTTGCGGTCCGAGCAGGCGGGGCACTCCACGGAAGTGCGGGCTCACGGCGAACGGCCCCCGGCAACCACCTGACGTCCACGGGTTGATGATGGTCTCGTCCTCTGGTTGGGTCGTTGCAGGTGTTGGGTGTGCGTCATCGAGACCGGCGGTCTCGACTGCTCGGCACGAGAGGTCACTTCCGATGCCACGACACCCCCCATCACTACCCCGACACGCCCGATCGCTACTGCTGATCGTTCTGGCCGGCGCGACGCTCCTCGCCGGGGCCGCCGTCATCGCGCGGGGGTTGAGCGCTTCAGACCTCGGAGCCGAGACGCCTGCCTCGGCAGTCGCCGACCCCGGGTTCGGCACGCTCGACCCACCGGTCACCGGCAAGAAGTACTACGTGTCCGGCACCGGAAACGATGACGCCGACGGGCGGGACGAACAGTCCGCCCTACGCACCCTCCAGAAGGCCGCCAAGCTGACCCGGCCGGGAGATCAGGTGCTGGTGATGAACGGCAGCTACAGCAAGGCCGGGCCGAAAACCAATGTGCTCGACATCGAGACCGGTGGCACAGCCGATGCCTACATCCGGTGGTCCGCCTACCCGGGTCACCAGCCCCTCGTCGAGGTGGACGACAACTACGCCGGCATCCGAACGAGCGTTCCTTACGTCATCATCGAGGGCTTCACCGTCAAGGGCCGAGCTCCGAGCCTGGATGCCGCCGAGGCCGAGCGCCTTGCGCGAGGCACGAACTTCGAGGCAGCCATGAACAACACGACCTATACGTCGTCCGGTATCGCCTCCTACCCGTCCGGCGGCAAGGTGCCGCACCACCTGATCATCAGGAACAACGAGGTCTACGACAACCCCGGGAGCGGCATCTTCTCCAACGGGTCCGACTACGTGCGTATCGAAGACAACGTCGTCCACGGCAACAGCAACTACTCGCCGTACGCCACGAGCGGGATCTCCTACTACCAGAGCACAGCGATCGACAACTCGACCGATGTAAAGATGTGGGTACGGCGCAACATCTCCTACGCCAACGAGAACAAAGTGCCGTTCTGGTATTCCGACAGCAACCCCGCCGAGCGAACGATATCCGACGGCAACGGCATCATCGTCGACGACGCCCGGCACTCGCAGACGGGCGACGATGACCCTGGAGGCGGCGGTGACCCCTATGTCGGCGCGTTCCTCATCGAGAACAACGTGGTTCACGGCAACGGCGGTCGCGGGCTCAACGTCTTCAAGTCCGACCGGGTGACAGCACGCAACAACACCTTCTACGGAAACGGTCGCACGACCGACTTCACCGAGCTCCAGGTCTACGGCGCCGACACCGTCCTGTTCGAGGCCAACATCGTCGCGGTGAGCGGCGATCGCGAGGTGCTGAACACCGGGGACGCCACAAACATCACCTATCGGAACACCCTGTTCTGGGGCGGACTGAATCCCGACTACCCCTCGGGCGAGGGCAACCTCCCCGTTCAGGACCCGCTGCTCGTCAAGCCGAGCCAGGGCGACTTCCGGCCGCAGGCAGGCAGCCCGGCGGTCGACGCCCAGACCGGTACCGCACCGAAGACCGACATCGACGGCACGGTTCGCCCGCAGGGCGCGGCGTCCGATCTCGGCGCGTACGAGGTCACCGACTGACCTGACTGTCATCGGTGCCGCGATCTGGGCCAGCCATGGTCGCGCCGCCGCCAGGTTCTCGAATCAGGGATGGTCCGAGGCGGGGTCGACCTACGTCATCGTGTGTGGACCACCAGCGCACGGGTGCCAACACCCCTCTCGCTGAGGTGCTTACACGAGTTTTTCTCGAACCTGTGGTGAAAGACTCAAGTTCGGCGGTCGCTCGGCGCGCCCCGGCTTGCCGGTGGAATCGAAACGGTCCACGATGAGTCGGTCCGACCGTCAGGCGCCGCGTAGCAGGGGGCGCGTGACGCTTCGTATCCCAACTCTCCCGATGAGAAGGAGCACGATGGTCGACCCGATAGATACCGCACCTGCGCCTCGAGTGGACAACGCCGCGACCGGCGCCGGCTCCGGCGCACCGCCTCGTATCGGCGGGCTCGTCACTAGCAGCACCCGACGCGGCCCTGGGGCGCACGTCGTCCGCCGACAAGTGCGGCCCACTCGCGAGCGGACCCTCGCCCTCCGCCGGGCCGTCGCCGAGCCCACACCTACGCAGCCTCGTCGAGTCACGGAGGCCAAGGCCATCCGATGCCTCGTGGATGCCGAGCACCTGATGTACCTGGGCGCTTTCATCGGAGAGGAGCAGTCCGTCGCGAAGGCTGCCCGCGAGCTCGGCGTGCCATTTGCCCGGGCCTACGTGCGGGTACGGACCCTCGAGCGAGTCGGTCTGCTGCGCCGGCACCGACTCCAGCGCCGCAAGGGTCGACCGATCACGACATATGTGGCGACATCGGAAGAGTTCGACATCCCGCTGTCGGTACTGTTCGGCACCCGCGAGGTCGGAGCCGTCGAGAACCGCTGGCACGACCGGTTCGTCCGTTCGCTCGAGCAGCAGGCACTGCGGCATCTCAAGCAGAACCCGGACGGGAGCCTTCGGGTCACCAAGCGCGCCGGGCGGCTCGGTACGGAACTCGTCCATGCGAACGGTCAGGCGGTCTCGGTCGATGACCCGGCCGTCGCTCCGGTCTCCTGGGGATGGACGCCGCTGCGACTGCTCGAGGATGACGCTCGCGAGCTGAGGCGCGAGATCGACGTCCTGCGCGAGCGGTACTACACGCGACACCAGGCGTGCGGCTCGCCATTCGTCCTGGGCTTGCATCTCGCTCCGATCGACGACTAGTACTACAGCCGCACCTAGAGACCGCACTTGGAAGGTCTCCTCGACCGCCCAGCGGGCGCCGGCTACCCGGACCAGTTCGCGCAGCGAGGTGGCCTCGAGGCCGCGGCACAGGTAGTAGGCCAGGTACGGCACCGCGTGTACCCAGGCCGCGTCCTGCTCGCTGGCGAGCGCGCGCGATGTGGCCCGGGTGTCGAACGACGCGACGACCGGCGACCTGGTGCGCGGCAACGTCGACGCGACCGAGCTCATCTCGGACGTCCACGTCGAGGGCGACCGCGTGCACTCGGTCGGACTGGACTGCTCGGGCAGTGTCGGGATCTTCGCCGCCTACGCGCACAAGCTGCTGATTGCCGACAACGCCGTCTACGACCTGCCGTACACCGGGATCAGCGTCGGATGGGGATGGCGCGCCGACGAGACCGCGTTGCGCGAGAACGTCATCCGATGCCGACGCTGCGACAGGCGTGCGTCGCTGAGGGTGACTCCACTCGTGCAGGGAATGAGTGAGGATGACGCGCGCCGGGGGGTGTTCCGCGTAGGTTGGTGCCTCCACCCTCGTGACGCTGGAACCCGGTGAGACTCCGGGGCGGTTCCGCCACTGTGACGTCGCCTGCGACGCAGCCAGACACGGCCCACGAGGATCTCCGACCGATCGACGGGGCGAGAACCCCGCGAGGAGGAACCGGCTCATGCCCGAGTCGCCGCGCCGTATCGCGCTGCTGTCCACGTCAGACACCGACCTGCTCTCGGCCCGCGCCTCCGGCGCCGCCTGGGTGTGGGCCAACCCGGCCCGCCCCGGCCACCAGTCGATGGCGGAGGTCATCGACGGGTGCGACCTCGTGGTCGGCCGCATTCTCGGCTCGCCCCAGGACCTCTGCAACGGCTTCGCCCGGGTGCGCGCCGGTGGCACCCCGGTGGTGATGCTCGGCGGCGAGCAGCAGCCCAGTGCCGAGCTGATGGAGCTCTCGACCGTGCCGATGGGCGTCGCCGCCGAGGCACACCGGTACCTCGCCGAGGGCGGGCCGGCGAACCTCGCCCAGCTGCACGCGTTCCTCGGCGACACGGTGCTGCTCACCGGCGCCGGGTTCGCCCCGCCGGCGCCGCTCCCCGCCTGGGGCTGGGCCGAGCGCACCGAGACCGGTCCAGGCGGCGCCGACCTCGCGCGCATCGGCATCCTCTACTACCGGGCGCACGAAGCGAGCGGCAACACCGCTTTCGTGCACGCCCTCGCCGACGCCGTCGACGCCACCGGTGAGGCGGTCGGGTTGCCGATCTTCGCCGGCTCGCTGCGGTCGGCGCCCGACGAGCTGTACGACGCACTCGGCACGCTCGACGCCCTCGTCGTCACCGTGCTCGCCGCCGGCGGGAGCGTGCCGTCGAGTGCGAGCGCGGGCGGTGACGACGAGTCGTGGGACGTCGAGCGGATGGCGGCCCTCGACATCCCGGTGCTCCAGGGCCTGTGCTTGACGAGCAGCTTGGCGGAGTGGGAGCGCTCAGAGGACGGGGTGAGCCCGCTGGACTCGGCGACCCAGATCGCCATCCCCGAGTTCGACGGGCGCGTCATCACCGCGCCGTTCTCGTTCAAGGAGATCGACTCCCGCGACGGGCTCCCCCGCTACGTCGCCGACCCCGAGCGCGCCGACCGGGTCGCGCGCACCGCCGTGGCGCACGCCCAGCTCCGCCGAATCCCCAACTCCGAGAAGCGGCTTGCGCTGGTGCTGTCGGCATACCCGACCAAGCACGCCCGCATCGGCAACGCGGTCGGCCTCGACACCCCCGTGTCGGCGATCCGGCTGCTGCGGCGGCTCCGGGACGCCGGCTACGACCTCGGCACCGACAACGAGGTGACCCGCATCCTCGACAGCGCCGACAGCACCGGCGGACTCGTGAGCAACGCCAGCCAGGGCGGCGCCCGGCGTACGGATACCGGCGAGGGCTCGGATGCCGCGGATCGTGCTGGCGCGGATGCCGCGGACGCCGGTCACAGCGACGGTACGGATGGGGCGGAGGGCGCGGGTCGTAGCCCCGACCGTGGCCCCGACGACGCGGACACCGCAGCCGGTGACGCGTTGATCCACGCGCTGATCGCGGCGGGCGGCCAGGACGAGGAGTGGCTGACCGGCGCCCAGCTCACCGACGCGCACGTGCGGGTCACGGCATCCGACTACGCGGCCTGGACCGCCGACCTCCCGGCGAGCCTGCGCACCCGGATGGCCGAGGCGTGGGGGCCCGCGCCGGGCAGTCTCTTCGTCGATGACTCCGGCGAGCTGGTGCTCGCGACGCTCCGCGCGGGCAACGTCGTCATCCTCATCCAGCCGCCCCGGGGCTTCGGCGAGAACCCGGTGGCGATCTACCACGACCCCGACCTGCCGCCCAGCCACCACTACCTCGGCGCCTACCGCTGGATCGAGCACGGCTTCGGCGCGCACGCCATGGTGCACCTCGGCAAGCACGGCTCGATGGAGTGGCTGCCCGGCAAGAACGCCGCCCTCTCCGCCGGGTGCGGGCCGGATGCCGCCCTCGGCAACGTGCCGCTGGTCTACCCGTTCCTCGTCAACGACCCCGGCGAGGGCGCCCAGGCCAAGCGCCGGGCGCACGCCACCATCGTCGACCACCTGGTGCCGCCGATGGCCCGGGCCGAGACCTACGGCGACATCGCCCACCTGGAGCAGCTGCTCGACGAGCACGCCAACATCGCCGCCATGGACCCGGCCAAGCTGCCGGCGGTGCGCGGCGAGATCTGGGCGCTGATGCGCGCCGCCGAGCTGCACCGCGACCTCGGCCTCGACGAGCGCCCCGACGACGACGACTTCGACGACTTCCTGCTGCACGTCGACGGCTGGCTCTGCGAGATCAAGGACGCCCAGATCCGCGACGGGCTGCACGTGCTCGGCGCGCCGCCCACCGGCCCGGCCCGGGTCGACCTGGTGCTGGCGATCCTGCGCGCGGCCCAGGTGTGGGGTGGCGCCCCGGGCGCGGTCCCGGGGCTGCGGTCGGCGCTCGGACTGAAGCCGGATGAGGCGCTCGCGGCGGTCGACGAGGTCGAGGCCCGCGCACGGGTGCTCGTGGAGCGGATGGAGGCCGCCGACTGGGCGGTCGGTGCCGTCGACGCGCTGCACGACGAGCCGGAGGTGCGCCGCGTGCTCGCCTTCGCCGCCGAGCAGGTGGTGCCCCGCCTGGCCCGCACCACCGACGAGCTGGACGCCGTACTGCACGCCCTGGACGGGGGTTTCGTGCCGGCCGGCCCGTCGGGCTCGCCGCTGCGCGGCCTGGTCAACGTGCTGCCCACCGGGCGCAACTTCTACACCGTCGACCCGCGAGCGGTGCCCTCGCGGCTGGCCTGGCAGACCGGGCAGGCGATGGCCGACTCGCTGCTGCAGCGCCATCTCGACGACACCGGCCGCTACCCCACCTCGGTGGGCCTGTCCGTCTGGGGCACCAGCGCGATGCGCACCAGCGGCGACGACGTGGCCGAGGTGCTCGCCCTGCTCGGCGTGCGGCCCGAGTGGGACGAGGCGTCGCGGCGGGTCAGCCGGCTCACCGTCATCCCGCTCGAGGAGCTGGGCCGGCCGCGCGTCGACGTGACGGTGCGCATCTCGGGGTTCTTCCGCGACGCGTTCCCGCACGTGGTGGCCATGCTCGACGACGCGGTGCGGCTGGTCGCCGACCTGGACGAGCCGGCCGACCAGAACCACGTGCGCGCCCATACCGCCGCCGACCTCGCCGCGCACGGCGACCACCGTCGCGCCACGACGCGGGTGTTCGGCTCGAAGCCGGGGTCGTACGGCGCCGGCATCCTGCAGGTGGTGGAGTCGGGCAGCTGGCGCGACGACGCCGACCTCGCCGAGGTGTACACGGCGTGGGGCGGGTTCGCCTACGGACGCGGCCTCGACGGCATCCCCGCGGCCGACGACATGCGCACCAACTACCGCCGCATCCAGGTGGCCGCGAAGAACATCGACGCCGCCGAGCACGACATCGTCGACTCCGACGACTACTTCCAGTACCACGGCGGCATGGTGGCCACCGTGCGGGCGCTCACCGGTGCCGACCCGCGGGCCTACATCGGCGACTCGACCACACCGGATGCCGTGCGCACCCGCTCGCTGTCGGAGGAGACCGCGCGGGTGTTCCGCGCCCGCGTGGTCAACCCGCGCTGGATCGCGGCGATGCAGCGGCACGGCTACAAGGGCGCGTTCGAGCTGGCCGCCACGGTCGACTACCTCTTCGGCTACGACGCCACCGCCGGCGTGGTGCACGACTGGATGTACGACCGGCTGGCTCGCGAGTACGTGCTCGACGAGACCACCCAGGCGTTCCTGCGGCGGTCGAACCCGTGGGCGCTGCGCGGCATCGTCGAGCGGCTGCACGAGGCGGCCGAGCGCGGGCTGTGGGCCGAGCCCGACGGGAGGGTGCTGGCCGCGATGCAGCAGGTCTACCTCGAGGTCGAGGGCGAGCTCGAGGACCGCGGCGAATGAGCACGACCGGCCCGCAGTCTCCCCTCGCGGCGGTGCCGGCGGTGCCGGCGGTGTCGGCGGTGCCGGCGCCGCTGCGGGTGCGCGTGCTCGGCATCGGCATGGGGCCGCAGCACCTGACCCGTGAGGTCGCCGAGGCGCTGACCTCGGCCGACTACGTGCTCGCGGCCGACAAGGGCCCGGATGACGCCCTGCTCGCCGTGCGCAGGGCGGTCGCAGCCGCCGCCGGGGTCGAGCTGGTGGCCGTGCCCGACCCCGCGCGCGACCGCGACGACCCGGCCGACTACCCACGCGCAGTAAAGGATTGGCACCAGGCTCGGGTCGAGGCCTACGAGACGGTACTGCGTGAGCGTGGTGGCACGGCGGCGTTGCTCGTCTGGGGCGACCCGTCGCTCTACGACTCCACGATCCGAGTGGTCGAGGCGCTGGCTGCCCGGCTCGGAGTCGACTGGGACGTGCTGCCCGGCGTCAGCGCGCCGCAGCTGCTCGCGGCCCGGCACCGGCTCGTGCTGCATCCGGTGGGCCGGCCAGTGCACGTCACCACCGCCCGGCGGCTGCCCGAGGCAGTCGCGGCCGGCCAGCGCGACATCGTGGTGATGTTGGCCGGCCCGCGGGGGCTCGACGGGCTTGACGGGGTCGACGGGCTCGACGGGCTCGGGCGCTGGTCGATCTGGTGGGGGGCGAACCTCGGTACCGACACCGAACAGCTCCTCGCCGGACGGGTGGCCGACGTGCGCGACGACATCCGGGCGACCCGCGAGCACGCGGCACGAGCGGCCGGCTGGGTCATGGACATCTGCCTCCTCCGCGCTCCATCCGATGGCGCTCCACCCGAAGGTGCGGCGTGAGCGGGCTGCTCGTGGCCGGCACCACCTCCGACGCCGGCAAGAGCGTGGTCACCACCGGCCTGTGCCGCGCGTTCGCCCGGCGCGGGGTTCGGGTCGCGCCGTTCAAGGCGCAGAACATGTCGAACAACTCGATGGTGTGCGCCGGGCCCGACGGCGGCACTGCCGAGATCGGCCGGGCCCAGTGGGTGCAGGCGCTCGCCGCGGGGATGCCGCCCGAGCCGGCGATGAATCCCGTGCTGCTCAAGCCCGGCGGCGACCGGCGTAGCCACGTGGTGCTGATGGGCCGGCCGGCCGGCACGGTGGGCAGCGCCGACTGGCTGGACGGCCGGCGCCACCTGGCCGCCGCGGCGCACGCGGCGTTCGACGACCTCGCCTCGCGCGTGGACATCGTGGTCGCCGAGGGTGCGGGCAGCCCGGCCGAGATCAACCTTCGGGCCGGCGACTACGTGAATATGGGCTTGGCACAATATGGTTCGCTGCCCACGGTGGTGGTGGGCGACATCGACCGGGGCGGGGTGTTCGCCGCGATGTACGGCACGGTGGCGCTGCTCGACCCCGCCGACCAGGCGCTCGTGGCGGGGTTCGTCATCAACAAGCTCCGCGGCGACGCCTCCCTCCTCACACCCGGCGTCGACGCCCTTTCCCGGATGACGGGACGGCGCACCTTGGGCGTCATCCCGTGGCACCCCGACCTCTGGCTGGACTCCGAGGACGCGCTCGACCTCGACGGTCGCCGATCCCGAGCCGGCAGGAGGCGCGCCGACGGCGCTCTCAAGGTGGGCGTCATCCGGCTGCCGCGAATCAGCAACCTCACCGATGTCGACGCGCTCGGGCTCGAGCCCGACCTCGACGTCGTCTTCGTCGCCCGGCCCGCCGACCTCGCCGACGCCGACCTCGTCGTGCTGCCCGGCACGCGCGCCACCATCGACGACCTCGCCTGGATGCGTGATCGTGGCCTCGATGCCGCCGTGCACGCACACGCCGCCGCGGGGCGGCCGGTGCTCGGCATCTGCGGCGGGTTCCAGATGCTCGGGTCGCGCATCGCCGACCCGCACGGAGTCGAAGGTCCGGTCGGGCGGGTCGTCGACGGGCTCGGGCTGCTCGACGTACGAACCGACTTCGTGCCCGAGAAGACGCTGCGGCTGCCGGTCGGGTCGGCGCTCGGCGCCCGGGCGTCGGGGTACGAGATCCACCACGGCGTGGTCACGGTCGGTGCGGATGCCGAGGAGTTCCTCGGCGGCGCGCGGCAGGGCCCGGTGCTCGGCACCATGTGGCACGGCAGCCTGGAGGGCGACCCCCTGCGCGGTGCGCTGCTGCGCGACCTGCTCGGCCGCCCGCCGTCGACCGTGAGCTTCACCGCGGCCCGGGCGGCGCGGCTCGACCTGCTCGGCGACCTCATGGAGAACCACATCGACGTCGACGCCCTGCTCGACCTCGCCCGATCGGGCTCTCCCGCAGGGCTGCCCGTGCTGCCACCAGCGGGCTGCGGGTCATGAAGGTGCTGCTGCTCGGGGGTACCGCCGAGGCGCGTGCCCTGGCCGCCCGGCTGGTCGGGCTCGGGCACGACGTCACGACCTCGCTCGCCGGCCGGGTACGCGAGCCGCAGCTGCCGGTCGGTGCGGTGCGCATCGGCGGGTTCGGAGGGGTGGACGGATTGCGTTCCGCGGCAGCGACCTTCGATGCCGTGGTCGACGCCACCCACCCGTTCGCCGAGCGCATCTCGGCCAACGCCGCCGCAGCCTGTGCCAGCCTGCCGTCGACTCCCCTCGTGCGCCTGCTGCGTCCCGGGTGGGAGCCGCGACCAGGCTGGCACGTTGTCGAGAACCACGACGAGGCCGCCGCGGGCGCGGCCCGGCTCGGGCACCGCCCGTTGCTCACGGTCGGGCGGCAACCGCTCGGCCACTACACCGGCCCGCTGCGAAGTCACGCCGTGCTCGCCCGGGTGGTCGACCCGCCCGACCTCGACCTGCCGCCGGGGTGGGAGGTCGTGCTCGACCGTGGCCCCTACCCGCTGGCGCGCGAGCTGGCGCTCCAGGAGCGGCACGGCTGCGACGTGCTCGTCACCAAGGACTCCGGCGGCGTCCACACCGTCGCCAAGCTGGATGCCGCGGCGCAGCGCGGCGTGCCGGTCGTCGTGGTCCGCCGCCCCGCTCCCCCGCCGGGCGTGCCGGTCGTCCACGATGTCGACGCGGCCATGCGCTGCCTCGACGGACACGAGGCGGCCGTGCGCTGCGTCGACGGACACGAGGCGGCCGTGCGCTGCGTCGACGGACACG
>JBOFBK010000108.1:0-3950 GCA_051645525.1 Dermatophilaceae bacterium | reverse complement strand
CGCATGCCGCGGCGCCGAGGGCGAGTCCGATGATGCCGACGACCGCGAGCGCCCGGCGCGCGCCTCGTGACCGGATGGGTCGCATGTGCATGGTGATAACTCTCCTTCGAGCTGTCAGACCTGAGCCGGACGACGCTGCTGCTGACAACGTTGTCAGATCGAGTCTTAGCGTGTGCTTGCGCATGGGTCAAGCCATCCTCTACACATTGTGACGTGAACGTGACACCGTTGTCAGGCCCGCTCCGGGCCACGATGCGGGACGTCGCCGCACTCGCCGGGGTGAGCCTGAAGACCGTGTCACGAGTCGTCAACGACGAGCCCGGAGTGTCGGCCGACGTGCGCGACCGGGTCGCCGCCGCGGTCGCGCGGCTCGACTACCGGCCGAACCTCGCGGCGAGCAACCTGCGCCGTACGGGCGCACGCACCGGCCTGATCGGCGCCCTCGTGCAGGACATCTCCAACTCGTTCTCGGCCTCGGTGCTGCGCGCGCTCGAGGACACCGCTCGGCGCCACCACACGGCGGTGCTGGCCGCGAGCCTCGACGAGGGAGCCGGGCGGGAGCAGGAGCTCGTGCACGACCTCGTCACCCGGCGGGTCGACGGGTTGGTCCTCATGCCGGCGACCGAGCGGCAGGACTACCTGGTCGGCGAGCTGCGCACCGGCACGCCCGCCGTGTTCGTCGACCGCCCACCACGGGGTGTCGACGCCGACTCGGTCATCGTCGACAACCGCCACGGCGCCTGGCTCGCGGCCGACCACCTGCTCGACCTCGGCCACCGGCGCGTCGGCGCGCTGTTCCACCTCACCGGGCTGCACACCTCGGACCATCGGCGCGACGGCTTCCTCGCGGCATATGCAGCGCGCGGCCTGCAGGCCGACCCGGCGCTGCTCGTCGCCGATGTCGAGTCCAGCGGACACGCCACCGAGGTCGTGCACCGGCTGCTCGACCTCGCCGACCCCCCGACGGCCTTCTTCGCGGCACGCAACATCCTCGCCACCGGCGCCGTACGTGCGCTCATCGAGCGCGGGCTGCGCACGACGGTGGCCCTCGTCGGGTTCGACGACTTCCCCACGGCGGATCTCCTCGACCCGCCGCTGACCGTCATCCGGCAAGACGTGTGGCGCATCGGCCAGACCGTGGCCGACCTGCTGTTCACCCGTATCGCGGGCGACACCGCTCCCCCGCGGCACGTGGTCATCGAGCCCACCCTCGTGCAGCGCGGCTCCGGCGAGATCGCGCCGCCTCCCTGACTCCTGCTTCCCCCACCGTCCCGCCGGACGCGACAGCATTGGGGTCGCCTCCCGCGGCAACCGCACCCGTGGCTCGCTCGTCGGCGGCGCGGATGCGCAGTGCCTGCACCGCGTCGTCGCGCGCCTCGACCACGATCTGGCTCGCGACGTCCGTCAGCCGCCCCGACGACAACAACCGATCGGCCGCATCGACAACGGTCTCCGTCACCCGGCACGCCGGGAACAGCGCCTCGGTGAGAGCCGCGGCCTCGGCGGGGGGCTGCTCGGACCACACCCGCTCGACGGCCTCCACCCAGCGCGCCGCGGCGTGCTCCGCCAGCAGGTCGGGCTGCTCCGAGCGCCAGAATCCGGCCAGGATGGCGCGCCGAGTGCCGAGCCCGAGCCCGAGCCCGTCGCCGGCGATGGCGGCGGCGAAGGCTGCCTCCTTCGCCATCGGGTCGGGTAGTCCCGCGCGGGCGGCCCATGCCCGGCGCCGACCCAGATCGCCGGGGTCCCGGGCGGCCTCCGCATCGATCGCGTCGCCGTCGAGAGCGCCGAGAACGGCCAGTCGGGCGACCACGTACCACCGCAGCGCGGCGTCCACGACGAGCCCGCGCGGTCGCCGGCCATCCGGATCGAGCAGTCCCGCGGCGAACCGCGGATCCATCTCGTGGGTGACCAGGCACCGGGCCCAGGTGAGCTGGGCATCGCTACCGGGCGCGGCTCGGTCCAGCGCGCCACGGGCGGCGGAAGCCAGCAGTCGGCGCGCAAGGTCGATGCTGCCGGCGCCGACGTACTGGCGCACCGCGATGGTGGCCCGTGCCAGCAGAGACTGGAGCACGCCGACCTCGCCCTCGCGCTCCGCATGGCGGGCGACGACACCGACCCAACGACTCGCCGGCAGCTCGGCGCCCCGGGTCATGTCCCACAGCGCCTCCCAGCACAGCGTGCGGGCCAGGGAGCTCTGCACGTCCCCGAGCCGGTCCACCACGGTGGTGGCCGACCGGGGATCGAACCGGACCCGGGTGTAGGCCAAGTCGTCGTCGTTGACCAGGACGAGGTCGGCCGCCGCTCGCCCGATCAGGTCGGGCACCTCGGTGGCGGGCCCGGTCAGCTCGACCTCGACCCGGTCGCGGCGTTCGAGCGCTGCGCCCGAGCCGGCGTACAACCCGATGGCGACCCGGTGCCGGCGCGTCGGCCCGGTCGCCTGGGCCTGTCGCACGGCCGCCGCGACGTAGCGGCCGTCGGAGCCCACCTGTACCTCGGGCCAGGCCACGCCGACCCCGGTCGACGTCAGCCACTCGTGGGCCCACCGGCTCAGCTCGCGGGCGCCACGCTCTCCGGGGACCGGCGCGCGAGCGAGCTCGGCGAGCAGATCGCCCAGGCCGGCGTTGCCGTACGCGTGCGCCGCGACGAAGCGACGCACGCCCGCCCGAAACTCCTCGGGCCCGACCCAGTGAGCGAGCTGTTTGAGGATGGAGGCGCCCTTGGCGTAGGTGATGCCGTCGAAGGCGGTCGCGACCATCCCGGTGTCGGAGACATCCGCGACCACCGGATGGGTCGCGGTCCGGACGTCTTCCGCATAGGCCCACGCCTTGGAGGCATGCGCGAACTCCGACCACGCGCGCTCGCCGAACCTCGTCGCTCGCGACATCGCGAGCGAGGCGAGATAGGTGGCGAACGCCTCGTTGAGCCACAGGTCGTCCCACCACCTCATCGTCACGAGGTTCCCGAACCACATGTGGCTCATCTCGTGAAGCAGCACGTTCGCCCGTGACAGCCGTGCGGCGTCGGTGACAACCGACCCGAAGACGAATCGCTCCGCCAGCGTCACACAGCCGGCGTTCTCCATCCCACCCATGGCGAACTCCGGCACGAAGACCTGGCTGTACTGGTCGAACGGGTAGGGGTGGTCGAACAGCTCGGTGAAGAAGTCGAGGCCCTGGCGGGTCAGCTCGAACAGCTCCTCCGGGTCTAGGGCCGTGGCCAGGCTCCGGCGGCAGTGCACGTCGAGTGGTAGCCCGCGGTGGTGGGCACGGACGGTGTGGAACGGTCCACCGACGACGGCCGTGACGTACGTCGGGACCGGAGCGGTGCGGCGCAACCGCCACGTGTCGCCGTCCCGTTCGGCGGGTCCGTTGCCGACCACGACCCAGTCGGTGGGGGCATGGACGGTCCAGGCCACCCGCGCCTTGATGTCGGGCTGGTCGAAACACGGGTAGACCCGGTGCGCCTCGAAAGGCTGGAACTGGGTGTAGATGTAGGTGGCGCCGTCGACCGGGTCGTGGAACCGGTGCAGACCGGTGCCGGACCGCGAGTACTCGCACTCGGCGTGGACGACGAGCTCGTTGTGCGGCTGGAGGCTCTTGAGAACCAGGCGGTGCGCGCCCGAGGGTGCCACCGGGTGGCCGTTGAGCTCAGCCCGCAGCAGCCGTCGCGCTCGGAGGTCGACGAAGGTGTCGGCGCCCGCAACCGCCGGGAACCGGATCGTGGTGCGACTGGCGAAGGCGACCGTGGCGCTGGACGGGGCGTCGCGCAGGTCGAGCTCCACGTCGTAGGTGGCCTCGGGGATGACGTCGCGGCGACGGTAGGCCTCGTCACGGGTGAGGACGTCGGGGACTCGGCGGGTCACCGTCGACCGAACCGGATGACAGAGGCGACGACGGCGACGGCGGGCGGAGCGGCAGGCGAGGTGGTGGGCCCGCCGGAATGCGGGCCCA
>JBOFBK010000107.1:0-2817 GCA_051645525.1 Dermatophilaceae bacterium | reverse complement strand
TGAGCGAACCGTCGTCCACCGCACCGACCACGGCGGCGTGCAGCCGGAGCAGGTGCGCGAGGTCGCCGACCTCGACCAGGGCGGCGGCGTCACCGCACGCGCGCCAGGTGCCCGGCGGGTCGAGCCGGTGAGTGCGCGTCACCGGCACGCCTCGAGGCCGGGGGTGGTTGCGAGGCGTGCGGGGCCGTTCACCAGCACGCCTCGATGCGCACGTTCGCGGCTTCGAGCCGGGCCCGGACGGCGCGGGCCATGGCGACCGCGCCGGGGGTGTCGCCGTGTACGCACACCGAGTCGGCCCGCACCTCGACGTCGGTGCCGTCGACCGACGTGACCACCGACTCGGTCACGAGTCGCAGCACGCGGTCGGCGACGACGTCGGCGTCGTGGAGCACGGCGCCGGGCTCGCGACGCGGCACGAGCGTGCCCTGGGCGGTGTAGGTGCGGTCGGCGAACGCCTCGCACCGCGTGGTCAGCCCGGCCTCCGTGGCGAGGCGCAGCCAGGCCGATCCGGGCAGGCCGAGCACGGGGAGCGCCGCGTCATAGGCGACCACCGCCGCCACGACCGCGGCGGCCTGCTGCTCGTGATGGACGATGGCGTTGTAGAGGGCGCCGTGCGGCTTGATGTAGCGCACCCCCGAGCCGCTTGCCCGGGCGATGCCGTCGAGTGCGCCCAGCTGGTAGATCACGTCGGCGGTGAGGTCGGCGGGCTCGACGTCGACGAAGCGGCGGCCGAAGCCGGCCAGGTCGCGGTAGCCGACCTGCGCGCCGATGGCCACGCCCCGCTCGGACGCCCACGCACAGACCTCCCGCAGGGTGCGCGGGTCGCCCGCGTGGAAGCCGCAGGCGACGTTGGCGCTGGTCACGACATCCAGCATCGCCTGGTCGTCGCCGAGCTTCCAGGTGCCGAAGCTCTCGCCGAGGTCGCTGTTCAGGTCGACCCGATCGGCGAGTCCGGGCGGGGCGAGTGGAGACATCGACACGGAAGTGATCGTGCCACCGCCGCGGGTTGACCGCCGCCGGTCTCCGTGCCGTGTCATCGGAGGGCCACCCAGGTCGCGGCCCGGTTCTGTTGCGCCCGGCAGAGCAGCGACGGCGCGCGACCGGGGGCCGTTCAGGTCGAGCCGAAGCCGTGGCCCTCCAGCGGTGCGTCGGCGGGTGGCTGGTGGGCGAGCTGCACCGTGACCACGGGCTCGCCGGTACGCACCAGCTGCGCCCGCCCGGGAGGTAGCCGCGTCGGCCGCACCGAGCCGAGCAGCTGGCCCTCGGACCGGTCCCCGGAGAACAAGAGCCCGACCGCCCCGGAGTCGCGGATCGCCGCGAAGGACGACTCGAACACGCCGCGGGACGCGCCGGCCGTGCGCCGGGTGAGGACGACGTGCAGGTTGACCTCGGCTGCCATCGCCGCGAACGGCACGAGCGCCTGCAACGGGGAGCCACCACCTGCCGTGACCACCTCGTAGTCGTCGACGAGCAGGACGATCTTCGGCTGCGGGACCGCCGCCTGCTCGTCATCCGCGCCGTGCGGAACCCGCGACCGTAGTTCGGGGAGGATCGCCGCGACGAGCCGCTCCGCCGTCGCCGTCGACCCGGCGTACGCACCGAGGTACTCCTCGGGCACCTCACCTCGCAGCCCACGGCGTGGATCGACCACCGCGAACACCAGCTCCTCCGAGGTGTACTGCGCGACGAGGGTGCGCACGAGGTGACGCACCAGCGAGGACCGCCCTGTCTGCGCGTCGCCGATGGCGACGACGTGCCGGTCGGCGCCATCGAGATCGAGCGTCACCGTCTCCAGGGTGGACTCGCTCAACCCGATCGGCACCAGACCGCGCCGCCGGCTCGGCTCCAGCGCCGCCGGGTGTACCACCGGAGGGACCAGCCGGATCCGCGGCGCGCTCTCCGCCGCGTGCTCACCGACCCGGGCGACGAGGTCGGCGAGCCCGTCGGTGGCGCTGTCCCGGTCGGCGACGCCGTCGACCCGCGGCAGCGCCACCTGGGCGAAGAGCGACGACGGCAGCAGTACCCGACCGGGCGGAGCGTCACTCAGCGTCTCGCTCAGCGTGCGGCCGACCGCTGACTCCGCCGGGTCGCCGAGCCGCAGCTCGAGCGTGGTGCCGAAGAAGGACTGCTGCGCCAGGCGCACCTCGTTCCCTCGGGTCACCGTGGCGACGACGTGGATGCCGAAGCCCGCACCTCGGCGCACGATTCCCTGCACCACCTCACCGACCTGCTCGAACTCCTCACCGAGCTGGCCGTACCCGTCGACGAGGAGGACGACGTCGGCGAGCATCGCGTCGGCGGGGACCGTGCCGTCCCGGCGGGCTGCCCGCGCCGCGGCCAGGCCGTCGAGCCGGTGGTGGTGAAAGAGGTCCTCGCGGGCGGCGAGCACGGCGGCCACCTCCTCCACGGTGCGGCGCACCACCTCGGGGTCGCTGCGGACCCCGATGCCTGCCACGTTCGGCAGGTCGTCGAGGGCCTGGAGGCTGGAGCCGAGCAGGTCGATGCCGAACACCACGGCGTCGGACGCTCCATGGGTCAGGGACAGGGATGACGCGAGCGTGCGCAGGACGGTGGTGCGGCCGGTGCGCGGCCCGCCCACGACGAGGACGTGCCCGCCGGACGCGCCGAGGTCGAGCTCCCACGGCCCCTGGGCCTGCCGCCGCGGGTCGTCGACCAGACCCATCGGCACCCGGAGGTGGCCGCGGTGCGGCATCCGCAACCCCGAGGTCGTCGCGACCGGCGGGACGGCCACCTGGTCGAGGGTGAGTTGTGCCGGTAGCGGCGGCAGCCAGACCGGCTGGCCGCTGGTGGGACGGC
>JBOFBK010000106.1:0-2750 GCA_051645525.1 Dermatophilaceae bacterium | reverse complement strand
GCGCATCTGCACGACTCCGTGCTGCAGACCCTGGCGCTGATCCAACGGCAGTCCGCGGACCCGGCCTCGGTGACCCGGCTCGCCCGCGCTCAGGAGCGCGAGCTGCGCTCGTGGCTGTACGCCGGGCCGGTCGGAGCGCAGTCCTCGCTCGCGGCCGCGGTCACCGAGGTCGCCAACGAGGTCGAGGACGTGCACGGCGTGCCGATCGACCTCGTGGTCACCGGTGACCGGCCGTTCGAGGAGCACGGCGCGGCGCTGTCCCGCGCGGTGCGGGAGGCACTGCTCAACGCCGTCCGGCACGGCCGGCCACCGGTGGCGGCCTATCTCGAGATCGGGACGGACGGGGTCGAGGCGTTCGTCCGCGACCGCGGAGACGGTTTCGACCTGGACGACGTGCCCGACGACCGGCTCGGCGTGCGACAGTCGGTGCTCGGCCGCATGGAGCGGCACGGCGGCAGCGCCCGGATCCGCCGGCTGGAGGAAGGGACCGAGGTGGAGCTGCGGCTCCCGCCGATCGAAGGAGACACCTCATGAGCACCACACCCGGCCGGCCCACGACCCCCGCCACGCCAGGCGCCCCCGCCACACCTGGCGGGCGGGTATCGTCCGCCCACGCAGAGCGTGGGACCCGCGGCCCGGTCCGGGTCGTCCTCGTCGACGACCACCGGATGTTCCGCACGGGCGTGCGCGCCGAGCTGACCGCCGCGATGTCCGGTGCGGCGCCGGTGTGCGAGTTCGTCGGCGAGGCACCCGATGTCGAGGCCGCGGTGGCCGTCATCCGTGAGCAGCGGCCCGACGTCGTGCTGCTCGACGTGCACCTGCCGGGCGGGTCGGGCCACGGGGGCGCCGACGTCATCCGCGGGTGTGCGGGCATCGAGACCGCCGCCGGGGGGCCGGTGCGGTTCCTCGCGCTGTCGGTGTCGGATGCCGCGGAGGACGTGATCGCCGTCATCCGGGCCGGGGCGCGGGGGTACGTCACCAAGACGATCGGGGCGCGTGATCTCGTGGTGGCGGTGCGGCGGGTGGCCGACGGCGACGCGGTGTTCTCCCCGCGGCTGGCGGGGTTCGTGCTCGACGCGTTCGGGGCGGCGGCGGGGGAGGTGGCCGAGGTCGACGAGGAGCTCGACCGGCTCTCGGCCCGCGAGCGAGAGGTGATGCGGCTGATCGCCCGCGGCTACCAGTACAAGGAGGTCGCCAAGGAGCTGTTCATCTCGGTGAAGACGGTCGAGACGCACGTGTCGTCGGTGCTGCGCAAGCTGCAGCTGTCCTCCCGGCACGAGCTCACGGCGTGGGCGATGGGCCGCCGGCTGGTCTGACGGCCTAGGTTGTGGACCGTGGAGCTCGTGCAGAACCTGGTCGTCCTCGCCCACCTGCTCGGCATGGCCGCGATCGTCGGCAGTGCGGTGTTCGTCGCGCGTGACCGCGTCACCCCGGCGTTGGTCTGGGGGTCTCGCATGCAGGTGCTCACCGGCATCGTGCTGGTCGGGCTGGCCGAGGCCCTCGACGACGACGTCGACCACGTGAAGGTGGGCGTGAAGCTCGTGGTCGGCATCGCGGTGGCCGGGTGTGCCGAGGTGGCGGCCGGCCGCTCCCGGCGAGGCGCCGGCTCGGTCGTTCCGCTGGTCCGCGCCGCCGCCGGGCTGGCCCTGCTCGCCACGGCCGTGGCCGTCCTCTGGCCCTGACCCCGACTCTGGAGCGTGGCCGGGTCGGTCAGGGGATGAGGAGGAGCTTGCCGGTGGTACGGCGGTTCTCGAGGTCGTCGTAGGCGGATGACGCGTCGGCCAGCGGGTACCGGCCGCCGATCGCCACGTGCAGGCCACCGCTGGCCACGGCCGCGAGCACCTCCCCGGCGCGCCACTCCAGCTCCTCGCGGGTGGCGATGAAGTCCTTGAGCGAGGGCCGGGTGAGGGTGAGCGAGCCGCCGCGGCCCAGCCGCTGGATGTCGAACGGCGGCACCTGGCCGCTCGCTCCGCCGTACAGCACGAGCGTGCCACGCCGGCGCAGCGCGTCGAGGGAGGCGTCGAAGGTGTCCCTGCCCACGCCGTCGTACGCGACATCGACGCCCCGGTCGCCGGTCGCCTGACGCACGGCGGCCGCGAGGTCGCCGGTCGCCCGGTAGTCGACGACGTGCTCGGCACCGAGACCGCGAGCGATGTCGCACTTCTCCGGGCCGCCGGCGGTGGCCACCACGGTGCCGCCCCGGTGACGCACCTGCTGCACGAGCAGCTGCCCGACCCCACCCGCCGCGGCATGCACGAGTGCGGTAGTGCCCTCGGCCACCGGGTAGCTGCTGGTCACGAGATAGTGCGCGGTCAGGCCCTGGAGCATCACGGCGGCGGCCACCTCGAGGTCGACGCCGCCCGGCACCGCGACCAGAGACCGGGCCGGCTGCACGCTCAGGCGAGCGGCGCTGCGAAGACCGTGCGGCCACGCCACTCGGTCGCCGACCCGCAGCGTCTCGACGCCTGTCCCTACCGCGAGCACCACCCCGGCGCCCTCGTTGCCCGCGACGAACGGCATCTCACCGGGGTAGACGCCCTCGCGCTGGTAGACGTCGACGAAGTTGACCCCGGCCGCAGCCACCTCGACCAGCACCTCGCCGGGGCCCGGCTCCGACACCGGCCGGTCCTCGACGGCGAGCACCTCCCGCCCACCGTGGCGGGTGACGACGAGGGCCGGACCGCGCAGCTCGCTCATGAGAATCACCCTAGACGGCTGCAGAATCACCGTGAACGGCCGCGGGGGGGGGG
>JBOFBK010000105.1:0-1667 GCA_051645525.1 Dermatophilaceae bacterium | reverse complement strand
TCGCGCTCAGCGAGGCCGGCCTGCTCGTGTCGCCGACCGCCCCCGACGTACGGCGGGCCTGGCGGCTGATGACCGTGGAGCTGGTCGAGGGGCAGCTGCTCGACATCACGCACACCGCCGGTCGCCGCCGCGACCTCGCGACGTCGTCGCGCATCGCCCGGTTCAAGAGCGGGCGGTACACCATCACCCGTCCGCTTCAGCTCGGGGCATTGGTGGCCGGGGCGGACCCGGGCCTGGTCGCGCGCCTCGTCGCATGGGGTGACCTCGTGGGCGACGCCTTCGCGGTGCGCGACGACGTGCTCGGGGTGTGGGGCGACCCTGCGCGGACCGGGAAGCCGGCAGGTGACGACCTGCGCTCCGGCAAGCCCACGATGCTGCTCTGCTGGGCCGACGAGCTGCTGCCTCCGGGCGCCCGCTCGCTGCTCGACGCCTGCGACGCCGGTACGCTCGACGACGACGGCGTCGCCCGGCTCCAGGCGGCGATGGTCGAGCACGGCGTCCTGGACCGCGCCGAGACCGAGATCGCCGCACTCGTCGGCCGCTCGCACACGGCACTCGACGGCATCAGTGCGCACACCGAGGCCGTCGAGGCGCTCGGCTCACTCGCCGACACGATCGCCTGGAGGGTTTCATGAGAGTCGTCGTCATCGGTGCCGGTCTGTCCGGCCTCGCCGCCGCCTGCCATCTCACCGCGGACGGCCACGACGTCACCGTGCTCGAACGCGACGCCGTGGTCGGCGGCCGCGCCGGTGTGCTGCACCGGGGCGACTTCCGGTTCGACCCCGGCCCGGTCGTCATGACCATGCCCGAGCTGGTGC
Organism: Dermatophilaceae bacterium; assembly: GCA_051645525.1. GTDB lineage: Bacteria > Actinomycetota > Actinomycetes > Actinomycetales > Dermatophilaceae > JBOFLG01. The sequence goes on along the minus strand of JBOFBK010000105.1, from coordinate 849 downwards.
ACCATCCGATCCGTGCCGTGGGCGGCGATCCCGAGGCCCTGGTGCCGATGCGCCGCCTGGACCCGGCCTACCGGGCGGTCTACGCCGACGGCAGCGAGCTCTTCGTCCGAGCCGACATGGCCGACCTGCGCGAGGAGATCCGCACCAAGGTCGGTGCCGCCGACGCCGCCGGGTTCGACCGGTTCCTCACCTGGCTGGAGCGGTTGTACCAGTGCGAGTTCGACGCGTTCGTCGACCACAACTACGGCAGCCCGCTCGACCTCGCGCGATCCCCACGACGCGCGCTCGAGCTGCTCCGGCTCGGCGGGCTGGGCGCGCTCGGGCCCACGGTCGGGCGGTTCTTCACCGACGACCGGCTCACCCGCCTCTTCAGCTTCCAGGCCCTGTACGCCGGGATCGCGCCGGCGAAGGCTCGCGCGGTGCTCGCCGTCATCGCCTACATGGACACCGTGCTCGGCGTCTTCTACCCCGACGGCGGCCTCCACGCCGTACCGGCGGGGATGGCGCACGCACTCACCGACGCGGGCGTGCCGGTGCACCTCGGCGTGGAGGTCACCGAGGTGCTGCGGCGCGGCGACGGCGCGGTCGCCGGTGTGGCCACCGCCGACGGGGAGCGGGTGGCCGCCGACGCGGTCGTCTGCACCGCCGACCTGCCGGTGGCCTACGACCGGCTGCTGCCGGGGGTTCCGATGCCGCGCACCGCCCGGCGTGGCTCCTACTCGCCCTCGGCGGTCGTCTGGCACGTCGGCGCCTCCGGCGCGCCCGGCGCGCACCTGCGGCACCACAACATCCACTTCGGCCAGGACTGGGACGGCGCGTTCGAGGCGATCATCGACCGCGGCGAGCTGA
>JBOFBK010000104.1:0-5049 GCA_051645525.1 Dermatophilaceae bacterium | reverse complement strand
TGGTCACCGGCGGCAAGGTCGAGGGCGTCGTGGCCAGCCCGCTGCCCGCGGAGATGTTCGACTCAGCCACGGCCGGTCGGTGATCCTCGGCAGTCCGGTCTGACGCCGTCCACCGTGTGGTGGTCGCCCCGAGCCATCGGTCGGGGCGGCCACCGCCGGTCACGAGAAGGGGTCTGCCGTGGCGAGATTCATCATCCGGCGGCTCGTCCAGCTGGTCGGAGTCGTGTTCGTGCTCTCCCTGCTGATCTTCGCCTGGCTGCGTTCACTGCCCGGCGGCACGGTGTCCGCCATCCTCGGTGAGCGGGCCACCCCCGAGAGCCGCGCGGCCCTCACCGAGGCGCTCGGCTTCGACCAGCCGCTGCACGTGCAGTACTGGAGCTTCCTCGGCCGGGCCGCGCGCGGTGAGTTCGGAGCCTCGACCGGGGTGCTGCCAGGACGCGACGCGTTCGACATCTTCCTCGCCCGGCTGCCCGCCACCATCGAGCTGTCGTTCTTCGCGATCGTCATCGCCGTGCTGCTCGCCATCCCGCTCGGCTACCTCGCCGCCCGCCGCCACAACTCGCCACTGGACACCGGCAGCGTCATCCTCTCGCTGGTGGGCGTCGCGGTGCCGGTGTTCTTCCTGGCCTTCCTGCTCAAGTACCAGTTCGCCGTCGAGTGGAACCTGCTGCCGGTCTCCGGCCGGCAGGACTCCGCGCTGAACTGCACCCGGGTGACCGGGTTCTTCGTGCTCGACGGCCTGCTCACCCGCGAGCTCGACTGCTCGGCGAACGCGCTGGAGCATCTCCTGCTGCCCTCGATCGCGCTCGCTACGATCCCGTTCGCGGTGATCTTCCGGATTACCCGGGCCTCGGTGCTCGAGGTGCTCGGCGAGGACTACGTGCGCACCGCCGAGTCCAAGGGCCTGACCGCACGCGTCATCCGCGGCCGACACGTGCTACGCAACGCGCTGCTCCCCGTCGTCACCACGATCGGCCTGCAGGTCGGCGGGCTGCTCGCCGGAGCCGTGCTCACCGAGCGGGTCTTCAACTTCGGCGGCATCGGCGAGGCGCTCTCGCTCGCGTTCGAGCGACGGGACTACGCCGTCCTCCAGGTGCTCATCCTCGCCGCCGCGACCATCTACGTCGTCGTCAACCTGATCGTCGACATCTCCTACGCGGTCATCGACCCGAGGGTGCGGACCCGATGAGCCCGGGCAGCCCGATGGGGCGCCGCAAGGAGCGCATCGACGCCCTCGCCGCGAGCGGCAGCGCGGGTGGGGTGGCCGTGGCTGACGCCGGCACCGTCGAGGAGAAGCCGGGCGTCTCGCTGCTCGCCAGCGCCTGGCAGCGGCTGCGCCGCAACCCGGTGTTCCTCGTCGGTGCGGTCATCACCCTCGCCTTCGTCGTGCTCGCCGTGATCTCCCCGTGGATCGCGCCGCACGACCCGGCCGCGCGCCTGCTCATCGACGAGGTGCGCCAGCAGACCAACCCGATCCCGCCGGCGCGCGACGGCTTCCCGCTCGGTGCCGACAACGTCGGCCGCGACTTCTTCTCCCGACTGCTCGTCGGCAGCCGCCAGACCCTCGTCGTCGGGGTGTTCGCCACCCTCATCGGCCTGGCCGGCGGGCTGGTGCTCGGCATCCTCGCGGGCGCTCTCGGCGGCTGGGTGGATGCCGTGGTGATGCGGATCGTCGACGTGCTGCTCTCCATCCCCTCGCTGATGCTCGCCATCTCCATCGCCGCGCTGGCGACGACCCCGAGCCAGTGGACGGTGATCATCGCCATCGCCATCGTGCAGATACCGGTGTTCGCGCGGCTGCTGCGTGGCTCGATGCTCGCGCAACGGCACAGCGACCACGTGCTCGCGGCTCGGGCTCTCGGCGTGACCCCCCGGGCGATCGTGTTCCGCCACATGCTGCCCAACTCGCTCGGCCCGGTGATCGTGCAGTCGACGCTCGTCATCGCCACCTCGATCATCGACGCCGCCGCACTGTCGTTCCTCGGCCTGGGCAACCCCGACGACAGCGCCCCCGAGTGGGGGCAGATGCTCGGTGCGTCGCAGCGCTTCATCTACGACTACCCCTCGCTCGCCGTCTACCCGGCGCTGTGCATCGTCGTCGTGGCGCTCGGCTTCACCCTGATGGGTGAGTCGCTGCGCGAGGCCCTGGACCCGAAGAGCAGGAGGTGAGACGACGGTGACCGCCATCGCCACGAGTCCGGCCGCGCGCGGCAGCGCCCAGGAGCCACTGCTCTCCGTGCGCGACCTGCGCGTCGCCTTCACCCGCCACGGTGAGGACCCGTTCGCCGCCGTCGACGGCGTGAGCTTCGACGTGCGAGCCGGCCAGACCGTCGGCCTGGTCGGCGAGTCCGGCTGCGGGAAGTCGGTGACCTCGCTGGCGATCATGGGCCTGCTGCCCGCGCGCGGGAACACCGTCACCGGCGAAGCGCGCTTCGAGGGCACCGACCTGCTCTCCCTCCCCCCGAACCAGATGCGCGACCGACGTGGCCGCGACATCGCGATGATCTTCCAGGACCCGCTGTCCTCGCTGAACCCCGTGGTCGCCATCGGCCGGCAGGTCACCGAGGTGCTCGAACGGCACCGGGGGATGACGCGCAAGGCCGCCATCCCGGTGGCGCGTGACCTGCTGAAGCGCGTCGGCATCCCCGACCCGGACCGCCGCCTGCGGGACTACCCGCACCAGCTGAGCGGCGGCATGCGCCAACGGGCGCTCATCGCGATGGCGCTCGCCTGCGCCCCGCGGCTGCTCATCGCCGACGAGCCGACGACGGCGCTCGACGTGACGATCCAGGCGCAGATCCTGGCCCTGCTCAAGGAACTCGTCCAGGACACCGGCACCGCGCTCGTCATGATCACCCACGACCTCGGCGTCGTCGCCGGCCTCTGCGACGAGGTCAACGTGCTCTACGGCGGGCGGATCGTCGAGCGGGGGGCGCGGCACGAGCTCTTCGCCGCGCCGCGTCATCCGTACACCGCGGGGCTGCTCGCCTCGATCCCACGCCTCGACGCTCCGCGCGGTGAGCGGCTCACCCCGATCCGCGGGTCGGTGGCCGACAACCTGCCGTGGGAGCACGCGTGCGCGTTCGCGCCGCGCTGCTCGCAGCCCATCGAGCTGTGCACGAGCGTGACGCCGGTGTTCGACGAGACGGGTGTGCGCGCGCTGCGCTGCCACCACCCGGTGAAGGGACCGCGATGACCGGCCTCGGCACCGCACCGACGGCCGCGGGCGGTGCCGAGGCCGACGTCCTCGTCGACGTCCGTGGCGTCAAGGTGCACTTCCCCATCACTCGCGGGGTGGTCTTCGACAAGGTCGTCGGCCACGTCTACGCCGTGGACGGCGTCGACCTGCAGATCCGCCGCGGGGAGACGTACGGCCTGGTCGGCGAGTCCGGCTGCGGGAAGTCCACGCTCGGCAAGGCGATCCTGGCGCTGGAGCGCGCCACCGAGGGGTCCGTCGTCATCGACGGCGTCGACATCGCCTCGCTCACGGGGGCCGAGCTGCGCCGCAAGCGCAAGGACATCCAGATGGTCTTCCAGGACCCGATGAGCAGCCTGGACCCGCGGCAGTCGGTGGAGTCGCTGCTCGTCGAGGGGATGCGGGCGCACGGCCTCGACACCGACGGCGCCTCGACCGCCGCCCGGCTGCGCGAGCTGCTCTCGGCGGTCGGGCTGCCCGCGGCGGCGCTGAAGAAGTACCCGCACGAGTTCTCCGGTGGGCAGCGGCAGCGCATCGGCATCGCCCGGGCGCTGTCGGTGGAGCCCAAACTCATCGTCGCCGACGAGCCGGTGAGCGCGCTCGACGTGTCGGTGCAGGCCCAGGTGATCAACCTGCTCGAGGAGCTGCAGGACGAGTTCCACCTCACCTACCTCGTCGTCGCCCACGACCTCGCCGTGGTGCGGCACATCAGCGACCGGATCGGCGTCATGTACCTCGGCGGGCTGGTCGAGGAGGCAACCGCCGACGAGCTGTACGCGGCCCCGCTGCATCCGTACACCCGGGCGCTGTTGTCAGCCGTCCCGGTGCCCGACCCCGCCGTCGAGGACACCCGCGAGCAGATCCTGCTCACCGGCGACCTCCCCTCGCCGTCCGACCCGCCGAGCGGATGCCGGTTCCACACCCGGTGCCCCTGGCGGCAGGAGACGCGCTGCGACGACGAGCGCCCACAGCTGCGCGTCGTCGACGTGCCCGGTGCCCCGGCCGGGCACCGGGTCGCGTGCCACTGGGCGGAGGGCATCGCGTCCGGCGAGCTGCAGCCGCACGAGGTCGCCCCGGTCGTCGGGGAGCCGGGCCCCCGCGGGGAGATCGAGGATGACGCGTACTTCGGCCCGGCATCGTTGTCCGAGGCCCGGATCGGGTCGCACTCCCCGCAGCAGGGAGGCACTGGCGGGCTCTGACGCGAGCTCCCCGCGACGTCCGGACGGCTCACCGGGTGATCCGCCGGGCCCGGCCGCACCGGACCGATCGGCGAATCCGCCGACAGCCCGGCGGTGAGACCGGTGCGAGGCGCGCGACAATGGCGGCATGAGCCGACGACTCACCGACGACGAGGTCACCACCCAGCTGACCGACCTGCCCGGCTGGCGCCGCGACGGCGACGCCCTGCGCACGAGCATCCAGGCCCCGGACTTCCCGGCCGCCGTCCGGCTGGTCGCGGCAGCCGCCGACGAGGCCGAGCAGATGAACCATCACCCCGACATCGACATCCGCTGGCGCACCACGCACTGGCTGCTCTCCACCCACGACGCCGGTGGGCTCACCCAGCTCGACATCGAGCTCGCCCACCGGATCTCGCGCGCGGCGGCCGCGGAAGGCGCCACCGTCGGTGACTGACCAGCCGACCTTCGCCGTGCCCGAGCACGGCGAGGCCCACGACGGCACGTTCATGAGCCGGCTCAACTGGCTGCGCGCCGCGGTCCTCGGCGCCAACGACGGCATCGTCTCGACCGCGGGGCTGGTGGTCGGCGTCGCGGCCGCCTCCTCGTCGCGGGGGCCGGTGCTCGCCGCCGGCGTCGCCGGCCTCGCAGCCGGGGCGATGAGCATGGCCGTGG
>JBOFBK010000103.1:0-6411 GCA_051645525.1 Dermatophilaceae bacterium | reverse complement strand
CCGAGGTGCGGCCCGACTGGGCACCGGTCCATGCTCGGATCCGCGACGAGGCGACCACCGACTGGGACGACGCGGTCGCGGTGCAACGACTGGAGAAGGCGGGGGCGCGTGTCGTCCGTGGGCATGCCCGGCTCGCCGGTACCGGCGTGGTCGAGGTCGCCGGTCAGCGGTTCGAGGCCGCCCGCGGGGTCGTGCTCAACACCGGCACCTCCCCCGCCGTGCCGCCGATCGCGGGGCTGGCGGACACCCCGTTCTGGACCAACCGCGACATCCTGCGGGCGGCCGAGCTGCCCGCGTCCCTCGTCGTCATCGGCGGCGGGGCGATCGGCGCGGAGCTGGCACAGGCCGTCGCACGCTTCGGCACCGAGGTGACGGTCGTCGAGGGTGCCGAGCGCATCCTCGCGCTCGAGGAGCCCGAGGCCTCGGCGGTCGTGGCGCGGGCGTTCGCCGCCGAGGGCGTCCGGGTGCTCACCGGTACACGGGCCGAGTCGGTGCGTCACGCCGACGGCCGCTTCACCGTGAGCGTCACCGACGCGAGCGGTTCCGCCATCGACCTCGCCGCGGAGCGGGTGCTCGTCGCCGCAGGGCGCCGGCCGAACCTCGCCGACATCGGGCTGGAGACCGTCGCGCTGGACCCGGGCTCCCGGTCCGTCGAGACCGACGCATGGATGCGCGCCGGCGAGCGGCTCTGGGCGATCGGCGACATCGCCGGCCACGGGCAGTGGACGCACATGTCGATGTACCAGGCCGGTATCGCGCTGCGCGACATCACCGGGAGCGGGGGTGAGCCGGCCAGCTACCACGCGGTGCCCCGGGTCACCTTCACCGACCCCGAGGTCGGGGCCGTGGGGATGACGGAGCGCCAGGCCCGCGACGCCGGCCTGGACGTGCGGGTGGGCACCTCGCCGCTCGGCGACTCGACCCGCGGCTGGATCGCCCGGGCCGACGGTGTTGTCAAGGTCGTCGAGGACCGCGCCGCCGGTCACCTCGTCGGCGCAACCGCGGTGGGCCCGGCCGGCGGCGAGGTCGTCGGGCTGCTGGTCACCGCGGTGCACGCGCGGGTGCCGACGACGGTGCTCCGCGAGATGATCCTCGCCTACCCGACGTTCCACCGGGCCGTCGGTACGGCGCTGGCGGCGCTCGGCGGATGACGCCCACCGCTCGCGAGCGTGTGGCCGCCGCCCTGGCGGCGCAGCCCCGCGAGCGGTACCTGCCGGCGGACCAGCGTGCGAACGCGGGGTACGACGGCCCGCTCCCGATCGGGCACGGGCAGACGAACAGCCAGCCCCGCACGGTGGTGGCGATGCTCGAGCTGATCGACGCGCGGCCCGGGCAGCGGGTGCTCGACGTCGGCGCCGGGTCGGGCTGGACCACCGCGCTGCTCGCCGAGCTCGTCGGTCCGGCCGGGACCGTGGTCGGTGTCGAGCAGGTGCCCGAGCTCGTACAGCTCGCCGCCGCCCGTCTGGCCGGCGCCGGGCTCCGGCACGCCTCGGTGCGGCCCGCGACCCGCGGTGCGCTCGGTGCCCCCGACGACGGGCCGTTCGACCGCGTGCTCATCTCGGCGATGGCGACCCGGCTGCCCGAGCCGCTCGTCACCCAGCTGGTCCCAGCCGGGGTGCTCGTCGTCCCCGTCTCCGGCCGGATGCTGCGCGTGGTGCGCGGGTCGTCATCCGGGACCGGCGCGGATGACGACCCGCACCGGAAGGAGCCGAGCCTCGCCGTCACCGAGCACGGCCGGTACCGGTTCGTGCCCCTGGTCGGCGGCTGACCGTCATCCCACCCAGACCTCCCCGACGTCGTCCGTGGGAGTACGGAGAGAACGCCGGCGACACAGCGTGCGTACGACCATCCGGCAGACGAGGTCGGGGAACGGTCAGGAGGTGTAATGGGCGTCGAGGAGGTCCTTGTACTTGTCGGCGACGACCTTGCGCTTGAGCTTGAGGCTAGGGGTGAGCTCGCCGTCCTCGACAGTGAGGTCGTGCTCGAGGATCGTGAACTTCTTGATGGTCTCCCAGCGGTTCAGCCCGGCGTTGAGCTCGTCGACATAGCCCTGCACCATGTCGCGGCACGCTTGGGAGCCGACGATCTCGGAGTACGGTGCGCCCTCCATGCCATGCGCGGCCGCCCAGCCCGCGATGGCGTCGGGATCGAGGGTGATCAGGGCCGAGACGAAGTTGCGGTCCGCGCCGTAGACGACGAGCTGGCTCGCGTACGGGCACAGGCCCTTGAAGGTCGACTCGATGATGGACGGCGCAACGTACTTGCCGCCGCTCGTCTTGAACAGGTCCTTCTTGCGGTCGGTGATCCGCAGGAACCCCCGTTCGTCGAGCTCGCCGATGTCACCGGTGTGCAGCCAGCCCTCGTCGTCGAGGGTCTCGGCGGTCGCCTCGGGGTTGTTGTGGTACCCCTCCATGTTGCCGGGGCCGCGCAGCAGCACCTCTCCGTCCTCGGCGATCTTGACCTCGGTGCCCGGCAGCGGCCATCCGACGGTGCCGTAGCGGTAGGCGCCGGTGCGGTTGACGAAGGACGCCGCGCTCGTCTCGGTCATGCCGTAGCCCTCGGCGATCTGCATTCCCATGGCGTCGAACCAGCGGGCGACGTCCTGGTTCAGGGCTGCCGAGCCGGAGATGAAGAAGCGGATCCGGCCGCCGAAGCGCTGGCGGATCTTCGCGCCGACGAGCCGGTCGGTGAGCGTGTGCTTGATCGCGAGCAGACCCGAGGGCTTGCGGCCTTGCTCCCGCAGCGACGACACCTGCCGGCCGTTCTCGCTCGCCGCCAGGAACAGCTTGTGCTTCAGCCCACCCTCCTCCTCCATCATCATCGAGATCCGGGCGTATGCCTTTTCGAAGATGCGCGGGGCGGCACCCATGAACGTCGGGTTCACGACGGCGAGGTTGTCGACGATCTTGTCGATGCGCCCGTCGATCGCGGTGGCGAACCCGATCTGCAGCGGGAAGGTCAGCAGGACCTTCCCGAAGACGTGCGCCAACGGCAGCCAGAGGTACTGGAGGTCGTCGGCCGACAGGATGTTGATGGCGTCGGTCGCAGCCGCCTCGTAGGTCCACGAGCTGTGCCGCAGGCGAACCCCCTTCGGCCGGCCGGTCGTGCCCGAGGTGTAGATGATCGTGGCGAGCTGGTCGGACTCAATCTTGTCGATGCGGGCGTCGATCGCGCCCGGGTCGCCGGCGAGGTACTCGCGGCCGAGCCGGCGCACCTCGTCGAGGGTCAACGTCCAGTCGTCGGTGTCGACCTCGCCGTCGAAGACCACGACCTTGCTCACACCGGAGATGGCGGTGCGGATGGACCGCAGCTTCTCCAGCTGCTCGGCGTTCTCGGCGAACACGACCCGTGCTCCCGAGTCGGCCAGGATGTAGGCGACGTCGTCGGCGATGGTCGTGGGATAGATCGTCGTCGTGGCGCCTCCGGAGACCATGATCGCGAGATCGGCGAGCGCCCACTCGTAGCGGGTGCCGGAGGCGATGGCGACCCGGTCCTCGGGCTCGACGCCGAGCGCGATCAGGCCGGCTCCGATGTCGCGCACGTCGGAGTCAAGGTCGCGCCAGGTCACCGTCACCCACGTGTCGCCGGAGGGCCGCACGTCGGCGTACAGAAAGGCTGCGGCATCAGGCGTCGCGGCCACACGGTGACGGAACAGGTGCCCGACGCTTTGCGCCTGAGAGTCAAGAGCGGTGTGGTCGACCGGCTCGTCCGCAGAAGTGGAGAGGGGTACTGCGCTGGCCATCGTGAGAGACCGTCCTCGTCGTTGGGGGCGTGCTGCGCGAATCCTGTCATAGCCCGGGCAGGTTCGGGTACGGAAGATTACGGCTCGACAGTCGTCGTGACCGCATCGGGATCTTGCCGGCCGCTGCAGCCGGACCTGCGTCGCGGTTCGGCGGGCAACCGGCAGGCACCGGTCGGCCGGAATGCGACGGCGAACGTCATACCGGCACCACCTTGACGAGAAGTTCGCGGCACCGGGCGACGTCGCCGGCCATCGCCTCGGTCAGCTCGTCGACGCTCTCGAACCGCACGGTCGGGCGGATGTGGGCGGTGAACTCGACCAGGACCGTCTCGTCGTAGAGGTCGAGGTCGTCCCGGTCGAGCACGTACGCCTCGACGGTGCGCCGGTCGTCGGTGTCGAACGTGGGGTTGGTGCCCACGCTGACGGCTGCCGGCATGGTGCGGTCGAGGGCGTCGGCCGGCAGGTCGAGGCGGGTCAGCCACCCGGCGTACACCCCCTCCTGGGGCACCAGCCCCTCCGAGTCGGCCGAGAGGTTCGCGGTGGGGTAGCCCAAGCCACGGCCACGATGGTTGCCGTGGACCACGGCGCCCACGACCCGGTGCGGCCGACCGAGGATACGGGCCGCCTCGGCGACGTCGCCGTCGCGGAGCAGCCGGCGCACCACCGTGGAGGAGAACCGCTCGCCGTCACCGACGTCGTCGAGCGCGATCACCTCGAAGCCGAACTGCTCGCCGAGATCGGCCAGCGTCGAGACGTCCCCGGAGTTGCGGTAGCCGAACCGGGTGTCCATGCCGACCACCACCGCGCGGGCGTCGAGGCCCCGCACGAAGACCGAGCGCACGAAGTCGTCGGGCGACTGCCGGGCGAAGTCGGTGGTGAAGTCGAGCACCAGCAGCCCGTCGACCTCGGTAGCCGCGATGAGGTCGTCGCGGATGCGGCCCGGCGCGATGAGCTCGGGGGCTCGTTCCGGATGCAGTGCCGCGACCGGGTGGGGATCGAAGGTCACCGCCACCGCCGGCAGGTTGAGCCGCCGCCCGGCGTCGACCAGCGCGGCGAGCACCGCCTTGTGACCTCGATGGACGCCGTCGAAGTTGCCCAGGCTGACCACGCACGGGCGCAGGGCGGCGGGTGTCAGGGAGGCGTCGGACCAACGATGCACGGCACCACTCTACGAACCCGCGGGTGCGAACACGACAAGGCTCCGAGCGGTGGGCGAGTGCTCGTCGAGGAGGGCGACGAGCGTGCCCGTGGGACCGATGGCCGCAACCGGCTCACTGCGTCCCGGCTCGGCCGACGCCAGCTGCCCACCGACGCCCAACGTCCACGCCTGACGCTCGTCGACCTCGCGCACCGGGAAGACGGCGCGCGCGGCATCCGCGAGGTGGACCACCGGAACCTCGTCTCCGGTCAGGGCGGCGAGCTGCTCGAGGCGGTGCGCGGCGGTCACGTGGAACCCCCCGACCCGGGTGCGACGAAGGGCGGTGAGGTGCCCGGCCGTGCCGAGCGCCGCACCGAGGTCGCGGGCCAGTGCGCGCACGTAGGTGCCGGACGACACCGTGACGGCGACGTCGACGTCGAGAACCGGCGTGCCCCCGGCATCCGCCTCGTGCACCGACCGGATGTCGAAGTGCGCCACCGTGACCGGACGAGCGGGCAGCTCGACATCCTCGCCGGCGCGCACGCGGTGGTAGGCGCGCCGCCCCTTGACCTTGATCGCGCTGACCGCGCTCGGCACCTGCTGGAGATCTCCGGTGAGCCGGGCAGCCTCGCGCTCGACGTGATCCGGCCGGATGCCGCCCGCCCCCGGTGCGCTGGTGACCTCGCCGTCCGCGTCGTCGGTGATCGTGCCCTGGCCCAGCCGGATCGTCGCGGTGTACTCCTTGTCGCAGCCGACGAGGTAGGTGAGCAGCCGCGTGGCGCGGCCGATTCCGAGTACCAGGAGGCCGGTGGCCATCGGGTCGAGCGTGCCGGCATGACCGACCTTGCGGGTGTGGCAGAGCCCGCGGGCCCGGGCGACGACGTCGTGGCTGGTCCACCCGGCCGGCTTGTCGACCAGCAGCAGACCGTCGGCGGCAGGCTGTCGCGGACCGGCGTCAGGGTTGTTCGGCACCGCGTCCGTCGTCGCCCTCGGTCTCGGTGCGCTCCACGCGATAGGGGTCGGCATCTCCCGCGTGAACCGCGCCGGCGGCCACCTTCGCGACCTCGGCATCGCGCTCGCGGGCCTCGTCGAGGAGATGCTCGATCTGGGCGGCCGTCTCCGGCACGGCGTCGGCGATGAACTCCAGGGAGGGCGTGAGCCGGATGCCGAGCTGCTTACCCACGAAGGACCGCAGCCGGCCCTTGTGCTCCTCGAGGATGCGGGCGGTGGTGGCCCGCTGGGCGTCGTCGCCGAACACGGTGTAGAAGAGCGACGCGTGCTGGAGGTCGCCAGTGACGCGCACGTCGGTGACCGTGACGAACCCCAGGTCGGCGTCCTTGACCACCGCCTCGAGGTTCTCGGCCGTCAGCGTCTTGATGCGGTCGGCGATCTTGCGGGCGCGGGCCTCGTCGGCCATGGCTGCCTCCTGCGACTCGTCGGGACGGGTGGACCTCCCACGGAGAGTGTGGGGCCCGACCACCCTAGTGAGGACCGGTGCGGACGGCGGGCGGGCGTCATCCGGTCTCGGATG
>JBOFBK010000102.1:0-10041 GCA_051645525.1 Dermatophilaceae bacterium | reverse complement strand
TGGTGAGCACCGGCACCCCGTACCGCTCGGTGAACGCGGTCGCGACCGGCGTGGGACAGGCCGCGGCTCCGGTGGTGACCAGACTGAGACTCGCCACCTGGTCGACCGGCACCTCGGCGTCGAGGACCGCGGCGATGGCGGCCGGCACCAGGAAGGTCGCCCGGATCCCGTGCGCCGCGACTGCGCGTGCCCAGGCGTGCGGGTCGAACCGAGGCAGCACCACCACGGGACGGCCGCTGCTCAGGCCCCCGAGAAGCGACCACAGGCCGGCGATGTGCTCGATGGGGTGGGAGACCAGCGTGGGCCGGGCGGACGGGCGCGCCTCGAGCTGCTCGCTGGAGCGTAGCGACGCGAGGACCTGTCGGTCGGTCAGCTGGATGCGCTTGGGCCGGCCGGTGGTCCCGCCGGACCGGAGCTCGAGGAGCACGTCCGGGCGCACTGGCCCGTCGTGGCCACTGACCCGCGGTCCCGCCCGGCTGCTCTTCTCAACCACGGCGCGTCCGTCGTCGACCGTCAGCACGGCGCGACCGTCACCTCCGGCTGCACCGACGAGGGCGGGGTCGCGGCGGGCGGTGTCGCCACCGAGCACGACCGCCCGGGGAGCGGCGTCGGCGAGTGCGGCGGTGAGCTCGTCGGCGGGTGTCCGAGCGGACAGCAACAGCACGCACGAGCCCCGGGTCACCGCGGCGAGCAGCGCGACGATCGGGTCGGCCTCGTTCTCCGCGAGCACCGCCACCGGGGATCGCGGTGCGGCTCCGGACTCGGTGAGCGTCCGATCGACCGAGGCCGCGGCGTCCCGCAGCCCGGACCAGGTCCACGCCCGGGACCCGACCGTGAGCGCGGTGCCCTGCGCGCGGTGGGCGCGGAGGCGATGCGCGAGCACCGAGACGACGGTCGGGTGCGGCGTCGACGGAACGGCGGCCTGGTCCATGGTCACACGAGTATGATATTCATTATCAATCAGGAATTGGTCTCGGGCCGAGGGGAACGCGTGACGAACAGCTCAGTCGATCGCCATGGTTCGAGCGCCGCCACCGGAGCAGGTGCCGGCTCGGCCGTCGCCCTCACCGACCTCCAGGTCGCCTATCTTCTCGGGCGCCGCCCCGGCCCGGCCCTGGGCGGCATCCGCGCGTGCACCGGAGTCGAGATCGTCATGCACGACGTCGACGACCGGGCGCTCGCAGCGTCCTACGCCGCGGTCACGGGGCGCTGCGACGTCGTGGGCACCTCGGTCGTCACCGAGGAGGCGCAGCTGCTGACACCACCCTCGCCGCTGCGGCTGGACCTGGTCGACCTCAGCGGCGCCGAGCCGGCAGCACGGGAGGCCGCACTCACCCGGGCGAGGGCAGCGCTCGAGGAGGCGCCGGATGCCGCGATGCGGGCATCGGCGTACCGCGTCGGCGACGCGGTCCACGTCTTCGTCGTCATCGACCTGGTGCTGCTCGACGTGCCTGGTCTGCAGCAGGTGCTGGACGCGTGGGCCGCAGAGCTTCGCCGGCCCACCCCGACCCCGGGCCCGGGTGCGCTGGGCGGCCTCGGTGACCAGCTGCGTGCTGTCGAGGCGGACACCTCGGGGCCGCCCGGCGAGCGCGCCCGCCGCCGATGGGAGGACGAGCTCGACACCCTGCCACCCGCGCCGGAGCTGCCGCTGGCCACTGCCCCGGAGTCCCTGGCGGAGCCGGCCGCACATCACCTGACCTCGCGCATCCCGGCCGACCTCTGGACGCAGCTGTATGCCGCAGCCAGGGCGAACGGCATCGACCCGGAGACGCTGCCGCTCCTCGCCCTCACCGAGGTCGTACGCACGTGGTCGAAGGAGCCCGACTTCCGCCTCGCCGTGAGCTCGCGGCACCGCCCACCGTTCGCCGACTCCCCGCCGGCGGCCGGTCAGCTCACCGTTCCCGGCATCGTGCCCGTCCGGGCGGCATCCACGTCCACCCTGCGCGAGCGGGCCGAGGCACTGCACGAGCAGGCACGACGGGCCGCCGACCTGAGCGCCTACAGCGGCATCCAGGTGATGCGCGACCTCACCCGACGACACGGCGGAACGCGCGCCACCGCCCCGGTGGTCCACACCTCCACTCTGGGTACCGGCGTTCCCGACGGGATCGGTGCCCTGGGCGAGCTGGTCACCCTCTCGACGAGGACCCCCCAGGTGTGGCTGGAGCACCAGGTGGTAGCGACCGGCAGCGGCCTGACGATCGGCTGGCACACCGTGGACGGCCTGCTCCGCCCCGGCGTCCTCGAGGCGATGGTGTCGGCTCACGACGACCTGTTACGGCGGATGGCGACCGACCCGGCGGTATGGGACACCGCGGGCCGGGCGGTCGACCTGCCGGCCGACGCGGCCGCCGAGCAGGCCGCGGTCAACGACACCACGAGCGACATCCCGCCGGCGCGGCTGCACGACCTCGTGGCGGACGCCGCCCGGCGCTATCCGAACGCCCCGGCCGTCATCCATGGGGACACGGTGACGACGCACGGCACCGTGCACGACCGCGCCCTCCGGCTCGCCGGGCGGATCCGAGCCGTCGCCGCACCGCAGCCCGGCGAGCTGGTGGCCGTGATGCTCGGGGCCGGCACCGACCAGCTCGTGGCCGTCCTCGCCGTCCTGCACGCCGGCGGCGCCTACGTCGTCATCGACCCGGCCCTGCCCGCCATCCGCCGTCGCGCGTTGATCGAGCGCTGCCAGGTGTCGGTCGTCGTCAGCCGGGCGCAGGACGCGGTGGACACGGTGCCCGACGGCGTCACGGTGGTGCCGCCGACCGAGTCGCCGGACCTGCCGACGGACCTGCCGACGGACCTGCCGCCGGGCCTGCCGCCGACCGCGTCGCCGGGCCTGCCGACAGACGTGTCGCCGGATGTGCCGGGCGCCGACGACGGCGGCCCGCGGACCCCGGACGACCTGGCCTACGTCATCTTCACCTCCGGCTCGACCGGTGAGCCGAAGGGCGTGGCGATCACCCACCGCAGTGCGGCGAACACGGTGCAGGACATCGTGCGCCGCTTCGACGTCACCGAGGAGGACCGCGTCCTGGCGCTCGCGCCGAGCACGTTCGACCTCTCCGTCTTCGACGTCTTCGGCGTGCTCGGAGCCGGCGGGGCGGTCGTCATCCCCGACGCCGACCGGGCCGGCGACCCCGACCACTGGGTCGACCTGGTCTCCGACCACGAGGTCACGGTGTGGAACACCGTCCCGGCCCCGATGCGGCTGTACGCCGACGCGCTCGCCCGGCGTGCCGCCGACGGCCCGGTCACCGGGCCGCGCCTCGTGCTGCTCAGCGGCGACTGGATCCCGCTCGACCTGCCCGACCGCATCCGCGACGTGCTACCGGATGCCGAGGTCGTCTCCCTCGGCGGCGCCACCGAGGGCTCGATCTGGTCCATCTGCCACCGGATCCGCGACGTCGACCCCAGCTGGACCAGCATCCCCTACGGGCGCGCGCTCGCGAACCAGACGATGCACGTCCTGGACCGATGGCGGCAGCCGTGCCCGACCTGGGTCACCGGCGAGATCCACATCGGCGGCGTCGGGGTCGCGGCCGGCTACTGGCGCGACGAGACCCGCACGGCCGAGCGCTTCATCCGGTCTCCCCGGACCGGCGCGCGGCTCTACCGCACCGGCGACCTCGGCCGGTTCCTCCCCGGCGGCGACATCGAGATCCTCGGCCGCGAGGACCTCCAGGTGAAGATCAACGGCTACCGGGTCGAGCTCGGCGAGGTGGAGGCGTGCCTGGCCGCCCTGCCCGGGGTCGACCAGGTCGTCGTCAGCGCACCGCCCCACCCGGGCACGGGCCAACGACAGGTGATCGCCCACGTCGTGCTCCGCGACGACGGTCCTGACGAGGACGGCCCCGATGAAGCGGCGGTGCGGGCAGCAGCCGGGCAGCAGCTGCCCTCGTACATGGTGCCGAGCCGGGTCCTGCCGGTGCCGGCGGTGCCACTCACCCCGAACGGCAAGGTCGACCGGGCCGCCCTCCCCGTGCCCTGGGGAGCCGACGAGCCGGCCCGGCCGGAGCCCGCGAGCCCCGTCGAGTCCGCGCTGCGGCAGATCTGGGTCGCCCAGCTCGGCCACGACGAGTTCGGCACCGCCGACGGCTTCTTCGACGCGGGCGGCGACTCGCTGCACGCGGTCGGCATCCTGCGGGAGCTGCGCGAGCGGCTCTCGCTCTCCCCCGACCTGGAGCCGGACCTCGCCGAGGCGCTGTTCACGAACAGCGACATCGCCGGACTCGCCGAGATCATCGAGCGGGATGCCGCGTGACACAGGCGGCGTACGACCACGTGGTGATCGGCGGCGGGTCCGCCGGGTGCGTGCTGGCGGCGCGGCTCGCCGAGGCCGGACACGAGGTGCTGCTGCTCGAGAGCGGGCCCGACCGTACCGCCGGCGACCGGCCGGACGATCCGCTCCAGGACGCCTCGCGGCTCGTGCTCTCAGGCCACAACTGGGACCATCGGGTGAACCTGCACGGTTCGAACCGCTTCGAGCGGCTGATCGCCGGCGACTCCGACGGGTCGACGGCCGCCACGGCATCCCGGTCGTCGCGGTCGCCCTACCCGCTCGGCCGGGTGATCGGCGGGTCGTCGGCGGTCAACGGCGCTCTCGCGCTCCGTGCGCTGCCACGCGACCTCGACCGCTGGGCCGAGCCCAGCGATGGCGCGTGGTCCTGGGACCAGGCCGCGCCGTGGTACGACCGGCTCGACCGGGAGGTGCCGATCACCCGCCCGGGCGTCGAGACCCTGCATCCGGTGGACGCGGCCTTCCTCGCGGCGTGCCGGGCGCGTTCGGTCCCCGAGACCGACCTCAACGCCGGCGACCGCCCGGACGGCCACGGCGTGGGCGCCGCCCCCGGCAACACCGTGGCCGGCCGTCGCGTCGACGCCGCCACGACGCACCTGCGTCCGGCGCGGTCGTCGCGTTCGCTCACGGTGCGGGGCGGCGTCCACGTCGACCGGGTCGAGATCCGACGCGGTCGCGTCGCAGGAGTGCGCGCCCTGGGCGCCGACGGCCCGGAGTCGGTCGCGACGGGGTCGGTGCTGCTGTGCGCGGGCGCGATCGGCTCGCCCACGGTGCTCCAGCGCAGCGGTATCGGCCACCCGGGGCACCTGAGGCAGCTCGGCATCCCGGTCGTCGTGGACGCGCCGGCTGTCGGCGCCGACCTGGCCGACCACGTCTCGCTCGTCATCTGGGCCCGCGGCCACGGCGCTCCGGCCCCCCGCGACCGGTGGCGCGACGTGCTCGCCCGGCTGCCCGGCGGGCACGACCACGAGGTCGACGTGCAGATGGGGACGCTGCACGACGTCGACCCCGCCGCGATCCCCGGCTTCGCGGGTCGACTGCGCGGTACGGCCTTGCTCGGCATGTCGACGATGCTCATGCGCCCGGTGTCGCGCGGCAGGGTGTTCGTGACCACGCCGGACCCGCTGGCCCTGCCCGCCGTCGAGCTCGGGCTGCTCACCGAACGCGAGGACCTGAGCCGGCTCGCGGCCGGTGTCGCCACCGCGTGGGAGCTGCTGTGCGAACCACCGGTGTCGCGCCAGGTGGCACAGGTGTACTCGTGGTCGGCCGGGATCGTGCAGCGGCCCGAGTCGCTGCGGTCGGCGGTCCGCCACCTCGCCGGCCCGGGCTGGCACGCGGCCGGGACCGCCGCGATGGGCCGAGTGGTCGACGGATGGTGTCGTGTAGCCGGTGTCGACGGCCTCCGCGTGGTCGACGCCTCGGTGTTCCCGACCATCCCCAGCACACCGACGAACCTCACCACGATGATGCTTGCCGAACGGGTGGCCGCCGCGCTGGTCGGCGCATCGACACCCGCCGCGGCATCCGAGGCGGTCCTGCGATGACCGGGGTGCCCGTCTTCTGCTTCCCGCACGCCGGCGCCACCTCGGCGACGATGCGGCACTGGCCGGCGTTCTCCGGCACCGACCTCGACATCCGACCGGTCGACCGCCCGGGACGTGGCCGCCTGGGCCGGGAGCCGGCCGGGCGCGACGCCGACGCGGTGGTGGCGCGCAGCGCCGAGGTCGTCGCGGAGCAGGTGCAGCCCGGCGACCGGTGGGTGTGCCTCGGACACAGCTTCGGCTCCCTGCTCGCCGCGGCCACGGCCGCCGAGGTGGCGCGGCGCACCGGTCACGCCGCCGACCTCGTCGTGGTGTCGGCCGGCCCGCCCCCCGCCTGGCAGCCCACCGAGGACGAGATCGCACCCCTGGACGACGCCGCGCTCGACGACCATCTCGTCGGCATCGGCGACACCCCGCGCACCGTGCTCGCGGGCCCGCTCGGCGCGGTGCTGCGCCGCCACTTCCGTGAGGACCAGGCACTGCGGTGCCAGCTCGCCGGCCAACGCGACCTCAGGCTCACGACCGGGCTGCTCGCGGTCGCCGCCGGCGAGGACCCCTACGTCCCGGCCGGGCGGATGGCCGACTGGGCGCCGCACACCAGCGGCCCGTTCGACCAGCTGACGGTCCACGGCGACCACTTCGCCGTGGTGCGCGACCCGAGCGAGGTGCTGGCCGTCATCCGCGGCAGGGTGCTGGAGGGGAGCCGAGCATGACCACGACGACCCTCCCTGGGCTCGACACCTTCCGGGCCACGGTGCGCGAGGTGCTGCACGAGCACGCCACGCCACACCACGACGCGTGGGAGCGCAAGGGGCGGACGCCGCGCGAGTTCTGGCGTGCCGCGGGCGCGGGCGGCCTGCTCGCGCCGGCCGCACCCCCGGAGCTCGGCGGTGCCGGGCTCACCGACCCGAGGTACGCGGCAGCCGTCGCGGAGGAGCTCGTGCGGGCCGGGCTGACCGCGCCCGGGATCGTCGCGCACAACGACGTGGCGACCTCGTACGTCCTCGGCCGGGGCAGCTCCGAGCAGCGACGACGGTGGATGCCGGGCCTGGTCACCGGGGAGTGTGTGGCCGCCATCGCGATCACCGAGCCGGGGGGTGGCTCCGACGTCGCAGCCATGACCACCACGGCACGCCGCGACGGCGACCACTACGTGCTCGACGGCCGGAAGTCGTTCATCACCAACGGCGAGACGGCCGATCTCGTGGTCGTCGCGGCCCGCACCGGCGACGGCCCGCGGGGCCTCAGCCTGGTCGTGGTGGAGCGGGGGACGCCCGGGCTCACCCGTGGCGAACAGCTCCCCACCCTGGGCTGGCGGGCTAACGACACGTGCGACCTGCGGTTCGACGGATGCCGGGTACCGGCCACCAACCTGCTCGGTGGCGAGGGCGCAGCCACCGCGGTGCTCATGCGCGCACTGCCCGCGGAGCGGGTGAGCATCGCGACGGTCGCGGTGACCTCGGCCGAGATGACCCTCGCCGCGGCCCTGACTCACGCCCGCACCCGGACCGCGTTCGGCGGACCGATCGGCAGCCTGCAGCACAACCGGTTCGTGCTCGCGACGCTGGACACCGAGGTCACCATCGCCCGGGTCTTCCTGGACCACTGCCTCGCGCAGCACGCCGCCGGCCGGCTCTCGGTCGCCGACGCCGCGAAGGCGAAGTGGTGGTGCACCGAGCTGCAGACCCGCGTCGCCGACCGTGCCGTGCAGCTGCTCGGCGGACGCGGCTACCTCGACGACAACCCGGTCTCGCGGGAGTGGCTGAACAGTCGTGTGCAGACCATCTACGGCGGCCCGACCGAGGTGATGAAGGAGCTGATCGGCCGCTCGCTCGGCCTCTGACCAGGGCCGACCCCGACCCCGACCCCGACCGAACCCGCTCCGACCCCGACCGAACCCAGCAGGAGGACACGATGACCACCGTCGACGACTCGTTGCAGCACCACAACCGCGAGGCAGGCCGCAGCACCTACGACATGTCCGGCTTCACCGTCGAGGTCGCCACCGCGCAGGACTGGCAGATCGTCACCGAGTGGGGCAACGGCGAGAACTGGAACATCGGCCCCCAGGACGCCGAGTGCTTCCGGACGATCGACCCGGAGGGCTTCTTCCTCGGCCGGGTCGAGGGCCGGCCGGTGTCGGCGGTCTCGCTGCTCAACTACTCCGACGACTTCGCGGTGTGGGGCCACTACCTCGTCGCACCCGACGAGCGCGGCAAGGGCTACGGCATCGAGGTGTGCAAGACCGCCAGCCGGCACTCCGGCCAGCGGGTCACCGCCGGTGACGCGATGCCCGAGCAGGTCGACAACTACGCCAAGGACGGCTCCCGGCCCGCGCACCGCACCGTGCACTGGTTCGGCACGGTCGCCCCGACCGACCCCGAGCCGGCGGACGGCATCCGCGAGGTGACCGCGGCCGACCTGGATGCCGTCGCCGACTACGAGGCCGAGGCGTTCCCCGCCCACCGCCGCCGGTTCCTGGAACGGTGGCTCTTCGCCGACGGGCACCGCGCGCTGCTCGCGACCGGCGCGGATGGCGCGGTCGCCGGCTTCGGCGTGGTGCGGCCTGCACCGCGCGGCCATCGGGTCGGCCCGCTGGTGGCGACCACGCCGGAGCTGGCCGGGGCGCTGCTGCGCGCCCTGGTCGCCGGGCTGCCCGCCGGAGGCGAGCTGTCGGTGTTCGCACCCGACCACAACGAGGCGACCGAGGGACTGCTGCGCTCGGCCGGTCTCGCCCCGCACTTCCACGTGGTGCGCATGTATCGCGGCGAGCCGCGTCCGCACCACGCCGAGCGGGTCTACGCCATCAGCAGCCTGGAGGTGGGCTGATGGCCGAGGTGCCCACCCTGTACGAGTGGGTGGGCGGACAGCAGGTGCTGGACCGGCTGATGACCGAGTTCTATCGCACCGTGCGGCAGGACGAGCTGCTCAGGCCGCTGTTCGCCCACATGCCCGCCGACCACCCGCAGCATGTCGCGATGTGGTTCGCCGAGGTGTTCGGCGGCCCCGCCCGCTACTCCGCCGAACGCGGTGGCTTCGCGGTGATGCGTGGCCATCACGTCGGGAAAGACATCACGCCGGAGCAGCGTGAGCGATGGGTGAGCCTGCTGTTGCGCGCGGCCGACACCGTCGGCATCCCGGATGACGCCGAGTTCCGGTCCGCGTTCGCCGCGTACGTGGAGTGGGGGTCCCGGCGGGCGATGGCGAACTCCAGGCCGGGCGCGCCCCTGTCGTCCCGCACCGACGCACCGATCTGGGGCTGGGGCGAGGCCCTGCCCGGCACCGACTGAGTGAGGACACCGAATGCACACCTGTGACGTCGCGGTCGTCGGCGGCGGCGCCGCCGGCCTGACTGCGGCCCTGCTGCTCGCCCGCGCCCGCCGCGACGTGGTCGTCGTCGACGCGGGCGAGCCGCGCAACGCGCCGGCACTCCATGCGCGGGGCTACCTGAGCCGGGACGACAGCTCGCCCGCGGACATCCTCGCCGCCGGGCGGGCCGAGGTGGTCGGGTACGGCGGCACGGTCCGCGAGGGCCGCGTCGACCGGGTGGATGCCGAGCGGACCCTGCATCTCGCGGACGGCGAGCGCCTGCGGGCCGCGCGGGTGCTGGTGGCGACCGGGCTGGTCGACCGGCTGCCGGCCGTGCCGGGTGTCGCGGAGCGGTGGGGCCGCGACGTGCTGCACTGCCCGTACTGCCACGCGTGGGAGGTGCGTGACCAGCCGCTCGTCGTACTCGGCACCCATCCCAACGCGGTGCACCACGCGCTGCTGCTGCGGCAGTGGAGCGCCGAGGTGACCCTCGCCACGCACGAGCTGGACCCCACAGCCGAGGACCGGGTCGCCCTGGCCGCCCGCGGCGTGGCCGTCGCCGAGGGCCCGGTGGCCGAGGTGGTGGTCGGTGGCGACGCGGTCACCGGCGTTCGGGTGGATGGCGAGGTGCACCCGTGCCGCGCGGTGTTCCTCTTCCCCCACATGGCGCCGCGCGACGACTTCCTGGGCGAGCTGGGCGTCGAGCGCGACCCGCGCGGCTTCCCGGTCGTCGACGCGGGCGGCCGCACCTCGGTGCCGTGGGTCTACGTCGCCGGCAACGCGACCGACCCGCGCGCCCAGGTGGTCACCGCCGCCGGACAGGGCTCCGCCGTCGCGTTCGCGCTGCACAACGAGCTGGTCGCCGACGAGGTCGCCCGCGCCGTCGCGGAG
>JBOFBK010000101.1:0-10790 GCA_051645525.1 Dermatophilaceae bacterium | reverse complement strand
CACCGTGTGAGAGCCGGATGCCGCTGCCGTCAAGCACGACGCTGGTGCCTCACGCCGCGACGGCGCCCCGAGGAGCGGACCCATGACCACCGCCGCGGCCGCAGCAGCGCCGTGGTCGTCATCCCACGGGGGTTCAGCCGTGGTCGTCATCCACCGGGTTCAGTCCGCGGTGAGCATCTCGGCGACGAGGAACGCCAGCTCCAGGCTCTGCTGGTGGTTCAGCCGGGGGTCGCACACCGACTCGTACCGCTTGGCGAGGTCGGCGTCGAGGATGCGCTCGGCGCCGCCGAGGCACTCGGTGACGTCGTTGCCGGTGAGCTCGACGTGGATGCCGCCCGGATGCGTGCCGAGGCCGCGGTGCACCTCGAAGAAGCCGCGCACCTCCTCGACGACGTGGTCGAAGTCGCGGGTCTTGTACCCGGATGCCGACTCGAAGGTGTTGCCGTGCATGGGGTCGCAGACCCAGCTGACCGCGGCTCCCGAGGCGGTGACCTTCTCGACGATCGCCGGCAGCGCCTCGCGGACCCGCCCGGCGCCCATCCGGGCGATGAAGGTGAGCCGGCCCGGCTCGCGGTGCGGGTCGACGAGGTCGATGATGCGCAGCAGGTCGTCGACGTCGGCACCGGCGGAGACCTTGACACCCACCGGGTTCCGGACCCGCGAGACGAAGTCGACGTGTGCACCGTCGACCGCGCGGGTGCGCTCGCCCACCCAGATGAAATGCCCGGAGGTGTCGTAGAGCTCGCCGGTGCGCGAGTCGACCCGGGTGAGCGCCCGCTCGTAGTCGAGCACCAGCGCCTCGTGCGCCGAGAAGAACTCGGTGCTGCGCATGGCGTCGAAGTCGGCGCCGCAGGCCTGCATGAACTTCATCGCCTTGTCGATGTCGCGGGCCAGCCGTTCGTAGCGCACGTTGGCTGCGTTGGCGACGAAGCCCTTGTTCCAGTCGTGAACGTGGCGCAGGTCGGCGAAGCCACCGGTGGTGAAGGCCCGCACGAGGTTCAGGGTCGCGCTGCTCGCGTGGTAGGCGCGCACCAGCCGCTGCGGGTCGGCCCGCCGCGCCTCGGCGGTGAACTCGAAGTCGTTGACCATGTCGCCGCGGTACGCGGGCAGGGTGACGCCCTCGCGGGTCTCGCCGCCGCTGCTGCGCGGTTTGGCGTACTGACCCGCTATCCGGCCGACCTTGACCACCGGCACGGACGCGCCGTAGGTGAGCACCGCGGCCATCTGCAGGATGGTCTTGACCCGGTCGCGGATGTTGTCGGCCGTGGCGGACGCGAACGTCTCGGCGCAGTCCCCACCCTGGAGCACGAACGCCTCGCCCCGGGAGACCGCGGCCATCCGCTGGCGTAGCACGTCGCACTCGCCGGCGAAGACGAGCGGCGGGTAGCTGGCCAGGGTCGCGACCGCGTCGTCGAGCCCGTGCTGGTCGGGCCATTCGGGCTGTTGGGCGGCCGGGAGTTCGGCACCGGCGGCGAGCCGGGCGATGCGGTCGTCGGCGGTGGTCGCGCTCACGGTGCCCAAGGATAGGCGTGGCGAGCGACCGCAGGACCAGCCGGCCGGATGACGGTCACTCGCCGGCGCGGTCGGCGTCATCCGCGCGGGTGGTCCTCATCCGTGCGGAGGGTCGTCCTCGAGGCCTCTGGCCAGGGCGAAGCGCACCAGCTCGACCCGGTTGTGCAAGTGCAGCTTGCCGAGGGTGTTCTGTACGTGGTTCTGCACGGTGCGGTGCGAGAGGAACAGCTCGGCGGCGATCTCCTTGTAGGACATGCCCGTGGCGACCAGGCGCAGCACCTCGGTCTCACGCGCGGTCAGCTCGGGAATCGGACGGTGGCGCGCCGCGTCGGTCGCCACGGCCTGGTCCGGTTCGCTCGCCAGGCGGCGGAACTCGCCGAGCACCAGACCGGCGAGCCCCGGGGTGAAGACCGCCTCGCCGCGGGCGGTGGCGAGCACGGCCTCGACGATCTCGTCGGCGGAGGCCGACTTGACGAGATACCCGGTGGCGCCCGCCTTGATGGCGGCGAGCACGTCGTGCTGCTCGCCGCTGGCCGAGAGGATCAACACGCGGGTCACCAGGTCGCCCAGAGCACGGCAGACCTCGTCGCCACGCAGGCCCGGCAGGTTGAGGTCGAGGACGAGCACGTCGGGCCGGGTGGCCCGGGCTCGGCGCACCGCCGCCGGCCCGTCGACCGCAGTGGCCACGACCGTGAGGCCCCGGTCGACGAGGTCGCGTTCGAGCGCCGTCAGCCACACCGGGTGGTCGTCGGCAACGAGGACCGTCGGGGCGACAGTCGGGGGGACGGACGACTGTGGCTCGGGGGTCATCGACGCTCCAGGGGGACGCGAGGGATGGTGAGGCGCACCGTGCATCCTGCACCCGGGCGCGTGGTCCACGTCGCTGAACCGCCGAGGTCCTCGACCCGCCCGCGGATCGAGGCGCTGACCCCGAGCCGTCCTTCGGCGACCGCCTCGACCAGCCGCGCCGGCTCGGCGCCGACGCCGTCGTCGCGCACGGTCAGCTCGACACCGTCGACGTCACCCTCGAGCAACACCCAGGACCGGGCCTGTGGACCGGCATGCTTCGCGACGTTGTCGAGGGCGGCGCCGAGCGCAGCACCGAGCTCGGCGGCGACGCGCGGGTCGACCAGCACCGGTCCGGCCGGCACCGAGACCTGGACCCCGGGCCGCTCGACGGAGGTGACGGCGACACGGAGGTCGACCTCGGCGCCCGCCACGCCGTGCAGGTCGGCGGGCGACTCGACACCGGGTGCGCCGACGCCCGAGACGAAACGGCGCAGGGCACGCTCCTGCTCGGCAGCCAGCCCGGCCAGCTCGGCCGCCGGGCCGGCGAGCTCATTGCCGCGGCGGTGGATGTAGGCGAGGGACTGCAGCACGCCGTCGTGCACGACCCGGGCGATGCGTTCACGCTCGTGCAGCCGCTCCCGCTCGAGCAGCACCTGCTCCTCGCGGGCCAGGCCGAAGCGGGCGAGGTCGACCGCCAGCCCGACCAGCCCACCGAGCAGGACCAGGATGACGATGTTGTGGATCGTCGTCTGGGTGGGCTCGCGGATCTCGACCAGGTCGGCAGCGGCGACGGTCGCCGCCGCGAGCAGTCCACCACGCGAGCCCGACACGACCGCGGCACCCACCACCGGACCCGCCGCCCACACCGTCGGAAGGGTGAACTGACCCGCCGCGATCGACGCCGGCGTCTCGGCCAGCAGCGTCGCGAGGATGCTGAGCACCGCGATCGACATCTCGGCCACGACGACCCGCAGCGTCCGTCGTCGGTAGAAGAGCAGCCCGAGCGACCAGGCCATCATCGCGGCCAGCACCACGGCAGCCACCCAGGGCCGGACCATCGTCTCGTGGCGCTGCCAGACGAGGACCGCGGCATAGACCGCCGCACACGGACGAAAAATGTCGAGACCCCGGTGGAACGCCTCGACCACGACCGGCTCGCGGCGGCCGGTGCGCGCCGAACGCGGCTGCAGCGCGTTCATGCCGGATGCCGTCAGCTCGCCCGCCGTTCGCGGCCCGGACCGGCGCCCGGATCGACGTGCGGCGGGGCGTCATCCGCGGCCTGGCCGGCGCGGTCCGACATCTCGCCCGGCGCGTCGAGCGCCTCCTCCAGCTCGGCCGCGGCTCGACCGGGCACCGCCGCCTCGGCCACCTCACGAGCCTTGTTCTTCCGCTCCCGAGCGATCCGGTCCTTCATGGCGGACGCGTACATGTCGACGTACTCCTGGCCGCTCAGCTCCATCAGCGCGTACATGATCTCGTCGGTGATCGACCGCAGGACGAACCGGTCGCCCTCCATCCCTTCGTAGCGGGAGAAGTCGAGCGGCTCCCCGAGGCGTACGCCGACCCGCACCAGCTTGGGTACCCTGGTCCCGGTCGGCTGGGCCTTGTCGGTGTCGATCATCGCCACGGGAATCACGGGAACACCGGCCTCGAGCGCCATCCGCGCCACTCCAGTCTTGCCCTTGTAGAGCCGGCCGTCGGGGCTGCGCGTCCCCTCGGGGTACAGGCCGAGCAGATCCCCGCGGCGCAGCACGCGCAGACCGGAACGCAGTGCGGCCTCGCTGGCCCGACCGCCGGAGCGGTCGACCGGCAGCTGTCCCACACCGCGGAAGAACGCGGCGGTCAGACGACCCTTGAGACCCGCTCCGGTGAAGTAGTCGGACTTGGCGAGGAACGTCATCCGCCTCGGCACGACGAGCGGCAGGAAGATGGAGTCGGAGAACGAGAGGTGGTTGCTGGCGAAGATGGCCGCGCCGTGCTCGGGTACGTGCTCGGCGCCCTCCACCCAGGGGCGAAAGAACAGACGGAGAACCGGCCCGAGGACGACCGTCTTGAGCACCCAGTAGAACACCCGACCCGCCCTTCGTCAGCCGTCGCCCGCAGCCTAGTGCACCGCGCCGCCCCGACCTGGGCGGATGATGGCTCGTGGGCGCCGGTCGTGCCAGGATGCCGCCCGTGACCGCACCGGACCTCCTCATGTTCTCCGAGCCGCTCGAGCGGGACTCGCCAGATCTCGGCCGGCCCGGATGGTGCGCACCGCGCTGCGTTTCGCTTTCGACGAGGCCGGGCTTCCCCGGGTCGGTCTCAAGGCGGAGGTCGACAACGCCGCCTCCCGGCGCCTCGCCGAACGTGTCGGCTTCGCCGCAGAAGGGGTCGAGCGAGCGGGACACGTGACCTCCCGGGGCGCCGTCGACATGGCCACCTACTCGATGCTGGCGTCCGACTGGCAGCGGCTGCGGTGACCGTCGCACATGGACTGCCGGGTCGTCGGTCCTGAGCCACGGGCGGCGTGCGAAGATCGTGGGGTCGAGCCCCGATGTGCAGGAGACCAGCCGTGACCGAGCGACCCGGGGAGATGGACGAACGCGACATCGACGCGCGTTTCGCGTCCATCGTCGCCGGCTGGGAGAAGGACCGGCCGGCGACGGACCAGGGGTCCGACGACGACACCGCTCCACACGACACGGCACCACCCGACACGGCACCACAGCACCGGTCGAGCGGCGACGACGAGGATGGTGCGGCCGCCGAGCGGGGAGCGGCCACTGCCGAGCCCGCGCCGTTCGTCGTCGTCCCCGGCTCCGCCTGGCGCACCTCGTCCTCAGGTCAGGACCGTGAGGAGGACGGCGACGACGGAGAGGAGCACTTCGAGCCGCCTGCGGTCGTGCTTCCTCCGCAGGAGGACCTGCACTTCTGGGGTGCGGTGGTCGGGCTGGTCCTCGGGCCGGCGCTGCTCGTCTACGTGGCGATGGTGCGCCCGTTCCACAGTGCGCGGTGGTTCGCCGCGGCGGTGGTGCTCACGCTGGTCGGGTTCGGGCTGTTGCTGCTACGGCAGCCGCGCGACCGCGACCCGACCGACCCCGACGACGGCGCCCGCGTCTGACCAACGACCACGGCTGCCGCCTCGAGCGCGACCCACCCGGACCGCGCTCGAGGCGAGTGTCGAGCGGAGGGAACAGGGCGACCTGCCGGCGGCAGACACAGGGGCAGCCCGCCCAGCTCAGGACGGGGGGACCTCGAGATCGACCCAGGCGGGGCGGTGGTCGCTCGCGCGGGCCCACGCGGCATCCGGCACGGCCACCGCGCGCGACCGCACCGGGACGAGCGAGGGCGAGGCGAACAGCACGTCGAGGCGCCGGCGTGGTGCCCCGGCCGGGAAGGTCGGCCCGGACGGCGCGACGAGCCGCAGCCGGTCGGGCACGTCGATCAGTCGCCACGCCGCACCGGTCTCGTCCTCGTTGAGGTCACCAGCCAGCACCAGTGGGCTTAGGCCCGCCAGTGCCGCGAGCACCCGCTCGGTGTGCGCGACCCGCTCCGGTGGGCGCAGCGAGAGATGCACCGACACCACGGTCACCTCACCTCCGGACGGAGTCGCCACCCGCACGACCGCGAAGCCGCGCGTCCGGTCCGGCCACCGCACCGGGAGCCGCAGATGTCGGGCGTCGAGGACCCGTACCCGAGGCGAGGTCAACACCGTGGTGCCGCCGCTCCCCCGGTGCGAGCCGGTCCACGACATCCGGCAGCGTCGGGCGAAGCGGGCCGTGCGCCACGCGCCGCCCAGCCGGCGCGGCACCTCCTGCAGGCATAGCACGTCGGGGTCGACCGCCTGGACCAGCCGGGCGCCCAGGCGCCAGTCGTCGAGGAAGTCACGGAGGTTGTAGGTGGCGACTCGGATGACGTGCACGCGCCGTCAGCCCCCCAGCGCCTCGCGCCGCGCCAGGTCGGCCGCGCCGACCATCCCTGCGTCGTTGCCGAGCGCCGCGGCCACGATGCGGGCCTCCGGCCGGTAGCCACGCCCGGTGAGCTGGCGCCGGAACGCCTCTCGCGCCGGGGCGAGCAGGAGGTCGCCCGCGGCGCTGACCCCACCGCCGACGACGAACGTGCCGGGGTCGAGCGCCGCGGCGAGGTTCGCCATCCCGGTGCCCAGCCAGCGCCCGACCTCGCCGAGCAGCTCGCAGGCCAGCGCGTCACCGTCCCGCGCGGCATCGGTGATGAGCGGGCCGGTGAGCTCCTCGGCGCGGCCACCGACCCGCGCGAACAGGTCGGTGGCCACCGGGCTGCCGGTCGAGGCCAGCGCCCGCGCCTCCCGCACCAGGGCATTGCCCGAGGCGTACTGCTCCCAGCAGCCCCGGTTGCCGCACTGGCAGCGGATGCCGTCGGGCACCACCTGCATGTGCCCGAACTCGCCGGCGAAGCCGAACCGCCCGCGGTGCACCTCGCCGCCGACGAGCACGCCTCCCCCGATGCCGGTGCCGAGGTTGACGAGCACGAGGTGGCTCTCGCCGCGAGCCGACCCGAAGCGATACTCCGCCCGGGCTGCGGCGTTGGCGTCGTTGTCGACGACGATGGGCCGTTCGATGCGGTCGCTCAGCGCGGCGCGCAGCGGTTCGCCGCGCCACGAGAGATGGGGAGCGAACACGACGGTGGCGCGGTCGGCGGCGACGAATCCCGCGGCGCCGATCCCCACGGCCACGATGTCGTCGCCGTGAGAGAGCAGCTCGTCCACCACCGAGACGATGGTGTCCTCGACGGCCCGCGGGGTCTTGCTCCGGTCCGGGGTGTCGCGGCGCGCCCGACGCAGCACCCGTCCGGTGCCATCGACCACCCCGCCGGCCACCTTCGTGCCGCCGATGTCGATGCCGACCGCGAGCGGCGCGTCATCCACGGTGCGCCTCGTCATCCGCGGTGTCGGTGTCGGTGTCGGTCTCGGTGTCGGTGTCGGGGGACGAGCCGGTGCTCCTGCCCGCCTGGGTCCGCTGCTCCGCGAGCTCGTTGAGGACGGCGGCGGCGACCGAAGCCACCTGGGCCACCCACGTGAGCGTCTCCGGGCTGAGCTGTCGCGCTGCGGCCACCGAGCGACAGACCGGGCACCACCGGCAGGCCGAGTCGTGAGGTGACTGCTCGGCATCCGGGTCCGTCGAGGTGCCGGATGACGCAGCTGCCCCTCGACTGCCGGGCGCCCGGTCGCGTGACGTCGAGGCGGACGTCCTCGACCGGCGGTGCGGCGGCCCGCTGTCGGTGACCGGGTCGTCATCCGTGCTCTCGGAGGCGCGCCGCAGGCTCGCGACCAGGCGCGCGGCTTCCTCGGCCACTGAGCCCACGTGCTCGTCGAACGGCTCAGCCACCATCGCCGCACGCCTTCCCGACCCGGGTAGCCGGCACCGTGCAGCCGAGGAGGGTGACCGGCGTGGTGCCGATCCCGCGCGCGCCGACACCAGGCACGGCCCAGGGCATCGCGGTCAGCCCTCGACGCGCTTCTTCAGCTCGGTGAGCGCGGTACTGATGATGTGCTTCTCGGCCTTGCGCTTGAGCATGCCGATCATGGGCATCGTCAGGTCGACCTCGAGATCGTAGGTAACGTTGGTGCGCCCGTCCGCGTCGCTCAGCGTGTAGCTGCCGGTCAGGCCCTTGAGCAGGCCGGCTCGCACCAGGTGCCAGGACACCACGCCGGTGCCGTTCTCGGCGATGTCCCAGTCGTACTGGAGGACGTAGGTGTCCTTGATCGCGCCGGCGTCGAGCGTGAACTCGACCTGGTCGGCCCAGCCGTCGCCGTCCTCGCTGAGCACCGTGCACCGACGCACCTGCTCGGCCCACTCGGGGTACCGCACGAAGTCGGCGATGACGTCGAGAACCGCACCAGGCGCCGCGGCGATCTCGACGGAGGACTGGGTGCGGTCGGCCATGATCGGGAGGGTACTCGCTCGCCCGGACGCCATACAGTTGGTGGGCCGACCACCGACGCGCCCACGACGCGTCGACAACCGCCCGCTCCGGCGCCCGACCCGAGGAGACCCCCGTGCAGGAAACCTCGACGCCCATCGCCGCGCCGGCGACCACCGCGGGCACGCTCGCCGACGTGCCGCGACGTTGGGCCACCGACGAACCCGAGCGCGTGCTCTTCGCCGTTCGCGCCGACCAGGGCTGGGCCGACGTGACGGCCGCTGCGTTCGCCGCCGAGGTGACCGCCCTCGCCCAAGGTTTCGCCGCGGCAGGTATCGGCGTCGGCGACGCCGTGGGCATCATGAGCCGCACCCGGTACGAGTGGACCCTCACCGACTTCGCGCTCTGGAGCGCCGGCGCGGTCCCGGTGCCCATCTACGAGACCTCCTCCGCCGAGCAGGTGCAGTGGATCCTCGCCGACTCCGGAGCGGTCGGGGTGGTGGTCGAGACTGCGCGACACCTCGCCGTGGTCGAGCAGGTCCGAGAGTCCCTTCCCGGGCTCCGGCACCTCTGGGGAGTCGACCGTGGCGACCTCGACCGGCTCGGCCTCGAGGGTGCCGACCTGGGCGAGCGCGAGCTCGAGTCCCGACGCTCGGGCCTCGACCGCACCGCCCTCGCCACCATCATCTACACCTCCGGGACGACCGGGCGGCCCAAGGGAGTAGAGCTCACCCACGGGAACTTCCTCACCCTCGCCGAGAACGCCGCCGAGGAGCTCGCCACGGTGTTGCGCACCGACGGCGCGTCGACCCTGCTGTTCCTCCCCCTCGCTCACGTGTTCGCGCGCTTCGTCGAGGTGCTGGCCGTCACGGCCGGAGTGCGAACGGGGCACTCGGGCAACCTCGCCACACTGCTCGATGATCTCGCCGGCTTCCGGCCCACGTTCGTCCTCGCGGTCCCGCGGGTCTTCGAGAAGATCTACAACTCCGCGGAGGCGGCCGCCGAGCAGAGCGGTCGAGGACGGGTCTTCGCGGGCGCGGTCGCCACGGCGACGGCCTGGTCCGAGGCTCAGGACGATGGCGCGCTCCCCTTCGGTCTGCGGGTACGCCACGCCCTCTTCGACCGGCTCGTGTACTCCCGACTGCGAGACGCTCTGGGCGGCCGGATGCAGTACGCCGTCTCCGGAGGTGCTCCGCTCGGCACCCGTCTCGGCCACTTCTTCCGAGGGGCGGGTATCACCGTTCTCGAGGGCTACGGCCTCACCGAGACGGCTGCGCCGGCGACGGTCAACCGGCCCGGCGCGCTGCGCATCGGGACCGTCGGGCAGCCGCTGCCGGGGGTCGGCGTGCGCATCGACGAGGACGGTGAGGTCCTGGTACGTGGCGTGGGTGTGTTCCGCGGGTACCACGGCCAACAGACCGCGACGGCCGACGCGCTCGTCGACGGATGGCTGCGCACCGGCGACCTCGGCGACCTCGACGACGGCGGCTTCCTGCGCATCACCGGGCGGAAGAAGGAGATGCTGGTCACGGCGGGCGGCAAGAATGTGGCACCCGCGGTACTCGAGGACCGGTTGCGCGCCCATCCCCTGGTCGGCCAGTGCATCGTCGTCGGCGACGGGCAGCCGTTCATCGCCGCGCTGGTCACGCTCGACGACGAGATGTACCCGAGCTGGGCCGCGACCCACGGGCTCGACGACGTGCCGTTCGCCCGCGCCCGTACCGACGAACGTGTCCTCGCCGAGATCCAGCGCGCCGTCGACGACGCCAACGCCGCGGTGTCCACGGCCGAGTCGATCCGCAAGTTCACCGTGCTCGACACCGACTTCACCGTGGAGTCCGGCCACCTCACTCCGTCGCTGAAGCTCAAGCGTGGCGTCGTCATGCGCGACTTTTCCGACGAGGTCGACGCGCTCTACGGCGGATGACGCCCCGCGCCTCCCTGCCCGCCGTGGCCGCGTGCGCCGCGTGGCTCGCGTGGTTCGGGGTGCTGCAGTGGAGTGTCGGCCGGTTCCGGGTACCGATCGTCCTGGTCCTGACCGTCGTCGCGGGCCTGCTCTCCTGGTGGCTGGTCCGCCGGGTCCAGGTGCGCTGGCCGCCCTGGTGCGCACCCGTCATCCTGCTCGGCTCGGTCGTCCTCACGCTCACCGTGCCGTCGTTCAGCTATGTACGCGGCGGCTGGCTCATGGCGGCGCTGGCCGGGCTCACGGTGGGCGGGCTCGCCTGCGCCGCACTGCTGCTCCGCGGTGGCCGCCGGGCCGGCATCACCGCCTTCGGTGTGGCGGTCGGCACCCATGTCGGCGTCGGGCTCGCCGTCATCCTCGGTGACCGGGCGCCACGCATCGACGTGTGGGTCGTGCTCCAACAGGGCGCCGACGCCCTGGGCCGTGGCGACAACGTGTACACCCAGCAGTGGGTCGGCTCGCCCGGCGTGCAGGACCTGTTCCCGTACCTGCCGTGGATGGGGGTCCTCATGGCGCCCGGCCGGTGGGTCGCCGGCGACGTCCGCTGGGCACTGCTCGCCTGGTCCGTGGTGCTGCTCGCCGGGGTGTGGGCGCTCGCCGACGGACGTGCCGTACGGGCCGGCTCGGTAGCCGCCGTCCTGGTGCT
>JBOFBK010000100.1:0-8626 GCA_051645525.1 Dermatophilaceae bacterium | reverse complement strand
ACCGGTGCCCAAGGCTCGACTGGTGCGCAGGGCGCGACGGGTGCCCAGGGTGCGAGTGGTCCGCAGGGCTTCCAGGGTGCGACTGGTGCGCAGGGCGCCACGGGTGCGCAGGGTGCGACCGGTGCTCAGGGCGCCACGGGTACTCAGGGCTCCACCGGTGCCCAAGGCTCGACTGGTGCGCAGGGCGCGACGGGTGCCCAGGGTGCGAGTGGTCCGCAGGGCTTCCAGGGTGCGACCGGGGCCCAAGGCGCCACGGGTGCCCAGGGCTCCACCGGTGCCCAGGGCGCGACCGGCGCTCAGGGCACCACCGGTGCCCAAGGCTCGACTGGTGCTCAGGGCGCGACGGGTGCTCAGGGCTCGGCGGGTGCGCAGGGTTCGACTGGTGTCCAGGGTGCGAGTGGTCCGCAGGGCTTCCAGGGTGCGACCGGTGCGCAGGGCGCCACGGGTGCGCAGGGTGCGACGGGAGCGCAGGGTTTCCAGGGTGCCACTGGTGCTCAAGGTGCGACCGGTGCCCAGGGCGCGGTAGGCGCGCAGGGTGGGGCGGGAGTTCAAGGCGCACAAGGCAGCCAAGGCAACCAGGGCGCGGTTGGTGCATCCGGGCCGCAGGGTTTCCAGGGTGCGACGGGTGCGCAGGGAAGCCAGGGTTCGAGTGGTGCACAGGGTTCGACGGGAGTCCAAGGATCGACGGGTGCCCAAGGTGTAGCGGGTGTTCAGGGTGCTACCGGAGCGCAGGGTAGTGCTGGAGCCGTTGGCCCGCAGGGATTCCAAGGCTCCGCCGGCCCGCAGGGAGCGGCAGGTGCGCAGGGTTCGACGGGTGCCCAGGGTGCGGCAGGGGGGCTTGGCGGTTCGGGCCCGCAGGGCGTGGCGGGCGCCACCGGCGTGCAGGGCCCGGCGGGTGTCACCGGTCCGCAGGGCGCTCAAGGCAGCCCCGGTGTCGGGACCCAGGGTCCGCAAGGAGTCCAAGGCGCTCAGGGGGCACAGTCGCTGGGGTCGCAGACCATCGTGCGTACCGCTGTGGCGACGGGTGCGAACGCCGTCGCGTCGGTCGCGTGCGTCGCCCCGTATCCGTATGCCATCGGTGGCGGCGCGAACCTGGCCGCCGATGTCACCAACAACGAGCTCTTCGGCTCCTACCCGACCGGCGGAAGCACGTCGTCGCCCGCCACCGGATGGCAGGCCCGCATCGTCGCGGGCGCTGCCGCCTCGAACCTCACGGTTTATGTCGTCTGCAGCAAGTAGCACGAAGGAGCACAGGTGAAAACGTTCCGAGCAGCGGTTCGGCGTGCAGCGGGGGTGTCGGTCGCGGCCGGTCTCGTCGTCATGGGGGCGAGCGCGTGCACGAGCGACGACGAGCCGTCATCCCCGACTTCGACCTCGGCATCGGCGAGCGCCGACCCGGCGGGCACCCAGGTCGCGAGACTCCTCCAGGACGGCATCGGCTTCGCGCAGAACAACCAGCTCGACCAGGCCTCGACGACGTTCACGAACGTGCTGACCCTCGACCCCGACAACAAGTTCGCCCTCTACAACCTCGGCCTGCTCGCCCAGACCCGCAAGGACACCCGTGGCGCGTTGACGTTCTACGACCGCGCCCTGGCCGCCGACCCGAACTACCGGCCGGCGCTGTACAACAAGGCGATCGTGCTCGAGGCGACCGACATCGATCAGTCGATCGCGCTCTACGAGCGCATCACCGCGGCCGACCCGAAGGCGTCGACGGCATGGTTCCGGTTGTCCATCTCGTACGGAGCCCAGGGCGACGACGCCAAGGCCAAACAGGCCCGCGACAAGGCACTCGCCCTCGACCCGAGCCTGGCCTCGGCGCCCACGTCCACCGCGCCGGCGCCCGGGTCGGGAGTCGCCCCGAAGCGCACGGCCAGCCCGAGCCCGTCGTCATCCGAGACCTCCGGCTGAGCGTTCGTGGCCGAGCTCTCGCTGTCGGTCTTCACCCCCAGCCACACCCCGCGCTTCCTCGACGAGTGCCTCGCCAGCCTCCAGGCTCAGGACGACCCCGACTGGGAGTGGGTGGTGCTGCTCAACAGCAACGCCCGCTGGCGGCCGCCGGATGACGACCCACGCGTCCGCGTGCTCGTCGCCGACGAGGTGGCCGGGGTAGGCGCGGCGAAGCGGCGCGCCTGCGCGGAGGCGCGCGGCGACGTGCTCGTCGAGCTCGATCACGACGATCTCCTCACGAGCGCCGCGCTGCGCGTCATCCGGGCCGCCTTCGCCGAGCACCCGGAGCTGAGCCTGGTCTACAGCGACACCGCACAGATCACCGAGGACGGCGGCCGTGACGAGTCGCGGTTCGACGCCGCGGCCGGCTGGGACTACGACGATGTCGAGGTCGACGGACGCTCCGTGCTGCGCGCCCACGCTCTCGCACCGACCCCGCACAACGTGTCGTACATCTGGTTCGCGCCGAACCATGTTCGTGCGTTTCGCCGCGACGCGTACGAGGCGGTCGGCGGCTACGACGCGAGCCGGCACGTGCTCGACGACCAGGACCTCATGTGTCGGCTCTACCAGCACGGCCCGTTCCACCACGTGCCCGAGGTGCTTTACCTGCAGCGGATGTACGGCTGGAACACCCAGCGCGATCAGGAGACGAACGCCTTCATCCAGCAGGAGACGATCCGGCTCTACGACCAGTACATCGAGGCGAATGCCTTGGCCTGGTGCCGCCGGGCCGGGCTGCTCGCGCTCGACCTCGGCGCTGCACACAATCGTCCGGCCGGCTACCTCGGCGTCGACCAGCATCCGGGAGCGAACGTCGACATCGTCGCCACGCTGCCGGCGCCGCTCGACCTGCCCGACGGTTCGTGCGGCGTCATCCGTGCCGTCGACTTCCTCGAGCACGTCGCCGACAAGGTGGCCCTCGTCAACGAGATTCACCGACTGCTCGCCCCCGGGGGTCTGCTGCTGTCGATGACGCCGAGCACCGACGGCCGGGGCGCCTTCCAGGACCCCACCCACGTGGCGTTCTACAACCAGAACTCGTTCTGGTACTACACCGAGGCGCAGTACGCGAACTTCGTACCCGAGCTGACCGCACGGTTCCAGGCGTCGCGTCTGGTGACGACGTACCCGACCGAGTGGCATGAGCGGCACGACATCCCCTATGTCGTCGCCAACCTCATCGCCCTCAAGAGCGACATGCCACGCAACGGCGGCAACCTCTGGTTCTGAGCCGGATGACGCCCGCGGCGCCATGCTGAGCGACATCGCTGCGGTCCGGACGACACCGACGTTCCTCAGGAACGGCCACCGAGTGCCACCGGTCGGTCAGCCGGTCGCGGCGGCGCGAAAGCAGGCGGCGACCTCGGCACAGGCGGCGCGCAACTCCTCGGGCGTCTCGATCTGGAACGGCGCCCCGACCTGGGCGAGCACCATGACCGGCCAGTCGAGCGAGTCGACGTTCATCTCGAGGATGCAGGTGCGGCCGCGGCCCGGTGTGACCTCTCCGTAGCGCCACACCGCCTCCCGCACGCGCTCCTGCGGCGCTTCGACCCGCACTCGGACGGCGTAGCGCTGGGGGACGCGGCGGAAGCCGGCCTGCACGAAGGCGACGGCGTCGTCATCCGGCAGTGTGCGAGGCCGGAAGCGCTGCCCGGTGAGCGACGGGTCGGTGACCTGGTCGACGCGGAACGAACGCCAGTCCTGCCGGTCGCGGTCCCAGGCGACGAGGTACCAGCGGCGGCCGAGTGAGATGAGCCGGTGCGGCTCGACCCGGCGGCGGCGAGCAAGGGTCAGGACTGGCTGTTCTGGACGGTCCAGCAGACATTGATCTTCCCGCTCCTGCTGCTCGCCGGCGTCCTGCTGCCCGTCGGCGACGACACCCCCGGGTGGCTTCGCTTCCTCGCCGACGTCAACCCGCTCACGTACATCGTCGGGGCGGAGCGTGCCCTGTTCGCCGGCGAGTTTCCGCTCGACTTCCTGCTCGCCGGTGTCGGTGCCGCCGTTGCGGTAGCTGTTTTCGGGCTCGTCGTCGAGCGGCGCGCCCCCCGTGGCGGTGCCGCGAGACGGTTGCTTGCTCGTTCGTCTAGACCGACGCGGTCGCACCGAACAGGACCACCAACGATCGCAGTTCATGGTTGCGACCTCGCCGATAGTGGCCTAGGCTTATGCATGTGCAACTGCACGTGCTTACACCACCGCCCTTGGTGGTGTCATCACTACAGCAGACAGTGACTGAGAGCAGGGGTTTGGCGTGACTGTCATCGAACGTAACGGTATGCCCGCAGCGGAGCTCGGCAACCTGGCGTGGCGTAAGAGCCGCTACAGCGGAGCCAATGGCGGCAACTGCGTAGAAGTCGCCGCGACGAGGTCGGGCAATGTGGCGGTTCGTCACTCGCGAGAGCCGGAGGGGCCGGCACTGATCTACTCGCAGGACGAGTTCTGGGCCCTGATTCAGGGGGTCCGTGACGGCGAGTTCGACTCGATGCTCCGCGATGGCCGCCGAGCCACGAGCGGCGGGCCGATGCCGCCATCGGATGTCGAGTTGGACGGATCGGCCATGGACCGGGAAGAAGTAGTCGTAGAACTGGCGCGCAACGGGGGCTCAGACCCTTCGTGAGCTGTCGCGATGGGATAGCACGCGGGCCGGGTAGAGGCGACTCCCCGGCTCGCGTCGCCCCCTCGAGAGCGACAGGGCTGCACGTGCCAGGTCGGCAGGGAGCTGCTGGATCGGCTTGACGAGCGTCGTTCAGAACA
Source organism: Dermatophilaceae bacterium (assembly GCA_051645525.1). GTDB lineage: Bacteria > Actinomycetota > Actinomycetes > Actinomycetales > Dermatophilaceae > JBOFLG01. The sequence continues at coordinate 3,916 of JBOFBK010000100.1, read as the reverse complement.
GCGTCGGCGTCGTCCGGCTGTCCCGTCGACGATGGGATACCGCTTTCCACAGCGAGAGCCAGCGGGTCGTCGGCTTCACGGGATCTGCCGTAGGCTGTCACGAAATTGAGCGTGAACGAAGTGCAGGAGGAGTGAATAGTGATGACAGGTGCGGCTCCGGACGGTGACTCCGCCGGGATGCGCCGGGGTGTGTTGTCGGTCGACCCCGACCCCGAGCCGCGAGTCGATGCGAGGTCAGTCTCGGGTGAGGTTGCCGACGGCGACCTCGACCCTGGCGCTGGCGAGCAGCGAGCGAGCATCGTCCGGGTGTACGACCACGCGCTGGGTGGGCGGGACAACTTCGCGGTTGACCGCGAGGTGTTCGAGCAGATCAGCCGGGGCTTCCCCCAGTATCGGCCGTGGGCGTTGGCCAATCGCGGGTTCATGGCACGAGCCGTGCGGTTCATGGCGTCGTCGGGGATTCGTCAGTTCGTCGACCTGGGGGCGGGGCTGCCCACTAGTCCCAGCGTGCACGAGGTGGCACAGTCGGTTCACCCAGAGGCCACAGTCGTCTACGTGGACCGTGACCCGGTGGTCGCGGCCTATGGGAAGGCACATTTCGTCCGAAACCCACAGGTGGCGGTGCTGCAGGCCGACATCTGCGACGTGGACGCCGTCTGGGCGTCACCGCCGGTTTCGCAGTCGATCCGGGTGTCCGAGCCGGTCGGCCTGCTCATGGTGGCGGTGCTCCACTTCGTCGACCATGCCACGTCATTGGAGGTCCTGGCCCGGTACCGCTCGCTACTGCCACTCGGCAGCCAGATCGCGATCTCGTTGGTCTATCAGGATCCGACGGTCATGAGTGTGATCGACCAGAACCTTCGACCCGAGGAGGCCGAGGCGATCAGGGCCAAGATAGGCGTCGATGTGATACTTCGACCTCGAGAGGAGGTCGACCAGCTCTTCGAGGGGCTGAACCTCATCGAGCCTGGACTGGTCCCGGTCACCGCTTGGCGCACTGACGACGACGCCTCCATGTCGGCCAGCCTGTGCGCAGTCGCGCAACTCTGACTTCGCGCTATCCTGTCCACTTGGTCGGCCTCTCGGTGCAGGGGTTGCCTGGTTGCTCGCGGTCGAACGACGAGCTGACAGGGGACTTCCGACGGCTGATTGTGCATAATCTGGTCAGGAGGGCCAGTGAGCGAGTCGGCTACAGGGAGTTCCACCGGTCGGACCACGGTCCGCCGGATGATGATCGGTGCTCGTCTGCGCCGACTGCGAGAGGCGCGGGGGCTCTCGCGGGAAGAGGCGGGCTACGTCATCCGCTCGTCCGAGTCCAAGATGAGCCGTCTGGAGTCTGGGCGGGTCGCGTTCAAGGAGCGTGACGTCAGTGACCTGCTCGTGCTGTACGGGGTCGCCGATCCCGAGCAGCGCGAGGCGTTCCTCGACGTAGTGAGGGACGCGAACCGACCGGGGTGGTGGCGAGAATACGATGATGTCCTGCCCGGGTGGTTCAACACCTATGTCGGCCTCGAGGAGGCGACGGTCCGCATCCGCGGCTATGAGACCGGCCTAATTCCCGGACTGCTCCAGACCGAGGAGTACGCACGAGCTGTTCTCGCAGCGGCGCAACCGCCACCGACAGGGCAGCATCTGGAGCGAGCGGTCTCGCTGCGCATGACCCGTCAGAAGATCCTCACTCGTGAGGACCCGCCTCATGTGTGGTTCGTCCTCGACGAAGCGGCTCTGCACCGCACCGTGGGTGACGCGGAGACGCGCATGACGCAGTTGCGTCATCTCGCGACCGTCGCGGACAGCGGCCAAGCCGTCATTCAAGTGCTGCCGCTGAGCGCGCGCATTCATCTGGCCACCGGAGGGTCGTTCACCATCCTGCGTTTCCAGGATGCCGATCTGCCCGATGTCGTGTACATCGAGCAGCTCATCAGTGCCCACTACCTCGACAAGCCGCAGCACGTCGACCGCTACACCGAGGTCATGGACCACCTGACCACCAACGCGCTCGACCCCGAACGCACTCTGCAGCTCCTCGATGATCTGACCCGTTGAGGATGAGCCGGCCGACCCGGCTGCGCCAGCCGGCGCCGTGGTCCCGCTAGGCCTGCACCACGTGTTCCGCAGGACCCGCCGCAGCTCGATGCGGCTGTCGGCCAGGGCGCAGCCTCGACCTCGATACGCGCGGTGCGCCAGGCTCGCGCACGGCATCTGATGCGGCGACCCTGGCGATCCGCGGAGTTCGGTCAGATAGGGGCTTGGCATTTCGTCGAACATGTGGCAGTCTCGTTCACGCACCGACGTTCACAGAACGTCGGTGCACCACTTTGTCGGGGGCCTTGCAGGTGTCGTGCTCAAAATCATTCTCCTGCAGGGGATTCCAATCGGGAAGATGCACATGCATGCGGGCGTGAAGAAGCGCAGTGCCAACGCGACGTGCAGCTTGTACCTCTACCTAGCATGAGGTTCAGGCGGTGACTGAGTGACTTTCACCAGAGCCAGAGCCAGAGCCAGAGCCAGAGCCAGAGCCAGAGCCAGGAGACGAGGCGTCGAGCGGTCGACTCAGACACGGTGCGACCCGCGCGCCTTGCTGCGGTCGTTCGTCAGCGGTTCTCGATCGAAGCGCGCCACGCGGTGGTGAGTGCGCCGAGCGCAAGGCGCTGACGACCGTCATCCGAGAAGTTGACGGGTGCGAGCCACCGTTCGTGGACGGCCCGCAGAGTGCGCCACTCCCTGCCGGTGACAGAGAACCAGGCTGTGTCTCGGTTGCGTCCGCGGGTGACCATGTGCTGGCGGAAGGTGCCCTCGAACGTGAAGCCGAGCCGGACGGCGGCGCGTCGCGACGGCTCGTTGAGCGAGTCGCACTTCCACTCGACGCGGCGATAGCCGAGGGTGTCGAAGGCGTATCTCATGAGCAGGTGCGTCGCCTCGGTGGTGGCCGCAGTGCGTTGCAGTCCCGTGGAGTAGAGAACGCCGGCCACCTCGACCTGTCCGTGGACAGGGTCGACGCGGGTGAAGGTCGTCATCCCCGACGCCGTGCAGGCCGGGATGCCGGGAGGGGCCCCGGCCGCGGTCGGGAGCACGGCCCACGAGACGTTGCCCTCATCCCACGGCCAACCGCGGTTCAGCGTGACCAGCTCGTCGGGCGTGGCGGGTGGGCCGGCCGGACGGTAGGTCCACAGGGCCTCGTCGCCGGGACCGCACAGCGTGGCGTGGAGGTGGGGCGCGTGACCGTCGGCGAGCGGCTCGAGGACGACGTACCGGCCGTGGAGACCGACCGGTTCGGGCCGCGCGCGCGGCTCCCACACCGGGTCGACGACGTCACCGACCTGCTGTCCGAACTCGTTCCTCTCCGGCACCTGCGCGAGTCTACGAGTCGGTGTGAAACCGGTGGCGCCATCGGTCCGTCGCTGCTTGACTCCCGGGGTGGGCGGGCGACCCGAAGGCTTCGAGTACGAGGAACGAGGCGATGAGGTCATGGTCTACCACCACGGCCGCCGCGCGAGTGTGCTGCGAGGCCGGACCGCGGCCGACTTCCTCGAGGACGTCGAGACCGGCGACCCTCAAGAGCTGATGGCCCGGGTGACTGGCAACTACCGACGCGGCAACGAGCGTCAGGCCCGACAGCACCCGCGCAACCGCAGGAGCTGAGCAGAGCCGGCTCGCACGCCGTGTCGTGCTCGCTGACCGGCCTTGCCGCGCGTGTGCCGATGCCGAACGACCGCTGGCCGGACCGAGCCGTTCAGGGCGGACGTCAGCCCACGGCGATCGCCTCGACCTCGAGGAGCAGGCCGGGTAGCGCGGGCCGAACCTCAGATGACGGCGATCGCGTCGATCTCCAACAGCAGGCCGGGAAGCGCGAGACCAGTCACGCCGACCAGCGTCGCCGCGGGTGCCCTGCCGCCGAAGAAGTCGTCGCGGATGA
>JBOFBK010000099.1:0-2052 GCA_051645525.1 Dermatophilaceae bacterium | reverse complement strand
CTTCGGCTCCTTGGCGAACGGCTGCTCGAGCAGCACGTTCTCCTTGAAGAAGCCGCCGACCCGGCCCTCGACGATCTTCGGCAGGGCGGCCTCGGGCTTGCCCTCCTCCTTGGCGGTGGCCTCGGCGAGCCGTCGCTCGGTCTCGACGGTGGCCTCGTCGATCTCGTCGCGGCGCAGTACCGAGGGCGCGAACGCCGCGACGTGCATGGCGACGTCGCGCGCGACGACCTCGTCGCCACCCCTGGTGGCCACGATCACACCGATCTGTGCGGGCAGGTCGGGGCTGGTCTTGTGCAGGTACGAGACGACGTGCTCGCCCTCGACCCGAGCGACCCGCTTGACCTCGATCTTCTCGCCGATCGTGGCGTTGGCCCCGTCGAGCAGCTCCTTGACGGTGCGGCCGTCGCCGAGTGTCGACGCGAGCAGGGCGTCGGCGTCGGCGGCCTGGGTGGCCACCGCCTGGGCCAGCACCTCATCGGCCAGGGCGACGAAACGCTCACCCTTGGCGACGAAGTCGGTCTCGCACAGCACCTCGACGAGGGTCCCGGAACCGCCTCCCGCCTGGGCGGCGACCAGCCCGTTGGATGCGGTGCGGCCCTCGCGCTTGGTGACGCCCTTCTGACCTTTGACCCGCAGGATCTCCTCGGCCTTGGCCAGGTCGCCGTCGGCCTCGTCGAGCGCCTTCTTGACGTCCATCATCCCGGCGGCGGTCTTCTCGCGGAGCGCCTTGATGTCAGCGGCGGTGTAGTTCGCCATGAGACTTCTCTTCGTCCTTCTCTCGATGTCAGGGGTGGACCGGACTGCGGCTCAGGCCTTCTCGGCCGGCACCGGCTCGGCTGCCGTGGCGTCCGCCGAGGGGTCCTCGGCGGCAGGAATAGCTGCGGCCGCGTCGGCGTCGGCGTCGTTGCCGGCAGGGGCGTCCTGCCCGGCGGTGGCAGTGCTCGGCTCGGGCGCAGCAGCCTCGGCGGCCTCGGCGGGGGTCTCGTCCGCGGCTGCCACGACCTCGGCCGCGGGCGCGGTGTCGGCGGCTTCGGGCGCGGTGGCCGCCGCGGTAGCGCCGGCTTCCGGAGCCACGGCCGCAGCGGTCTGGGCAGCCTCGCCGGCCAGCAGCTCGCGCTCCCACTCCGGAAGCGGCTCCTCCGCGGGCTGGGCCTCCTCGCCGGTGGTGGCGGAGCTGCCACCGGAGCGCGCGATCAAGCCCTCGGCGACGGCGTCGGCGACCACCCGGGTGAGCAGGGTCACCGAACGGATGGCGTCGTCGTTGCCGGGGATCTTGTAGTCGACCTCGTCGGGGTCGCAGTTCGTGTCGAGGATGGCGATCACCGGCAGGCCGAGCTTGCGCGCCTCGTCGACGGCCAGGTGCTCCTTCTTGGTGTCGACGATCCACACCGCCGAGGGGACCCGGCTCATCGAGCGGATGCCGCCAAGCGTCTTCTCGAGCTTGTCCTTCTCGCGCTGCAGGATCAGCAGCTCCTTCTTCGTGCGCCCGCTCCCCGCGACGTCGGCGAAGTCGATCTCCTCGAGCTCCTTCAAGCGGGTCAGCCGCTTGGAGATCGTCTGGAAGTTGGTGAGCATGCCACCGAGCCAGCGGTGGTTGACGTACGGCATCCCGACCCGGGTCGCCTGCTCGGCGACCGGCTCCTGCGCCTGCTTCTTCGTACCGACGAACAGGATGGTGCCGCCGTGGGCGACCGTCTCCTTGACGAACTCGTAGGCGTTGTTGATGTACGTCAGCGACTGCTGCAGGTCGATGATGTAGATGCCGTTGCGCTCGGTCATGATGAAGCGCTTCATCTTCGGGTTCCACCGGCGGGTCTGGTGCCCGAAGTGGACGCCGCTCTCCAGGAGCTGGCGCATGGTGACGACGGCCATCGTCGTTCTCCTCGTGCTGTGGGGGTTGTCAGTTACGTCGGTGGCTGCCGCCTTCGGCGGCACCACCTGCCTGGCGCCCGACGCAACCCCCGGACGCGGTGCCGACATCCGCAGGTGGGATGACGGTGCCGCGCCACTGCCGTGGGTGGCGCCCCCGTTCGGAGCCGGAGCTCGTCACGA
>JBOFBK010000098.1:0-3336 GCA_051645525.1 Dermatophilaceae bacterium | reverse complement strand
GTGGTGTCGAGCTGACCGGAGGACACGGTCAGTACCCGAGCTCGCGTCGGAGGCGGCGGCTGTTCGCCCAGACCAGGAGGCGCACCAGCGGGTCGAGCTCGCGCCGGTGCGAGCCCACCCGCGAGGCGTAGACCGCCCGGTCGGTGCCGGCGCTCGCCTGCCGGGCGGCCAGCTGGGCGTGGTAGCGCGCCGGGACGTCGTGACCGGCCCGGTCGAACTCGAGGACAGCGGCATCCCACGGCTCGCCGAGCCAGTCGAGCAGGTCGCGCAGCGTGGTCTCGGGGTCCGCGACGAGCTGTTCGTAGCGGACCTCCCGATACGTGTCGTGCGGCAACTCGCGGGCGGCGCTACGGGCAGTGCCGACGTACTTCGGCCACTTGACGGTCGACTTCACGCACGACCAGTACCCGAACCGTCTGCGGTGCGAGACCGCCACGTCACGTGGGTCGCGGATGACGTGCACGATCTGGGCGTCGGGGAAGATACGCAGCACCAGCGGCAGGCTCAGGGCGTAGCGCGGCGTCTTGTCGGCCCAGCGCTGCTTGCCCCGGGACCGTGCGTAGTCGGCCTGCACGCCCTCGAAGAAGCCGCGGATCCGGCGGACCCACTCCTCCTCGGAGAATCCATACTGCGACAGCCGTTTCCAGTCGTCGGTGAGGATCGGCTCGAAGCCCTCGAGGAAACGGGTCTCGGGGCCGCAGCTGATGCTCGGATGGGAGTCGAGCATCAGCCGGAGCATCGTGGTGCCCGACCGCTGGCAGCCGACGATGAAGATCGGCCGCGCCGCTGCGGGCCCGCCTGCCGATGCCGACCCGGTCGTGGACGCCGGCTCAGGTGTGGGCGTCGGCTCGGTCGCGGATGAGGTCACGGCGGGTCAGCCGCGGCCCGGCGGCCGGGTCGGTGAGGTGCCACCGAGCTTCTGCCGTACGACGAAGGCCGGTGGGCCGGATGCCGCCCGAGACGCCGCGGCCACCGGCTCGCGGTCGTCGTGGCCGGCCGGCTCGTCGGCGCCGGTCTCGGTGTCCGGCTCAGCAGACCGCTGCCGGGCCGGCGTCACCACACCGTCGGGCGTCGTCGCCTGTCGGGCCGATGCGGTCAGCTGGGCCGCCGGTGCGGCCTGTCGGGCCGATGCGGTCGGCTGGGCCGCCGGTGCGGCCGGTGCGGCCGGGGTGGCGGCGGCCGACGGCTCCGGCTTGGTCGGTCCTGCCGCGTCGTCCGTCGGCCGGTTGTGGTGTGCGGGCTGGTCGTCGCCTGCGGGCCGGTCGGCGACCCACTGGTCCGCCTCGGGCCCGGCGTCCTCGGCCCCGGGGTGGTGAGCCGCTGCGTCATCCGCGCGAGCACGCCGCTGCACATGACCACGAGCCAGCAGCTCGAGCACGAGGACCAGCACGAGCGCGGCGAAGATCCCGGCGCCGAGCACCGAGGGGACGAGCGACCCCGCCTCGCCGACGGCGGTGGTGGTGGAGACGTCGGAGACGAAGACCACCCGGTCCGAGGACGTCGCGGCGAACTGGCCGGCCGCCAGACGGGACTGGTCCTGAGCTGCCGCGAGCGCCTCGGTGGCCGCTCGCTGCTTGGCCTCGATGGTGGCGTACTCGGCGATAATCGGGCCGTACCCCTTGGCCTGGGCCCGCGCTGTCTTGAGGGGGGCGTCGAGCGCGGCCGCCGCGACCGCGTCGCCGTTCGCGCGCAGGCCGGCCTGCTGCTGCTCGAGGGCGGAGATCTTGCCGATCAGTGCCTCGTAGATATCGCGCGGGTTGGCCGCGCCCTGCTCGTCGGCCAGCGCCTTCGCCTCGGCGTTCGCGGCGGCGACCTGCTCGACCGCGCTGTCCCGGTCGCGGGCCGCCTGGTCGGCCCGCGGCTGGAACAGGCTGATCAGCGTCTCGCGCACGACGGCGGACAGCACCGGCTCCACGCTGCCGCGTTCGGTGCTCTCGTACACCACCCGCATCGACGGGCTCTCCCCCACCTGGGCGACGGCCAGGCCGTCGACGACATCGTCCACCGGCACCGACGTGCGGTCGCTGACCTCGTTGACCACCGCAGGGCCCTTCGCGGCCGCGGCGAAGGCCGCGGCGAACTGGCTCACGCCCTGCGGGCCGGTGAACTGGCTGGTGGCCGTGCCGACCAGTGCCGTGCCGTTGACGGTGGCGACCGCGGTGTGCACACGTGGCGTGAGCACGGCCCACGTCACGGCCGCCAGCACCGCCAGGAGGGGGACGAGGACGAGGACGAGCCTCCTTCTCCGGAGGATGCGGAGGTAGTCGGTGATCTCCATGTCGGCGCTCCCGATCGTGGGGTGTGGAGGGGTGGATGACGGGCGAGGGGCCGTGGTCAGGTGCGGGCCGGCCCCGGCCACCACACGTCGACGCCGGGGACTGCGGCGAGACGGTCGTTGTGTGGCCGGTAGTACTCGTGCAGCCGCGCGACCAGATGCACGGGCATCGAGCCGTACGGGGCATTCGCGTTCTTGGGGCGCACGTCATCCGGGACGAACGGCGCCAGCCCGAGGAAGCGCCACACCGTGGCGAGCTCGGCCTCGGGGTCGGCGAAGAGGCGCTCGCTCTGCACGACGAGCACCCGTTCGGCGCCTACGGCCCGATGCAGCTCGAGGATCTGCTCGGCGTAGTGCCCACGCCGCTGGTAGGCGTGGAAGCGCCAGTGCGGGCTGTCGTACTCGGGCTGATCGCGTAGCCGCTCTTCCTCACCGTGGAGCCGCCCGGCCTCGGCATCCAACGCTTCCTCGAAGCCGAGGCCCTCGCGGCCTCGGGCGACCTCGTAGGCGTGGTGCGACCAGGCGCGGGCCACCGGGTCCCGCAGGCAGACGATCAGCTTGACGTCGGGCAGCGTCGCGGCGATCCGCCCCGGCGCCAGCGGGTGGAACATGTAGTACGGCGAGGCCTCGCCGGTGATCTTCCTGCCCGGGGCGGGCTTCGGGAACGCCGACCGGAACCACGCATCGCCCCTGCGCCAGTTCACGTCGAAGTAGTGGGTCCCTTTGGGAGAGAGGCACGGAGCGACCTCCGGATGCCGTGCGATCCAGTCGGCGAGCGAGGTCGAGCCGCCGCGCTTGGTGCCGACGACCAGATATCCGGGCTCCATGCGAGGGCCGCGCCGCAGTACCGGCCGCAACGGGCTGACGGCCCGGCGCAGCCTCGTCGAGGATGACATCGACACTCCGTCCCTGCTCGCCACCGGCACCGAGCCCTGCTGCGTCGGCGCCTGCCGGCGGGCACCCGCCCGAACCGGCCCGACCTCGCCCCTGCTCGTGGCATGATCGAGCCGTCATCGTATCGACGGGCAGGGGCCCGTGCAGGCCGAACGCGATGAACTGTC
>JBOFBK010000097.1:0-34098 GCA_051645525.1 Dermatophilaceae bacterium | reverse complement strand
GCATCGCGAACACCTGCCAGGCGATCGTCACGACGAACGCCACCCAGCCGAGCGACGGGCCGTCGACCCAGTCGGCGTCACGGAAGGCGATGATCACGACCAGCAGAGCGAGCACCTGACCGAGGTAGACCGCCATCGCCACGGCGAAGAACGCGTGCGCGCTGGCAGTGCGCACCAACCGGCTCATCAGCACCATCCCCGAGGCGAAGAACCCGACCGCGACCGCGAGTCCGAGCAGGCCCCCGATGACCGCGTCACCTCCTCCGCGCCAGACCACCATGGCGACGACGGCGAGCGACCCGGCGACGACGGACGGGAGCAGCGCGCCTCGGAGCATCGCCGCGAAGGGCGCACCGGGGTGCGTCTCAGGGTGCTGCGGGCGGTCGGTCATCGACGATCGGCCTTCGGGTGGTCGAGGCGGAGCGCAGCTCCGGAACGGCTTGTGAAAACTATCACAAGCGTGGTGAGCGGCCCAACTCGCACGGCTCGAGCACGACCGGGAGAGGAGCCGAGGGCGGGAGGTCAGACCCGGCGGCCGAGCACCACCCAGATGGTCCGCGCGATGATCTCGAGGTCGAGCACCGGGGACCAGTTGACGAGGTACTGCAGGTCGTAGCCCAGCTTGTACTCGGCGTCGGTGTGGTATCGCCCGTGGATCTGTGCCAACCCGGTGAGCCCGGGCGGCACCTCGTGCCGCCGCGTGTAGCCCGCGATCTCCCGCTCGAAGCCGGCGGTGAGCTCGGGCCGCTCCGGGCGGGGCCCGACGATCGACATCCGGCCGGTGATGATGTGCAGGATCTGCGGTAGCTCGTCGGCGCGGGTCGCCCGGATCCACCGACAGGCCGGGATGACGCGCGGGTCGCCGATCGCGGCCAGGCGGGCCTCGCCGTCGGGCTCGGCGTCGACCCGCATGGTCCGGAACTTGAGCATCTCGAATGTCGCGCCGCCGACCCCTACGCGGGTCTGCCGGTACAGCAGCGGCCGGCCGGCGACGACCAGCTGGTACAGCGCGGTGGCACCGAGCAGGACCAGCCAGACCGGCGCCGTCAGCAGGAGGAGGAACAGGTCGAGCAGCCGCTTGAAGTGGCGCTGCGACGTCGGCATGGTCTGCGGGAGGAGCAGCACGAACGGCATGCCGCCGACCTCGCGCAGCCGGTCGAGGCCGAACAGCGTCTCGCGACCGGTGACCCGCAGCAGGATCGTCATCCCTTTGCGGTCGAGCCGGCCGATGGTTCGCGGGTACCACTCCTCGAGCCACGCGCCGGTGACCAGCACGACGTCGGTCGCCCGGGCGGCACGGGCCGCGTCGACCACGGCATGCGGGTCGTCGACCTCACCGACGATGTCGAGGACCTCGGCGTTGACCTCGAGGTGGTGCCGGGCCAGGACGAGGTCGTCGGACTCCCCGGCGAGGAGGACCCGTGGCGGCCCCTCGCGGCGGGTACGGACCCACTGGACGACGGCGCGGTTGAGCGCCACGCCGAGTGCCGCGAGCACGATGAGCGTCAGCAGGTTGGGGATCGGGAAGGGCAGCGCGCGGTCGATGACCGACCCGCGCTGGCGGAAGAAGCCGGTGAGGGCGAGGTTGAGCAGTGCGACGAAGCTGCCGGCCGCCAGCGAGAGCGCCGCGGCCCGGGGCAGGACGATGCCGCCGCCCAGCCTCGGCTCGCGCTCGTAGAGACCGCCGAAGTAGAACGCCGCGAGGAACACCAGGGCCGCGACGACGAACGACGAGAGGTACTCCCCCACCTCGTAGGTCGGCCACTGAGGCGGCGGCCCGAAGCGATAGAGCATGATCGCGACCGCCAGACCGAGCACGACGAGGCCGTCGAGCACCATGACGGCGCGGAAGCCGCGCCGGTTGAGGCGGCCGAGGAGCGGCAGCGCGGAGTCGGGTTCGGCGTCCGGGTGGGACACGAGCGGACGGTCTCAGCCGCCGACGCGGACCGGGCGCGGGTAGGCCGGGAACGCCTCGACGAGCTCGGTGACCCGGGAGCGGACCTCGCGCGACACCGCGTGCGCAGGGTCGCCCGACCCGTCGACGACGGCGCGGGCGATGAGGTCGGCGACGGTGCGCATCTCCGCCTCGGCCATGCCCTGGGTGGTGAGGCACGGCGTTCCCACCCGGATGCCGGACGCGACATTGGGTTTCTGCGGGTCGAACGGGATCGCGTTCTTGTTCAGCGTGATTCCCGCCCCGTCACACCGCGCCTCGGCGTCGACGCCGGTGACGCCCACCGCCTGGAGGTCGTGCAGCGACAGGTGGGTGTCGGTGCCGCCGGTGGTGGGTCGGATGCCGTGCTCCTGCAGTGCCTCGGCGAGCGCCCGCGCGTTGGCCACCACCTGACGGGTGTACGCCGCGTACTCGGGCGTGGCGCACTCCTTGAAGTTGACCGCCTTCGCCGCGATCGAATGCATCTGCGGGCCGCCCTGCATCATCGGGAACACCGCCTTGTCGATGGCGGCGGCGTGCTCGGCCCGGCAGACGATGGCACCGGAGCGCGGGCCGCGCAGCACCTTGTGGGTCGTGAACGACACGACGTCGGCATGCGGCACCGGACTCGGGATGGCACCCCCGGCGACCAGGCCGACGAAGTGGGCCGCATCGACCCAGAAGATCGCGCCGATCTCGTCGGCGACGGCCCGGAACCGGGCGAAGTCGATGAGTCGTGGGATGGCCGAGCCACCGGCGAGGATGACCTTCGGCCGGTGCTCGCGGGCCAGCCGCTCGACCTCGTCGTAGTCGATGTCCTCGGTGTCCTTGTCGACCCCGTAGTGCACGGCGTCGAACCACTTGCCCGAGAAGGAGACCTTGGTGCCGTGGGTGAGGTGGCCACCGTGCGGGAGGCTCATCGCCAGGAGGGTCTCGCCGGGCTTGAGGAAGGCTCCGTAGACGGCCTGGTTCGCGCTGGCGCCGGAGTGCGGCTGCACGTTGGCGTGGTCGGCACCGAAGAGCGCCGTACACCGCTCGATGGCGAGCCTCTCCGCCTTGTCGACCTCGACGCAGCCGCCGTAGTAACGCCGCCCCGGGTACCCCTCCGCGTACTTGTTCGACAGTGTCGAGCCGAGCGCGGTGAGCACCGCGGGGCTGGAGAAGTTCTCGCTGGCGATCAACTGCAGCCCGCCCCGGAGCCGCTCGAGCTCGGCCACGAGGATGCCGGCGATGTCGGGGTCGACCGACTCCAGAGCGCCGAAGTCGGATCCGTAGAACGTGTCACTCATGCTCGGTGCTCTCTCGCGACTGGCTGGCGGTGGGCGCGTCGGGCTCGGCGCCCGTCAACTGTAGGGCGTCGGACCGGGCTCGCTCGACCACGGCCATCACCTGCTCGGCCGAGAGTGCTCCGAGCCGCAGGACCACCGGCTCCTCCCGAGTGCAGTCGACGATCGTCGAGGCGAGACCACCGGAGACCGCGCCGCCGTCGAGGTAGAACTCGACCGCGGCACCGAGCTGGCTGGCCGCCTCGACCACCGTGCGAGATGCCGGGTACCCGTGGCGGTTGGCGCTGCTCACCGCCATCGGACCCACCTCGCGCAACAGCGCGAGGGCCACCTCGTCATCCGGCATGCGCAGCGCCACGGTCCCGCCGGTGTCGCCGAGGTCCCACCTCAGCGACGGCTGGGCCTTGAGCACGATCGTGAGCGGCCCGGGCCAGAACTCGGTGACGAGCGCCCGAGCGTAGGCGGGGACGTCGGTGGCCAGGCCGTCGACCGTGCGGGCGTCGGGCACGAGCACCGGTGGTGGCATGTCGACACCGCGGCCCTTGGCGTCGAGCAGGTCGCGCACCGCCTCGGGCGAGAACGCGTCGGCTCCGATGCCGTAGAGCGTGTCGGTGGGGATGACGACCAGCCTCCCCTCGCGCACACCGGCCGCCGCCTTGGGAATGGCGTCGGACCGTCCGTGCTCGGTGGTGCAGTCGAAGACCGGGCTCATGGACGAGAGCCTAGGGGCGGGAGGTGTGCCGGCCGGACCGGGTGGGTAGAGGCCGCGAGCCCGGCACCCGGCCGGGTTTCGACACGAAAGGAGCCTCCCGTGCGGGGATCCAACCTGGTCTGGACCGTTGTCGGCGTGCTGCTCGTCATCGCCCTGCTGATCTTCATCCTCGGCCGCGCCTGACCGCGACGACCGCCCGCGGGCGTCCGGTGAGGTCCACGTGGTCGACGATGTCGACCCACCTCCCGGACGCCTGCAGTGCGCCGGCCAGGCTGTTTCCCTGGGTGTCGGCGTGCTCCATGACGAGGACGCCGCCGGGGCGCAGCAGCGCAGCCGCCCGCCCCGCCACCGCGAGAGGGACGGCCAGCCCGTCGGCCGACCGCCCGTAGAGCGCCAGCTCCGGGTCGTGGTCGCGCACCTCCGGGTCGACCGGAACCGCACCGTCGGGGATGTACGGGGGGTTGCTCACCACCACGTCGACCGTGGCCTCCAGCTCGGGAAACGCGGTGGTCGCGTCGCCGAGCCGCAGCTCGAGCTGGCCCCTGCCCGCGTGTCTCGCGATGTTCAGCTCGGCCCACGCGTGAGCCTCGGGTGACAGCTCGACCGCGTACACACGCGCTCGGTCGACCTCGTCGCCGATCGCGAGCGCGATCGCGCCCGAGCCGGTGCACAGGTCGACGACGACCGGTGCCTCGCCGGCCGTGCGAGCGGCGTCGATGGCCAGCCCGGCGACGACCTCGGTCTCCGGCCGCGGCACGAACACCCCGGGGCCGACGGCGAGCGTCAGGCCACGGAAGAACGCGCGGCCGGTGAGGTGCTGGAGCGGGACCCGGCGCAGTCGCTCCTCGAGCAGCTCGGCGAACCGGGCGCCGACCCGCTCGTCGACCGGATGACGCAGCACGGCGCCGCGGCGCACCTCGGCCGGATCCAGGTCGAGGACGTGCGCCGCGAGGACGAGGGCGTCGTGGTCGGGCGAGGCGACCCCGGCGGCGTGCAGCGCGCGGCGCGCGTCGGCGAGGAGGGCGTCCAGCGTGCGGGGGGCGGTCGTCATCCGGGCTGGTCCGAGGTGGAGGCTCAGTGGCCGGCCAGGGCGGCGAGGCGGGCCGCCTCGTCGGCGTCGACCGCCGACTGGACCACCGCGTCGAGGTCACCGTCGAGGACGGCGTCGAGGTGGTAGGCCTTGTAGCCGGTGCGGTGGTCGCTGATCCGGTTCTCGGGGTAGTTGTAGGTGCGGATCCGCTCGGACCGGTCGACCGTGCGCACCTGTCCGGCACGGGCGCTGGCGTCGGCGGCGGTGCGCTCGTCGACCGCCAGCTGGTGCAACCGGGCACGGAGCACGCGCATGGCGGCATCCCGGTTCTGCAGCTGGCTCTTCTCGTTCTGGCACGAGACCACGACCCCGGTCGGCAGGTGGGTGATGCGTACCGCGGAGTCGGTGGTGTTGACGCTCTGCCCGCCCGGCCCGCTCGAGCGGAAGACGTCGACCCGCAGGTCGGCGGGGTCGATGCGGACCTCCACCTCCTCGGCCTCGGGCATCACCCAGACGCCGGCCGCGCTGGTGTGCACGCGACCCTGGCTCTCGGTGACCGGTACCCGCTGCACCCGGTGCACTCCGCCCTCGAACTTCAGCCGCGCCCAGGGCCCCTCCCCCGGCCTCGGCGTGCCGCGCGACTTCACCGCGACCCGCACGTCCTTGTAGCCCCCGAGATCGGATGCCGTGGCGTCGAGCACCTCGGTGCGCCAGCCCCGACGGTCGGCGTGACGGAGGTACATGCGCAGCAGATCGCCGGCGAACAGGGCCGACTCCTCGCCACCCTCGCCGGCCTTGACCTCGAGGATGACGTCGCGGTCGTCGTCGGGATCGCGCGGCACGAGGAGGCGGCGCAGGCGCTCCTCCGCGGCGCGAGCGGCATCCTCGAGGGCGGGAAGCTCGGTGGTGAAGGACGGGTCCTCGGCGGCGAGGTCGCGGGCCGCGTCGAGGTCGTCGCACGCACTGCGCCAGGCCTGGTGCGCCGCGACGGTGGGGCCGAGTGCGGCCCACCGGGTGGTCACCTCGCGAAGCCGGTCGGGATCGGACGCGACGGACGGCTCGGCCATCTCACGCTCGAGCGCGGCGTGCTCGGCGACGAGAGCCCGGGCGGAGTCGAGCACGATGGTCTCCGGTCGTCGTCGATGGGTCGGACTGCTGGGGTCGGGCCGGGGGTCGGCCGGCGCGGGGCCCGACGCGCCGCGCCGGCCCACCTCCAGGAGGGGTGAGCCGGCGCGCGTCACGTGCTACTGGCTGGCCTTCTTGCCGTATCTGGCCTGGAAGCGGGCCACACGACCACCGGTGTCGAGGATCTTCTGCTTGCCCGTGTAGAACGGGTGGCAGTTGGAGCACACGTCGGCGTGGATCGTGCCGCTGTCGGCCGTGCTGCGAGTGCTGAACGTGTTGCCACAGGTACAGGTGACCGTGGTCTCGACGTACGCGGGGTGGATGTCCTTCTTCACGGATGTTCTCCTTGGATGTCTCCGGGTCGGCGGGCCCAGCGCTCTGCTGCAAGCCCTCTGGCGCCCCGACTGCGATCTCTCATGGAGAGGGCGCTCAGGGAACGCGTCCGTGCCGTGAACCGGTCCAGCGGTCAAGTGTGCCAGAGCAGGCACACCGGCAGCCAAACGGTCCGGCGGCCCAGCGCATTCCGCCGCGATCGAACCGGATGCCGGGCGCGCGGCATCCGGCCCCCTCGGCACCCCACCCGTCCGTCCCGCGAGCTGCTCGGGGTGCCGAGCGCGCGGCATCCCGCCCCCGTGGCACCTCACCCGTCGGTCCGCGAGCGGTGCCGGCCGCCGGCGAGCGTCAGGCCGGGCGTTGCACGGACCACTGAGCGTGCGCCCGCAGCAGCTGGCCGAGGAACTGCCGACGGGCCAGTCGCAGGCCGAGCACCGGTATGCGCAGCACCCGGTCGCCGCCCAGGACCACCGCGTTCTGGCGGAGGGCGTCGTCGACGGTGTTGAGCGCGAGCGCGTGGTGCCCGCCGTCGATCTCGACCACGAGTCCGATGGAGTCCCAGCGCAGGTCGAGGTAGACCCGCCCGCCGGCCAGGCTGCGGACCACCTGTCGGTCGGGTTCGGGCAGCCCGGCCTCGCGACACAGGCCCGCGACGTCGAACTCGCCGAGCGAGTGCACCCCGTCGCAGATGTCGAGGACGACCTGGTCGAGGAGCTCGCGCCGGGCGCGGCCGGCCCTGGTGCGACCGCCGGCCCAGGCCGACTCCAGCCGTGCCGGCGTGGTGAGGCGCTGCTGGAGCACGAGGCAGAGCAGGAGCACGGCCTGCCGATCCGAGGTCGCCCACGTCGCGGCGTTGACGGCGGCCGCCGGTACGTCGGCCCGCGGGACTCCGGCGGCCCGGGTGGGCGGCATCGAGACCGGCCGTCGCCGCCGCCCGCCGGCCACCCGGTGACGGCGGTTGCCACGCGGCGTCGACACGTCGATCAGCGTCTGCTCGTAGCCGGTCATCCCCGACGCCTGGAGCGCCGCGACACCGTCGAGCACGGCGCCGCTCCCCGACTCCCACACGGCGTGCCACCACCGGCCCTCGCCGACCGGCGACCCGCTCCCGACGACGACGGTGTGATGCCCGTGGGCGGTCCACCGCCCGGCCGTCACCTCACTGCTGACATCCGCGCGGGACAGCCCGACGGCCCGCAGGTCGCGACGATGCGCGACGCCGCCGTGCCGACCCGCCACATCTGCGGCGCGTGTTGCTCGTTCGGCTCGGGTGAGCCGCTGTCGTCGTCTCTCGCCCATGGCTACAGACTGCGTCGCGACCCGTGCCAGAGGTTCCGGGGGCTCGTCGCTGCGAGGCGATCTGGGGACCGATGATGCATCGCGACCGCGCTGTGGACGGCGACAACCGACACCCGGGGTGCCGGGCGCGCGGCGTCCTGCCCCCTCGGCACCGGCGGGTGTCGGGAGCGGTCGATAGCGTCGCAGTCATGAGATATGGGGCCGTCATCACGTGGGCGAGCGAGGCGGAGTTCGTCGACCTCGCCGGGACCGCGGAGGAATCCGGCTGGGACATGGTCTTCTCCTGGGAGGCGGTCTGGGGTCAGGACGCCTGGGTCACGCTCGGCGCCGCCGCGACGGCGACCGAGCGGGTCCGTCTCGGCACGCTGCTCACGCCAGCGGCGCGATACCGCCCGTGGGACCTCGCCTCGCGGGTGGCCTCGGTCGACCGGCTCTCCGGCGGCCGGGTCACCCTCGGCGTCGGGCTCGGCGCCCTGCACGGCAACTGGCTCGCGTTCGAGCCCGACGAGGGCCGGGCCACCCGTGCCCGCCGGCTCGACGAGTGCCTCACCGTCTACGCGGGGCTCATGGGCGGCCAGCCGTTCGAGTTCGACGGCGAGCACTACAGCGCGAGACCGGTCACCGAGATCGTGCCGCCGCCCCCGGTGCAGACGCCGCACCCGCCCGTGTGGTGCGTCGGGCTGCTGGTGCCCGGCCGCACCAGGCAGCGCTCCCTCGAGCGCGCGGCCCGCTGGCAAGGCGTCTTCCCCGCGGTCGCGGGCGGAACGATCGAGGCGCCGGACTCCCACCTCACCCCCGACAGCCTGCGCGAGCTCGTCGCGCACGTCGCGGGGCTGCGCGCCGACGCCGGGCTGGCGATGGACGGCTACGACGTCGTCGTCGAGGGCGACAGTCACGGTGGCTTCGGCTCGGTGCGCCCACCGGTGGCGCAGTGGGAGCAGGCGGGCGCCACCTGGTGGGTCGAGTCGTGGTGGGACCTCCCCGACTCCCTGGAGGGTCGGGCCGAGCTCCGTCGCCGCCTCGCGCTCGGTCCGCAACGGTGAGCAGGCCGGATGACGTCGCGCCGGTCAGCAGCGTCGGGCACCCGGGTGCGACGGTCGTCATCCGCACCGCCGGGCCGGATGACGCGACGGCGCTCGTCGCGCTGCGCGTCGTGATGTTCGAGGCGATGGGCACGGCGCCGGAGGTCCTTGCCGACCCGGCGTGGCGGCTGGCGGCGCATGCCTGGTTCGTCGACCGGGTGCAGGCGGCAGGGGTGCACGTCGTGGTCACCAAGGTGGGCGGTGAGGTGATCTCGTGCGCGGTCGGCGAGGTGACGTCCCTAATCCCGGGACCGTCGGCGCCGCACGGCTCGGCCGGCCTCGTCTCCAACGTCGCCACGCTGGCGGGGCACCGCGGTCGAGGGCACGCGACCGCCTGCACCGACGCGCTGCTGCGGTGGTTCGAGGAGTCGACCGACGTCAGCCGGATCGACCTCTTCGCCACGGCGGAGGGTGCCCGGCTCTATGAGGCGCGCAGGTTCGTGCGCAGCGAGTACCCGGCGATGCGCTTGCGGCTCGGCCGAGAGTAGGAGGGCCCCGCCGGCTCGATCCGGGGTCAGGCCGGCTCGATGGAGGTTCGGGCCGCTCGGTCGGGAGGAGGACCGGCTCGGTCGGGAGGAGGACCGGCTCGGTCGGGAGGAGGACCGGCTCGGTCGGGAGGAGGACCGGCTCGGTCGGGAGGAGGACCGGCTCGGTCGGGCGGAGACCCGCTCGGTCGGGAGTGGAGAACGCGCCGCCCCACGAGTCGTGGGACGGCGCGTCCTCCGCCGTCGACAGGCGGGCGGCGTCAGGCGTCGTCCTCGTCGTCGAGCTTGATCGAGCTGGTCTGCTGAACCTGGAGCAGGAACTCATAGTTGTTCTTCGTCTTGCGCAGCCGGTCGAGCAGCAGCTCGATGCCCTGCTGGCTGTCGAGCGCGGCGAGAACCCGCCGCAGCTTCCACATGATCTTCAGCTCGTCAGGAGCGAGCAGGATCTCCTCGCGCCGCGTGCCGGAGTTGTTGACGTCGACCGCGGGGAAGATGCGACGGTTGGCGAGCTGCCGGTCGAGCTTGAGCTCCATGTTGCCGGTGCCCTTGAACTCCTCGAAGATCACCTCGTCCATCCGCGAGCCGGTCTCGACGAGCGCCGTCGCGAGGATGGTGAGCGAGCCGCCGTTCTCGATGTTGCGCGCGGCGCCGAAGAACTTCTTCGGCGGGTAGAGCGCGGCCGAGTCGACACCACCGGAGAGGATGCGCCCGCTCGCGGGGGCCGCGAGGTTGTAGGCACGACCGAGCTTGGTGATCGAGTCGAGCAGCACGACCACGTCGTGGCCCATCTCGACGAGCCGCTTGGCCCGCTCGATGGCGAGCTCGGCGACGGTGGTGTGGTCGTCGGCCGGGCGGTCGAAGGTCGAGGAGATGACCTCGCCCTTGACGGCTCGCTGCATGTCCGTGACCTCTTCGGGCCGCTCGTCGACGAGCACCACCATGAGGTGGACCTCGGGGTTGTTCGTGGTGATGGCGTTGGCGATCGACTGCATAACCATCGTCTTGCCGGCCTTGGCGGGCGCGTTGATGAGGCCACGCTGGCCCTTGCCGATCGGCGCGACGAGATCGATGATCCGGGTGGTGATGACGTTCTGCTCGGTCTCCAGCCGCAGCCGGTCCTGCGGGTAGAGCGGGGTGAGCTTGCCGAACTCCGGACGGCGGCGGGCGTCATCCGGCGTCATCGCGTTGACGGTGTCGAGCCGTGCGAGCGGGGTGTACTTCTGGCGGTTGTTGCGGGAACCGACGGTCTGCTGCTGCGGCTCCTCGCCCTCGCGCGCCGCCTTGATCGAGCCCGTGACCGCGTCGCCCTTGCGCAGTCCGTAGCGCTTGACCATCTGCAGTGGCACGTAGACGTCACTGCTGCCGGGGAGGTAGCCGGTGGTGCGCACGAACGCGTAGGTGTCGAGGATGTCGAGGATGCCGGCCACCGGCACCAGCACGTCGTCCTCACGGATCTGCGGCTCGGTGGAGTCAGTCTGCTCACCGACCGGCGAGTTCTGGCCGCGACGCTTGTCGCGATTGCGACCACGGTTGCGCCTGCGGCGTCCGCCGCGACCCTCGTCGTCGTCACGCGAAACCTGCCGGTCGTGCTGGTCGGCCTGGCGATCACGCTGACCCTGCTGACCCTGCTGGCCTTGCCGGTCTTGCTGGCCCTGCCGGTCCTGCCGGTCCTGCTGACCCGCCCCGTCCTGCTGGCGATCCTGCTGACCTCGCTGACCCGCCTGGTCCTGCCGACGATCCTGCTGGCCCCGCTGGCCCTGCCGATCCGGACGAGCATCGTCCGGACGGTGCTCGTCGCGGCCGTCGTCGCGCGGTGGGCGACCCTCGCGCTGGACCGCCAGATGACCCTCGCCGCTCGCGGGGGGGGCGTCGCGATCGAGCTGTTGCCGGCCGTTGCGCTCGCCGTCAGGGCGCGCCTGAGGCGTGTCGTCACGTCGCTCCTCGACGGGACCGGCGACGCTGTCGCCGTTCTGGCGGGCCTTGATGGCGGCGACGAGATCGCCCTTGCGCATCTTCGCGGTGCCGCCGATGCCCATGCTCGAGGCCAGGCCCTGCAGCTCGGCGAGTCGCATGGCGGTGAGCGCCCCGGAACGGCGGGGGCCGCCTGCGGACGCGGGCGCCTCGATGGTGATGTCTGACACGAAGGATCCTTCCCCTCGCTTGAGGTGGCCACGTCAGGTGCGGCCGATGAGTGGAGGACACGTCGGGCAAGCTGTCTCATACCCTGCTGAAGGCTCAGCCCGAAACGTGGTTGGCGCCCGGCGGCGGAATCGACTCATCTGGTCGGGCACCGGCTTGGGAGCGCGTCTCCACAGTACCACCGGGTCGGCGAGTGCGAGAGCGGTAGGCCCGTTCGCCCGGCAATCGAGATGCCACCGGTGGGCGGGTCACGTGCATCAGCCGGAGCCGGCCAGCGCCTCGGCTCCGGCGGCCGGGATGCCGGGCGTCAGCACCCGCCAGCCCGCGGGGGCCCGCGCGACGACATCCGCGACGACGTCTCGCGTGACCAGCACCAGCACCGACGGACCGGCCCCGGAGACGACTGCCGCGTAGCCGACGGCACGAAGCGCGTCGACGAGATCCATCGACCGCGGGTAGGAGAGCCGGCGAGCCTCCTGATGCAGCCAGTCACGGGTGGCTGCGTACAGCCGTTCGGGCGCGAGCGCCAGCGCATGCGGGAGCAAGGCGGCACGTGCCGAGTTGGCAGCGGCGTCGGCGAGCCGCACCTGCGGAGGGAGCACCGACCGCGCGCGAGCCGTGCTCAGCTGGGCGTCGGGCACGAGCACGACGGGCTCCAGATCGGGATGGACCGGCAGCCGGACCGTGCTCGCTCCGGCCTCGAGGTCGTCGGACCACGAGAGAGTCACGCCGCCGTACACGCTGGCGGAGGCGTTGTCCGGGTGGCCTTCGAGCCGCACGGCCAGCGCACCGGCCCAGTCGAGGTCCACCGCCACCGGCAGACCAGCATCCACCGGGTTCTCGGCGACGGCGACCAGGGCCTGGGCGAGGACGACGCCGGTGACGATGGCCGTCGCCGAGGACCCGAGGCCGCGACCGTGCGGTACCGCGTTGTCGCACTCCAGCCGCAGCCCGCTCGGGGGCGACCCGCCGAGCTCGGCCCACGCGGTGCGCATCGACCGGTGCACGAGATGGTGCTCGTCGAGCGGCACCTCCCCCTCCCCCTCACCTCGCACCTCGATGACCAGCCCGGGCTCGGCGGTGACGGTGGCATGGCAGGTGTCCCACACACCGAGTGCGCAGCCGAGGGAGTCGAAGCCCGGCCCGAGGTTGGCGCTGCTCGCCGGGACGCGAACCGTGACCGACGTGCCCGGGCGGGGTCCCCGGGCCATCTCAACCCTCGAGCCCGAGCGCGGCGGCCACGCTCACGGCATCGGCGGCGACACGCACCGGCGTGACCGGCGAGCCGTCCGGCCGGCGCAGCGCCCACTGCGGGTCCTTGAGCCCGTGCCCGGTCACCGTGCACACGACGGTGGCGCCACGGGGCAGCTCACCCTCGCGGTGCGCCTTGAGCAGCCCGGCGATGCTCGCCGCCGACCCGGGCTCGACGAACACGCCCTCGGTGGCAGCGAGCAGCCGCTGGGCGGCGAGGATCTCGTCATCCGTCACCGCGTCGATGCGGCCACCGGACTCGTCCCGGGCCGCGACGGCCCGGCTCCACGACGCGGGGTTGCCGATCCGGATGGCGGTGGCGACCGTCTCGGGCGCGTCGACCGGATGACCGAGCACCAGCGGCGCGGCACCGACGGCCTGGTACCCCCACATCGCCGGGCGGCGGGTCGCGACCGGCGCGAGCACCTCGCCCCCGAAGCCGGGCGTCGGCTGGGCGTACTCGGTGTAGCCCGTCCAGTACGCGGTGATGTTGCCGGCGTTGCCGACCGGGAGCACATGGATGTCGGGCGCGTCGCCGAGCGCGTCGACCACCTCGAACGCGGCGGTCTTCTGACCCTCGATGCGGGCCGGGTTGACCGAGTTGACCAGCTCCACGGGGTAGGCGTCACCGAGCTTGCGAGCCACGGTGAGGCAGTCGTCGAAGTTGCCGTCGACCTGGATGATCGTCGCACCGTGGATGACCGCCTGGCTGAGCTTGCCCATCGCGATCTTGCCGTCGGGCACGAGCACGGCGCACGTCATCCCCGCCTTGACCGCGTAGGCGGCCGCACTGGCGCTGGTGTTGCCGGTACTGGCGCAGATCACGGCACGGGCGCCGTGCCGCTTGGCCACCGAGATCGCGGCCGTCATCCCCCGGTCCTTGAAGGACGCGGTGGGGTTGGCGCCCTCGACCTTGACGAACACCGAGGCGCCGGTGAGCTCGGAGAGCGACTCGCACGGCACGAGCGGGGTGCCGCCCTCGCGAAGGGTGACGACCGGCGCGCCGTCGAGGCTCGGGAGGCGGGAGGCGTACTCGCGGATGACGCCGCGCCACTGGTGCGGCACGTCAGGACCCCTCGACGCGGAGCACCGAGGCCACCTCGGTGACCGCGTCGAGCGCGGCCAGGGCATCGACGGTGGCCGACAGCGCGGCGTCGGTGGCGGTGTGGGTGACCACGACGAGCCGCGCCTGCGCGCCGTCGCCCGGCGACGCCTGCTGCCGCACCGTCTCGATCGACACGCCGTGCTCGGCGAACGCCGCCGCCACCTGGGCGAGCACGCCGGGCCGGTCGGCGACGTCGAGGCTGATGTGGTACCGCGTGACGGCCTGACCCATGTCGACCACGGGCAGGTCGGCGTAGGCGGACTCCCCGGGCCCGCGACCACCGGCGACCCGGTGCCGGGCCACCGCGACGACGTCGCCGAGCACCGCGGATGCCGTGGGGTCGCCTCCCGCGCCGCGGCCGTAGAACATCAGCTGGCCGGCGGCCTTGGCCTCGACGAACACCGCGTTGAACGCCTCACGGACTCCGGCGAGCGGGTGGCTGCGCGGCACCATCGCGGGGTGCACGCGCACGCTGACCGCGTCGCCTCCGTCGGACCCGGTGACCCGCTCGCAGATGGCGAGCAGCTTGACGACACAGTCCATCTCGCGCGCCGCCTCGACGTCGGCGGCGCTGATCTCGGTAATGCCCTCGCGGTGGACCCGCGCCGACGAGACCCGGGTGTGGAACGCCAGGCTGGCGAGGATCGCGGCCTTGGCCGCGGCGTCGAACCCCTCGACGTCGGCGGTGGGGTCCGCCTCGGCGTACCCGAGGGCCTGGGCCCGCGCCACGGTCTCGGCGAAGCCCGCGCCTCGCACGTCCATCTGGTCGAGCACGAAGTTGGTGGTGCCGTTGACGATGCCCATGACCTTGCACACGTCGTCGCCGGCGAGCGACTCGCGGATCGGCCGCAGGATGGGGATGGCGCCCGCGACGGCTGCCTCGTAGTACAGGTCGACCTGGTGCTCGTCGGCGGCGGCGTAGAGCGTGGGGCCGTCCTCGGCGAGCAGGGCCTTGTTCGCCGAGACCACCGACGCCCCGTGGCTCATCGCGGCGAGGAGCAGCTCGCGGGCGGGGTCGATGCCGCCGATGACCTCGATCACGATGTCGGCCCGGGTCACCAGGTCCATGGCGTCGTCGGTGAAGAGACCGGGGTCGACCGGCACGTCGGGGCGCGGCCGGCCCGGCCGGCGCACCGCGATGCCCACCAGCTCCAGCCGCGCGCCGGCACGAGCGGCGAGGTCGTCGGCGTTCGAGGCGAGCATTCGCGCCACCGCCGACCCCACGACGCCGCATCCGAGGAGGGCGACCCGCAGGGGGCTACCGGGATGATGCGGCACGGGCGGGTCAGCTCCTCGGGTCGTCACTGGCTCAGGCGTCCGCCACGTCGAGGGCGAGCAGGTCGTCGATGGTCTCACGGCGCACGACGACACGCGATGTGCCACCACGGACCGCCACCACCGGAGGTCGTGGCGTGTGGTTGTACTGGCTTGCGAGACTGCGGCAGTACGCACCGGTACCGGGGACAGCGACGAAGTCACCCGGTGCGATGTCGGCTGGGAGGTACTCGTCGAGCACCACGATGTCGCCGCTCTCGCAGTGCCGCCCGACCACGCGGGCGAGCCGCGGCGGAGCGCTGGAGCGGCGGCTGGCGAGGGTGCACGAGTAGTCGGCCTCGTAGAGGGCGGGCCGGATGTTGTCGCTCATCCCACCGTCGACCGAGACATAGGTGCGCGTGCGCCCGCCGCCCAGTGCGACGTCCTTGACCGTGCCCACCTCATACAGGGTGAACGTGCTGGGCCCGGCGATGGCCCGCCCCGGCTCGACCGAGACCCGCGGATGACGAGGCTCGCCGCCACCGCCCGCTGCCCTCAGCTCGCGGGCGAGGATGCTCGCCAGCTCCTCGGCGATCACCGCCGGCGCGAGCGGGGTGTGCTGCGAGGTGTACGCGACGCCGTACCCGCCGCCGAGGTCGATCTCGGGGCAGTGGCGACCGTGCTCGTCGGCGATCTCGGCGTACAGACCGACCAGACGCCGGGCCGCGATCTCGAAACCGCCGATGTCGAAGATCTGGCTGCCGATGTGGCTGTGCAGCCCACGCAGGTCGAGCACGTCGGGCCGGGCGAGCACCCGCCGGACGGCATCCGCCGCCTGTCCTCCGGCGAGGCTGAAGCCGAACTTCTGGTCCTCGTGGCCGGTGGCGATGAACTCGTGGGTGTGCGCCTCGACGCCGACGGTGACCCGCACCATGACCGGCGCCCGGACCCCGAGCTCGGCGGCGACGGCGGCGACTCGCTCGATCTCGTCGACGGAGTCGAGCACGATCCGGCCGACTCCGTAGGACAGCGCCTCGCGGATCTCGGCGACCGTCTTGTTGTTGCCGTGCAGCGCGATTCGCGCGCCCGGGAAGCCGGCACGCCGAGCCACGGCGAGCTCGCCGCCGCTGCAGACGTCGAGGTGCAGGCCCTCCTCGGCAACCCAGCGCGCCACGGCGCCGCACAGGAACGCCTTGCCTGCGTAGTAGACGTCGGCGCCACCGGATGACGCGAAGGCATCCGCGAATGAGGTCCTGAACGTCCTTGCGCGCGAACGGAAGTCGTCTTCATCCAGGATGTAGGCCGGCGTGCCGTGCTCGCGTGCGAGGGTGACGACGTCGACGCCGCCGACGGTGAGCCGGCCCTCGTGGTCGCGGCCGGTGGTCTCGGGCCAGAGCTGCGGGAGCAGCTCCATGACGTCGCTCGGGTAGGGAAGGTACAGCGGTGGGCCGCCGTACCCCTCGGCGTGGAGGACACCTGCCTCGTGTGAACGCATCGGTCAGAGCCTCACATGCGGTCGGGGGCGCTGACGCCGAGCAGCCCGAGCCCGGTGGCGAGCACCTGCCCGGTGGCGTCGTTCAGCCACAGGCGGGTTCGGTGCAGGTCGGTGACCGGCTCGTCGGCGTTGACCGGCCGCACCCGGCAGGTGTCGTACCACTTGTGGAAGCGGCCGGCGAGCTCTTCGAGATAGCGCGCCACGCGATGCGGCTCGCGCAGGTGCGCCGCCTGGGCGACCACGCGGGGGAAGTCGCCGAGCACCGCGAGCAGCGCGGCCTCGGTGGCGTCGGCGAGCAGTGCCGCGTCGAAGCCGTCGGTACGGTGCACGCCGTCCTCCGCAGCGAGCCGAGCGACGTTCACCGTGCGTGCGTGCGCGTACTGCACGTAGAACACCGGGTTGTCGTTGCTGCGCTTGACGAGCAGGTCGAGGTCGATGTCGATCGAGGAGTCGGTCGACGACCTGGTGAGGGTGTACCGCGCGGCATCCACGCCGACCGCGTCGACGAGGTCCTCGAGCCGGAGGACGGTGCCGGCGCGCTTCGACATCCGTAGCGGCTCGCCGTCCCTGACGAGGTTGACCAGCTGACCGATGAGGACCTGGAGGTTGTCGCCAGGGGTGTCACCGAATGCCGCACACATCGCCATCAGGCGCTGGACGTAGCCGTGGTGGTCGGCACCGAGCATGATGATGACCTGGTCGAAACCGCGCTCGCGCTTGTTCAGGTAGTACGCGAGGTCGGCGGAGATGTAGGCCGGCTGGCCGTCGGCCTTGATGACGACGCGGTCCTTGTCGTCGCCGTAGTCGGTGGTGCGGAGCCAGCGTGCTCCGTCGCGGTCGACCATCACGCCGAGCTCGTCGAGCCGCGCGATGGCGCGCTCCACCGCACCGCTCTCGTGCAGCGAGTTCTCGTGGAAATAGACGTCGAAGTCGACGCCGAACTCGTGCAGCGACTGCTTGATCTGGTCGAACATCATCCCCACGCCGGCGACCCGGAAACGTTCGGTCGCCTCCGCGTCGGGGAGGTCGAGCACGCCCGGCTCGTGGGCGACGACAGCCTGCGCGACATCCGAGATGTAGGCACCGGCGTAGCCGTCATCCGGGGCCTCCTCCCCTCTCGCAGCGGCGAGGAGCGAGCGAGCGAACCGGTCGATCTGAGCGCCGTGGTCGTTGAAGTAGTACTCCCGGGTGACCTGCGCGCCGGAGGCCGCGAGGATGCGCGCCAGCGAGTCACCCACCGCCGCCCAGCGGGTACCGCCGAGGTGGATCGGACCGGTGGGATTGGCGGAGACGAACTCGAGGTTGACGACGTGGCCCGCCTCGGAATCGTTGCGGCCGTAGGAGATTCCCGCTTCCACGATGGCGCGGGCGAGCTCGCCGGCACTGGCCGCGTCGAGGGTGATGTTGAGGAACCCGGGCCCGGCCACGTCGACCGCCTTCACCCCGGCGACGTCGGCGACGCGAGCGGCGAGCAGGTCGGCGACGACGCGCGGCGGCATGCCGGCAGGCTTCGCCAGCTGGAGCGCCACGTTGGTCGACCAGTCCCCGTGCTCGCGGTTCCGCGGCCGCTCGACCCGCACCTCCGCCGGCACCGGGACCGCGAGGTCACCAGCGTCGACCGCGGCGACGAGGGCGCTGCGGATGGCCGCGGCAAGCTGCTCTGGAGTCACCGGTGAATCCTACGGGCGGTGTCGTCCGACCCTGCCCCGGGCGGCGAGGCGTGAGACGGTGGCCACGAGGTGGCCGGGGTCGAACGGCTTCGAGATGAACCCGTCGAAGCCGCACCTCAGCACCTCGTCCTCGTCCGGGGTCGGGGTGGCCGCGGTGACGAGAAGGGTGGGCACGTGGTCGAGGCGAGGATGGGCGCGGATGGCGGCGATCGCCCACCAGCCGTCGTACGGAGCCATCTGGGCGTCCAGGACGATGACCGTCGGGGGGCGCGAGTCAGGGTCGATCAGGCGGGCCATCGCCTGATGGCCGTCGACCGCCTCCTCGACCGCGAACCCGACGAGCTCGAGGTTGATCCGCATCAACCGGCGGATCGACTCGGTGTCGTCGCACACGAGCACCGAGCGCGCGGGACCAGTTGAGGTGGTCCCGGATTGCATGGACGTCAGCGTAGGCTGCTAGGGTCGCGGAGCGTCGCGGAATGAGGTATACCCGCGTCCGGGCCGGTCAGGCCCCCGTAGCTCAGGGGATAGAGCACCGCCCTCCGGAGGCGGGAGCGCAGGTTCGAATCCTGCCGGGGGCACCGAATGGATGCGCGCCATCGCAGCCGAGCGGTGGTCTCGGCAGCGATCCGCGCGTCGAGGGGGGGTGAAGAACAGCCCGCTCTGACCGGTGCCAGGCGCTCGCGAGGTGGGCGCTGGCCGTGGGATGCTCACCGCTGGGCGCTCGACCAGCCCCACATGAGGCTCCGTCGGTGAGGTCCAGGGCGTGGGCCGCGGTGAGCGGGAGAGGACGCGCATGACCGAGGCCGTCATCGCGCTCGTCGTCGTGGCCGCAGCCCTGCTGCTCGTGCTCCAGTGGGCGCGGCGGCCCAGAGCCGTTCCTCCGCAGCCCGTTCGGGCAGATGACGCCGTCGCGCCACCGGCGGACCATCTCGACCCGGACCGCCCCGACCTCACGCGGCACGAGCTCGATCTCGCCCACACCGCACGACGGTCGTCGTCCGACGCACCTGGGGCCGGAGGTTTGTCATTTCCGGGGGCGATGTCGGAGGATGACGGCGAGCGCCTCGAACTGGCACAGCCCGGTCTCGGCGTGACATCCGTTGTTCCGCACGCGACGGAACGAGACCGGGCAGGGGTCAACGGCATCGGCCCTGCGCTCGGCGACCTCCTCGCCGCCGACCAGAAGGGCACCGCCTTGTCTCTCGACGCCACCATCCAGCAGCTGCTCACCATCGAGGGCGCCACGGGCGCCGCCGTCATCGACTCCGAGTCAGGGATGGCGCTGGCCCAGGGCGGGAGCCCGGGCTTCGACCTCGGCATCGCGGCCGCGGGCAACTCCAACGTCGTGCGGGCGAAGACGGCGACGATGGCGGAGATCGGCCTCGACCAGAAGATCAACGACATCCTCATCACGCTCGACAAGCAGTACCACCTGATCAACGTGCTCGACACGCCGGTGACCAAGGGCCTGTTCATCTACCTGGTGCTCGACCGCACCCGGGCGAACCTGGCCCTGGCCCGCCACCGGCTGGCCACGGTGGCGCCGACCGTCGAGGTCTGAGCGCCGCCCGGCCGGCACCGGCGGCGGCCCGGGTCAGGCCTCCTTGAGTCCGCGCACCGACCGCCGCACCGGCCGCTCGCCGGACAGGGCGTACCCCATCACCAAGTCCTCGTCGGCCTCGGCGGCGTCGAGCACTGCCGCCACAGCGCCCTCGTGCACCACGACGAGGCAGTCGCAGCACCGGAGCAGCTCGCTGACGTCGACCGAGAGCACCACCACGGCGCGCCCGTCGGCCGCAAGGCCGCTGATCAGGCCGTAGGTGCGCTCCTTCGCCGCGACGTCGACACTGCGGGTCGGGTGGTTGAGGACGACGACCCGGGATGACGTCTTGGCCGCCTTCGCGATGGCGATCTTCTGCTGGTCACCGCCGGACAGCGTCTGGACCACGGCCTGGATGTCGGAAATGGTCAGGTCCTCCTGGCTGACCCCCTTGATGGCGTCGCGCAGCCGCTCGATCTCGGAGGTGTACTCCCCCGACTCGGTGAGCACGTCGGCCACCTTTCGGCTCATGGTCTCCGGGGCCGGGCCTGCGACGTAGGCGATGCGAGGGTCGCCGCTGGGCGGGAGCTCCACCGGCTCGCCGTCGATCTCGACCGAGTCCGCCGTCGACTCGATCTTCCCGGCGAGAGCCTCCACCAGCTCGACCGCACCGGACTGCCGCATCCCGATCACCCCGACGACCTCGCCGGCGTGGACGGAGAGCTCGACGTCCCGCAGGCGACCGCTCGGCACCCCCAGGCCACGAACGGTGAGGACCGGCCCGCCACGCCTCCGCGGGCCCATCTCGACCCGGTGCAACGGGCGGTCGAGCATGGTGAGCACGAGCTCGTCGGCGGCCACCGTGCCGCGGTCGGCGACTCGCGCCACCACTCCGTCGCGAAGCACGGCCACCCGGTCGCACAGCGCCGTGACCTCCTCGAGACGGTGGGCGATGTGCAGCACGGCGCAGCCCTGCTCGCGCAGGCTCCGGGACGCGTGGTGGAGCTGAGTGATCTCGAGGTCGTTGAGCAGTGCCGACACCTCGTCGAAGATCACCAGCTGGGCTTCCTCCGCGAGGACTCGCAACACCTCCGCGAGGGCCTGTTCGGCCGGATCGAGCTCACCGGCCGGCACAGTGAGGTCGATCTCGAAGTGGGTGCGGCGGAGGATCTCGGCACCCAGGGGAAGCAGATCGGGCTCGTCCCACTGCGCCATGAACGTGTTGCGGTACATCGCCCGGACGACGCTGAAGTCGGTGGGAAGGGTGAAGTCCTGCTCGATGACGCTGACCCCCGCCGCGAGCGCCTCGGCGCGGGAGCGCGGACGGTACGGCTCACCCTCGAGGTGCATCGTCCCGCTCCGAGGCCGGATCTCCCCGGTGATCGCCTTGATGAGCGTGGACTTCCCCGAGCCGTTCCTGCCGATGAGACCGACGATCTCACCACGCCGGATGCCGAGGTCGACTCCACGCAGCACGTGTCGCTGGCCTCGGAACTGATGAAGGCCGGCGATGTCGAGCAGCGGTTCCACCACGACCGTCCTCTCGCAGAATCGGCTCCGCGACGCCCTGAGCCGTCCCAGATCCTAGATGAGCCCGCAGGACCGGCCCCGGATCACCCCCGAGACGGACCCCGGGTCCACCGGCGGGTTGACCCTGACGTCGGGTGGACCTGCAAGGATCGTCGCCATGACAGGAGACAGAACATGACCACCACCGCGCCCGAAGGGGCGCGCATCGAGGTGCAGGGACTCACCAAGCGGTTCGGGTCCTTCGTCGCCGTCGACAACCTCAGCTTCACCGTGGCGCCCGGCCGGATCACCGGCTTCCTCGGGCCGAACGGGGCCGGGAAGACCACCACCTTGAGGATGCTGCTCGGGCTGATCCGGCCGACCAGCGGAACCGGCACCATCGGCGGTCGCGTCTACCACGACCTGCCCGCACCGTTGCAGACGGTCGGTGCGGCGCTCGAGGCCACCAACTTCCACCCGGGCCGCAGCGGCCGCGACCACCTCCGTGTCCTCGCCGACGCGGGCTCGATCCCCACCGCCCGCGTCGACGAGCTGCTCGAGCTGGTCGGCATCCCGGCCGCCGCGCGCAAGCGCGCCGGCGGCTACTCGATGGGGATGCGGCAGCGTCTCGGCCTCGCGGCCGCCCTCCTCGGCGACCCGCACGTGCTCATCCTCGACGAGCCCGCCAACGGCCTCGATCCCGAGGGCATCCGCTGGCTGCGCGGTTTCCTACGCCATCTCAGCTCCGAGGGCAAGACCATCCTCGTCTCGAGCCACCTCCTCCAGGAGGTCGAGCAGACCGTCGACGACGTCATCATCATCGCCAACGGCCGCTTGGTGCGGGCCGGCACGATGGCCGAGCTGCGCGGCAGCCGGGGCGCGCTCGTGCGTACCTCGGATGTCGAGCGCCTCGCCGGGGCGCTGCGCATCGCCGATGTCACCAGCACCCCTGGCGACGACGGCTCACTCGTGGCCGACACCTCCGACCTGCGCCTCGTCGGCGACGTCGCCCTGCAGGCCGGTGTGCCGATCTACGGCCTGGAGCAGAAGCGCGCCGACCTCGAGGCGCTCTTCTTCGAGCTCACCGAGGGCACCAACCGCAACGAGCAGCCCGGCGGCGCCCAGAGCGCACCACCCGAGCAGGATGCCGTGCACGGCAAGGAAGGAGTCAACCTGTGATCGCCGCCGTCCGCTCCGAGTTCCGCAAGCTGTTCACCACCCGACTGTGGTGGGGCATGGCCATCGCCGTCATCGTGGGCGCCGCTCTCTTCTCGATCATCTTCGGCTTCGTGTTCACCATCGAGGCCAGCCCCGAGGACATCGCCGAAGGCCAGCCCGTCGGCGACCCGACGCAGATCGCGAACAGCGTCTACACCGGGGGCCTCACCATCGGCTACACCCTGCTGCTCGTCATCGGCATCATGCAGATCGGCTCCGAGTATCGGCACAAGACGATCAGCGGCACCTTCCTCAGCACGCCCAAGCGGGTGCGGGCGATGGGTGCCAAGGTCGTCGCGCTGCTCGGCATCGGCGCGGTCTACGGGGTGATCTCGCTCGTGACGTCGGTGATCGCCGGTGCCATCGTGCTCCAGTCCCGGGGGGCCGACCCGTTCCCGAGCACCGAGGTGCTACGAACCCTCGCGTTGAGCCTGCTCGTGCTCGGCCTGTGGGCGCTCATCGGGCTCGGCACCGGCATCCTCATTCCCAACCAGGTGGCCGCGTTGCTCATCTCGGTCGGAGTGGTCTGGATCGTCGAGCCGATCGCCACGGTGGCGCTGGGGTTCTGGGACTGGGGCCGCGACAACGTCGTCTCCTACCTGCCCGGGTCGGCGACGAACGCGATCGCCGACGGCGTCACCCAGCAGACCGAGACGAGCGCGCAGCCGCTCAGCTGGTGGGCCGCGGCGTTCGTGCTGGCGGCCTATGCAGCGGTGCTCGCCGGCCTCGGCAGCTGGCGCACGGTGCGCAGCGACATCAGCTGACGTACGGCTCACGGCCGGCACCCGTGTAGCGGGTGCCGGCCGTGAGGGCCGTGCGGGGATAGGCTGGAGGGCGCCATCGTCGACCAGCGAGCAGCCCGGAAAGAGGCGCATCCCCCGTGGCCGAGCAGTCCCCGTCCAGCGACCCCCTCACCTCGTTCGGCCCCAACGAGTGGCTGGTCGAGGAGCTGTACGAGCGGTACCGGAAGGACCGCAACGCCGTGGACCGGGCCTGGTGGGACTTCTTCGAGAACTACACCCCGGGCGACCCGGCGCCGGCGGGCACCGACAACGGCAGCACGAACGGGTCGGCAACGCACGCCGCGGCCCCAGCCAGATCGGCCGGCGGCCCGCCCTCCGCACCGACGTCACCGGCCCCGACGAGTGGCTCCCCCCGCCACGCCGCGCCCGCACCGGCGAGCGCCACGCCATCCGCGCCTCCGGCGAGCCCCACGTCATCCGACACCGCGTCACCCGCTACCCAGGCAGGCTCCGCACCGGCGAGCCCCACGTCATCCGGCACCGCGTCACCCGCCCCCTCGGCAGGCTCCGCACCGGCGAGCGCCGCGCCATCCGCCCCCCCGGCAGGCTCCACCACGACGCCAGATGCCTCTGCACCGGGCACGTCGGCGTCCCGCACGCCGCGGCGTGCGGATGACGCTGCGGCCGGTTCGCGCCCACGTGCGGCGGCCGACCGGTCCGGGAACCCGGAACCGGCACAACCGGCCGCATCGGCGGAACCGCCGGCTCCCCCGAAGCCTCGCGAGGCGGCCAGCCCGGCAGGGGTCGGCACCACGGGCGAGAACCGCACGACGCCACTGCGCGGCGCCACAGCCCGGGTGGTCACGAACATGGAGACCTCGCTCGAGGTCCCCACCGCCACCTCGGTGCGCGCGGTGCCCGCGAAGCTGCTCGTCGACAATCGCATCGTCGTCAACAACCACCTGGCCCGCAGCCGGGGCGGCAAGGTGAGCTTCACGCACCTCATCGGGTACGCACTGGTCAAGGCGCTCGAGGTGATGCCCGAGATGAACGGCGGCTTCGCCCGCGACGAGAGGGGCAAGCCGGTGCTCGTCACGCCGGCCCACGTGGGGCTCGGCATCGCCATCGACCTCGCCCGGCCGGA
The DNA here is from genome assembly GCA_051645525.1 of Dermatophilaceae bacterium. Lineage (GTDB taxonomy): Bacteria > Actinomycetota > Actinomycetes > Actinomycetales > Dermatophilaceae > JBOFLG01. The sequence continues at coordinate 9,742 of JBOFBK010000097.1, read as the reverse complement.
CGGCACCCGGCAGCTGCTCGTGCCGTCGGTACGGCCCGCCGAGACCATGGACTTCGCGCACTTCTGGACGGCCTACGAGGACATCGTCAAGAAGGCCCGCGCCGGCAGCCTCACCGCCGCCGACTTCCAGGGCACGACGATCACCCTCACCAACCCCGGCACGATCGGCACGGTGCACTCGGTGCCCCGCCTGATGAGCGGCCAGGGCGCGATCATCGGCGTCGGCGCGATGGACTACCCCGCCGAGTGGCAGGGCGCGAGCGCCGAGACCCTCAACCGCAACGCGGTCAGCAAGATCCTCACCCTGACCAGCACCTACGACCACCGCATCATCCAGGGCGCGCAGAGCGGGGAGTTCCTCCGCATCGTGCACGGCCTGCTGCTCGGCGAGCAGGGCTTCTACGACGAGGTGTTCGAGAGCCTGCGCATCCCGTACGAGCCGATCCGCTGGGTGCAGGACGTCGACAGCAGCCACGACGACGACATCAACAAGGTCTCCCGGGTGCAGGAGCTGATCCACGCCTACCGGGTGCGCGGCCATCTCATGGCCGACACCGACCCGCTGGAGTACAAGCAGCGCCGGCACCACGACCTCGACGTCACCACCCACGGCCTGACCCTCTGGGACCTCGACCGCACCTTCCCCACCGGTGGCTTCGGCGGTCAGCCGTTCCTCAAGCTGCGCAAGATCCTCGGCATCCTGCGCGACTCGTACTGCCGCACCATCGGCGTCGAGTACATGCACATCCAGGACCCCGACCAGCGCGAGTGGATCCAGAACAGGATCGAGGTCGGCTACGCCCGGATGACGCGTGAGGAGCAGCTGCGGATCCTCCGCCGGCTCAACGCGGCCGAGGCGTTCGAGACATTCCTGCAGACCAAGTTCGTCGGCCAGAAGCGGTTCTCCCTCGAGGGCGGCGAGTCGGTGATCGCGCTCCTCGACCGCGTGCTCTCCCTCGCCGCCGACGACCGGCTCGACGAGGTGTGTATCGGGATGCCGCACCGCGGTCGCCTCAACGTGTTGGCCAACATCGCCGGCAAGTCCTACGGCCAGATCTTCCGCGAGTTCGAGGGCAAGCAGGACCCGAGGTCGGTGCAGGGCTCGGGCGACGTCAAGTACCACCTCGGCACCGAGGGCACGTTCACCGCCGAGGGCGGTGCGCAGACCAAGGTGTACCTCGCCGCCAACCCGTCACACCTGGAGGCGGTCAACCCGGTGCTCGAGGGCATCGTGCGCGCCAAGCAGGACCGCCTGAACCTCGCCGGTGAGGACTTCACCGTGCTCCCGGTGCTGCTGCACGGCGACGCCGCGTTCGCCGGGCAGGGCGTGGTGGCCGAGACGCTCAATCTCTCCCAGCTGCGCGGGTACCGCACGGGCGGAACGGTGCACGTCGTCATCAACAACCAGGTGGGCTTCACCACGTCGCCGAGCTCGTCGCGGTCCTCGACCTACTCCACCGACGTCGCGCGGATGATCCAGGCGCCGATCTTCCACGTCAACGGCGACGACCCCGAGGCCTGTGTCCGGGTGGCCGAGCTCGCCTACGAGTTCCGCCAGGAGTTCCACAAGGACGTCGTCGTCGACCTGGTCTGTTACCGCCGTCGCGGCCACAACGAGGGCGACGACCCGTCGATGACGCAGCCGCTGATGTATTCCCTCATCGAGGCCAAGCGTTCGGTGCGCAAGCTCTACACCGAGTCGCTCATCGGGCGCGGCGACATCAGCGTCGAGGATGCCGAGGCCGCGCTACGCGACTACCAGCAGCAGCTCGAGCGGGTCTTCGCCGAGACCAAGGAGGCGCTGCGACGCTCGGATGCCGACTCCGCCGACTCCGCGTACGCGGGCACCGACGTCGAGGGACACACCGGCCTCGAGCCACCCGCGGCGCAGGCGAGCGACGCGGACCGACCCACGCGCTCGGCATCCGACACCGCGATCTCCGAGCGCACGCTGCACCGGCTCGGCGACGTCTTCGTGCAGCCGCCCCAGGGCTTCACGGTGCACCCCAAGCTGCGACAGGTGCTCGAGAAGCGCGCGGCGAGCGTGCGCTCGGGGGGCGTCGACTGGGCCACCGGCGAGCTGCTCGCGTTCGGCTCGCTGCTCACCGAGGGCACGCCGGTGCGGCTCGCCGGGCAGGACAGCCGTCGCGGCACCTTCGTGCAACGGCACGCGGTGCTCATCGACAAGCAGACCGCCGCCGAGTGGACGCCACTGCTCTACCTCGGCGAGGGCCAGGCCCGGTTCTGGGTGTACGACTCGCTGCTGTCGGAGTTCGCGGCGATGGGCTTCGAGTACGGCTACTCCGTCGAGCGTCCCGACGCGCTCGTGCTCTGGGAGGCGCAGTTCGGCGACTTCTTCAACGGCGCCCAGACGATCATCGACGAGTTCATCTCCTCCGGTGAGCAGAAGTGGGGCCAGCGCTCCTCGGTGGTGCTGCTCCTGCCGCACGGGTACGAAGGTCAGGGCCCGGACCACTCCTCGAGCCGCATCGAGCGCTTCCTGCAGATGTGCGCCGAGGGCAACATGACCGTCGCCTACCCCTCGACTCCGGCGTCGTACTTCCATCTGCTGCGCCGGCAGGCGTACGCCCGTCCGCGCCGCCCGCTCGTGGTGTTCACCCCCAAGTCGATGCTCCGGCTGAAGGCCGCCGCCAGCGCACCCGAGGACTTCACCACCGGCAGCTTCCGACCGGTGCTCCCGGACCGGCCGGGCGGGGCCGGCGGCGATGTCACCCGGGTGCTCGTCGCGGCCGGCAAGGTCGTGTACGACCTCGAGGCCGCGCGCGCCGAGCGCGGTGACACCAGCACGGCGGTGCTGCGCCTGGAGCAGTACTACCCGCTGCCCGGGCGCGAGCTCGCCGAGGCGCTCGCCGCCTACCCCGGCGCGGAGGTCGTCATCGTGCAGGACGAGCCGCAGAACATGGGCGCCTGGCCGTTCCTCGCGCTCAACCTGCCCGCGGCACTCGCCGAGCACGGCGAGAACCGAGCCCTGCGCGTGGTGTCCCGGCCGGCGTCGGCGTCCCCGGCATCCGGCTCGACGCGCAAGCACAGTGCCGAGCAGGCGGCGCTGATGGCGCAGGCCTTCGACCGATGACCGGCCCCGGCCGGTAGGGTCGCGGGCGTGTATTTCACCGACCGCGGCATCGAGGAGCTCGACTCCCGTCGCGGTGCCGATGAGGTCACGCTCGGCTGGCTGGCCGATCAGCTGCGCATCTTCGTCGACCTCAACCCCGAGTTCGAGACACCGGTCGAGCGCCTCGCGACCTGGCTGGCTCGCCTCGACGATGACGACGACGAGTGAGCGCGCGGATGTCCGACGAGCAGGATGACGGCGCGCTGGAGTTCCGCCCCAGCGTGCAAGCACAGGTGGTCGCCGACGGTCCGCGCGACGCGGCCCTGGTGTTCCTCGGCGACTCGCTGGTCGTCGGTGTCGGAGACCCGAAGGGGCAGGGCTGGGTCACCAGGGTCGTCGGCCGCACTCAGCATCCCGACGTCGAGATCACGCCGTACAACCTCGGGGTCCGCGGGGACAGCTCGGCCGACCTGCTGGCCCGGTGGTCGGTCGAGGTCCCGCGGCGGTGGGTGGGCCGCAACGAGCGACGGCTGGTCGTCTCGGTGGGGACGAACGACCTCGTGAACGGGGTCACCCTGGCCCGGCACCGGCTCAACCTCGCCAACCTCCTCGACGACGCCGCCGGCCAGGGCGTCGGTAGCTTCGTGGTCAGCCCACCACCGACCGACGACCCCGGGATGAACGAGCGGCTCGAGGTGCTCGTCGACGCTCAGGCCGACGTGTGCGGCCGGCGCGACGTGCCGTTCGTCGACTGCTACCGGCCGCTGTCCGCCCATGAGCAGTGGCGCACCGATCTGGCGGCGAGCCCCGTGCCGCGTCATCCGGGCCAGGCAGGCTACGGCCTGATCGCCTGGCTGGTCCTGCACAACGGCTGGGGGGAGTGGTTGCAGATCACCACCGACTGACCGCGACCTTCTCTTGCGGAGTCAGGAGCATTCCGCTCAGTCAGGACGCGATAACCATCGGAGTGAGCGGGATGCTCCTGACTCCGCGTCAGCTCGGCGGGGTGAGCCTTACACGGTGAGCACGAGCTTGCCGGTGACCTCGCCGGCCACCATCCGCGCGAACGCGTCGCGTGCCTCGGCCAGGGGACGCACCGAGTCGACATGCGGCTCGATGCCGCGGTCCACGACGAACCGGGCAAGCCGCTCGAGCTCGTCGCGGGTGCCCATGGTCGAGCCGAGCACCCGCAGCTGCTTGAAGAAGATCTTGGTCAACTCGGCCTTCGCCGGAGCGTCACCGGAGGTGGCGCCGGAGATAACGATCGGCCCGCCCTGGACGAGACAGTTCACCGAGTGCGACCAGGTGGCCGCACCGACCGTCTCCATCACCGCGTCGACCCGCTCCGGCAGCCGGGCCCCGCTCTCGAACGCCCGGTCGGCACCGAGGGCCACCGCCTGCTCGCCACGTGCAGCGTCGCGACTGGTCACCCACATCCGGATGCCGGCCGCGGACCCGAGCTGCACCAGCGCCGTCGCCACCCCGCCCGCGGCCCCCTGCACGAGCACCGTCGACCCGGGCTGAGCGCCGGCCTTCGCGAAGAGCATGCGGTACGCGGTCAGCCACGCCGTGGGCAGGCAGGCGGCGTGCTCCCACGACAGCGCGTCGGGCTTCGGCACGAGGTTGTGGCGCGGGACGACCACGGCCTCCGCGAGGGTGCCGTCGTGCAGCTCGGAGAGCAGCGTGCGCCGCGGGTCGAGGGTCTCCTCGCCGAGCCAGCCCGGCGAGGCGACCACGGCGTGCACGATCACCTCCGCGCCGTCGTCGGTGACCCCGGAACCGTCGCAGCCGAGCACCATCGGCAGCCGGTCGGCAGGGAGGCCGACGCCGCGGAGCGACCAGACGTCGTGGTGGTTGAGGGCCGCACTGCGCAGCCGAACCGTCACCCACCCATCGGGTGCCACCGGGTCGGGCCGCTCCCCCACCTCCAGCCCCGAGAGCGGATCGGTGGCGGACTGGCGGGCGGCGGTGACGGCGAGCACCTGTCGACCCTAGCCAGTGCGCGCGCCGAGCACGCTCGGAGCCGCGCGATGCAGCGCCTCGCGCCAGTGCGGGAGCGGCGGGAGGCGGGCGTCATCCCACATCTGATGCGACAGCACGCTGTACGCCGGGCGCGGAGCGAGTCTCGGATGTGCCGCGCTGGTCGTGGGCTGAACCCGGTCCGGGTCGAGGCCGAGCTCCTCGAGCACGGCCCGGGCCAGCTGGAACCAGGAGCACTGCCCGCCGCCACTGACGTGCCAGACGCCGAATGGGGCGGCGGCCTCGGCGAGGCGGATGACGTCCGCGGCCAGGTCTGCGGTCCACGTGGGCTGGCCCACCTGGTCGTCGACGACGTCGAGGGTGTCGCGCTCGCCGGCGAGCTGGCAGATCGTCGAGGGGAAGCTCGGCCCGTGCTCGCCGTAGAGCCAGGCGGTGCGCACCAGCCAGGTCCGCGGACACTCGGCGCGGACGGCCCACTCCCCCGCGGCCTTGCTGCGCCCGTACGCCGAGCGAGGGGCGAGCGGGGCGTCATCCGGGTAGGGCACGGTGGCGTCGCCGGCAAATACGTAGTCGGTGGACAGGTGCACGAGCGCGGCCCCGGCGGCACTCGTCGCCCGGGCGAGGTTGGCGGCGCCGACCGCGTTGACGGCGAACGCCGTCGCCTCCTCGGTCTCGGCCCGGTCGACGGCCGTGTACGCGGCGCAGTTGACGACGACGTCGTGGCCCGCAACCCACCGCTCGCACGACGCGAGATCCCGGACGTCGAGTTCGGGCAGGTCGGCCGGGGTCGTCTCGTGGCCGGCATCCGCGAGCGCCCGGGAGAGGTCGCGGCCGAGCATGCCGCCGGCCCCGGCGACCAGCCAGCGCGCCATCAGCGTGACACGACCTGCTGGGTCAGGGCGTACCTGGCCTCGGTGGTCTCCTTCTCCGGCCGCCACCACGCTTCGTTCTCGCGGTACCACTCGATGGTGGCTGCGAGGCCGTCGCGGAAGGACCGGTGCCGGGGCTGCCAGCCGAGCTCGGTGCGCAGCCGGGTGGAGTCGATGGCGTACCGCAGGTCGTGGCCGGCGCGGTCGGTGACGTGGTCGAACGCGTCGGGATCCTCGCCCATCAGTGTCAGGACGAGGCGCACGACCTCGGTGTTGCTCACCTCGCCGTCGGCGCCCACGAGGTAGGTCTCGCCGAGCTCGCCCCGGTCGACGATCGTCCACACCGCCTCGTTGTGATCGTCGACATGGATCCAGTCGCGGACGTTCAGCCCCGCGCCGTAGAGCTTGGGCCGGATGCCGTCGAGCACGTTGGTGATCTGCCGCGGGATGAACTTCTCGACGTGCTGGCGCGGGCCGTAGTTGTTGGAGCAGTTCGAGATCGTGGCACGCACCCCGAAGGACCGCACCCAGGAGCGCACCAGTAGGTCCGAGCCGGCCTTGGTCGAGGAGTACGGCGAGCTCGGGTTGTACGGGGTGGTCTCGGTGAAGCGGGCCGCGTCGTCGAGCTCGAGGTCGCCGTAGACCTCGTCGGTGGAGATGTGGTGGTAGCGCACGTCGTGACGTCGCGCGGCCTCGAGGAGGGTGTAGGTGCCGACCAGGTTGGTGGTGACGAACGGGCTGGGGTCGTGCAGCGAGTTGTCGTTGTGCGACTCGGCCGCGAAGTGCACCACGAGATCGGCGGCACCGACGAGCCGGTCGACGACGACCGGGTCGGCGACGTCGCCGGTGACCAGCTCGACCCGGTCGAGCACGCCGTCGAGCGACACGGTGGAGCCCGCGTAGGTGAGCTTGTCGAGGACCGTCACCTCCACGTCGGGGCGGGTGGCGAGAGTGAGGTGCACGAAGTTGCTGCCGATGAACCCAGCACCACCGGTGACGAGGACCTTCATCCGGCCAGGCTATCGGCCACGTGTCCCGACCGCCGCCCGGTCGACTCGACCGCCACCCGTCCCCAACCGCCGCCCGACTCGACCACCGCCGCTCGTCCGCCACCGGTCCGGGCACCACCGCTCCGGCCGATAGGGTGCTCGCCCATGAAGGGCATCGTCCTGGCCGGTGGCTCGGGTACCCGGCTGCATCCCATCACGCGCGGCATCTCGAAGCAGCTGATGCCGGTGTACGACAAGCCGATGATCTACTACCCCCTGTCGACGCTGATGATGGCGGACATCCGCGAGATCCTCGTCATCACCACGCCCGAGGACCAGGCACAGTTCGAGCGGCTGCTCGGTGACGGCAGCCAGTGGGGGGTCGAGCTGTCGTACGCGGCTCAGCCTCGCCCGGAGGGACTGGCCCAGGCGTTCGTCATCGGCGCCGACTTCATCGGCACCGACTCCGTCGCTCTCGTGCTGGGAGACAACATCTTTCACGGCGCCGGGCTCGGCACCGCCCTGCGCCGGCTCACCGAGGTGCGTGGCGGGCACATCTTCGCCTACCACGTCAGCGACCCGACGGCGTACGGCGTCGTGGAGTTCACGGATGACGGGCGCGTGCTCTCGATCGAGGAGAAGCCGGAGCGACCGCGCTCGGACTACGCGGTGCCGGGGCTGTACTTCTACGACAACGACGTGGTCGCCATCGCGGCCAGCCTCACCCCGAGTGCTCGCGGCGAGCTCGAGATCACCGCCGTCAACGACGCGTACCTGCAGCGCGGCGACCTTGCCGTCACCGTGCTCCCGCGCGGCACCGCCTGGCTCGACACGGGCACGTTCGAGGGTCTCATGGACGCCAGCCAGTTCGTCCACGTCATCGAGGCCCGACAGGGGTACAAGATCGGTTGCGTCGAGGAGATCGCCTGGCGCGCGGGCTGGGTCGACGACGACCAATTCCGTTCTCTCGCAGAATCGCTGGACAAGTCCGGCTACGGCCGCTACCTGCACGCCTGTCTGGCCGGCCGCCGGGGTCGCTGATGCTCGTCGAGCCGCTGCCGATCGCGGGTGCCTGGGTGGTGACGCCACGCCAGTTCTCCGACGACCGTGGCGCCTTCCTCGAGTCGTTCCGTGGCGACCTCCTCGCGCCGCATCTTGGGCATCGCCCCGACATCGTGCAGACCAATGTGTCGGTCTCCGCGCGAGGCACCGTCCGCGGTATCCACTTCGCCGACGTGCCGCCTGGCCAGGGCAAGTACGTCACCGCGGCGAGCGGCGCGCTGGTCGACTACGTGGTCGACATCCGGGTGGGGTCGCCGACGTTCGGGCGCTGGGAGGCGGTGCTGCTCGACACGGTCGACCGACGCGCGGTGTGGCTCTCCGAGGGGCTGGGGCACGCGTTCTGCGCGGTCGACGACGACACCACGGCGGTCTACCTGTGCACCTCGGCGTACGACCCGGCGGCCGAGCACAGCGTGAACCCGCTCGACCCGGCGCTGGGCATCGCCCTGCCCGACGGCATCACGCCGCGCCTGTCGGCGAAGGATGCCGCCGCGCCCAGTCTCGCGGATGCCGCGTCATCCGGCCTGCTCCCGACGATGGAGGCGTGCGTGGCCCGCGCCGAGGCGCTCGCCGCCGACATCTGAGATCCGAACCCTGACACCGCCGTGGTGTGGGAGGTGGGTGCGCCGGCGATTCGCAGGGCTCCTTGACACCTGAGAGCTGGCTCTCTAGAGTCCATTCGACGACATTGCCAAATCGTTTGGGCAAAGGAGCGAGGTGATGGGCAGAGTGACGCTGCGGACCGTCGCAGAGCGGGCCAACGTGTCGATGACGACGGTCTCGCACGTTCTCAACGACGTCGCCGGCAAGCGGATCAACCAGGCCACACGGGAGCGCGTTGTCGCCGCTGCTGCCGACCTCGGCTACGTCCCCAACCGACTGGCTCAAGGACTTCGGCTGCGACGGTCGAGCATCCTCGGCTTCATCAGCGACCAGATCGCCACGTCCCCTCACGCGGGCCGCACGATACTCGGCGCTCAGGATGCGGCGGCCGAACACGAGATGCTCCTCATGCTCATGAACTCCGAGAACGACTCCGAGCTTGAGGCCAAGGAGATCGACGCCCTCATCGAACGGCAGGTCGACGGGATCATCTACGCGGCCGAACATCACGTCGTCCTCGACCCGCCCGACGCCTTGCGTACGGTGCCGAACGTGCTCCTCGGTGCACGGACGATCCGCGAAGGATTCGCGTGGGTCGTCCCGGACGAGATCGGCGGAACGCGAGCGGCCATGGCCGAGTTGCTCGACCGGGGGCACCGCCACATCGGCTTCGTCCAATGCTCCCTCGACCTGCCCGCCACCGACCTTCGCCTCGCGGGCTACCGCGAAGCCCTCGAAGCCGCTGAGATCACGTACCAACCATCGTTCGTCATCGCCGACACCACAGACGGGCCAGGCGGCTTTCGTGCTGCGCGGTCGCTTCTCGACCGACCACGCGAGGAGCGCCCGACTGCATTGTTCTGTTTCAACGACCGAATGGCAATGGGCGCCTACCAAGCGACCGCCGAACTCGGTCTCGAGGTCGGCAGCGACGTGTCGATCATCGGCTTCGACAACCAGGAGATCATCGCAGCCAACCTGCGTCCCGGCCTCACTACGGTCGAGCTGCCTCACTACGAGATGGGGCGGTGGGCGGTCGAGACCTTGGTCGGTGCGATCACGAGGAGAGGGGAGGAGACCGCCACCACCGCGCTGATGCCGTGCCCACTGGTCGCACGCGCATCGGTCGGTGCGCCGCCTCGACCGTGACCGGGCGGCGCACCGAC
>JBOFBK010000096.1:0-2373 GCA_051645525.1 Dermatophilaceae bacterium | reverse complement strand
GCAGCTCGCGCATGAGATCGACGATGCGGTGCAGCTTGTCGGCCTCGAACGCGAGCACCCACTCGTAGTCGTTCAGCGCGAACGAGGCGATGGTGTTGGCGCGCACGTCGGGGTACTCGCGCGCCATCCGGCCGTGCTCGACGAGCATGTCCCGCCGCTCCTGCTCGCCGAGCAGGTACCAGTCGTAGGACCGCACGAACGGGTAGACGCACACATAGGCACCCGCCTCCTCGTCGGCCATGAACGCCGGTACGTGGCTCTTGTTGAACTCTGCCGGCCGGTGCAGCGCCGCCACCGACCAGACCGGCCGCAGGTGCCGGCCCCAGGCCGTGCGGAGCAGCGCGTGGTACGCCGACTGCAGCGCCTCGATGGTCTCCGCGTGCCACCACACCATGACGTCGGCGTCGGCCCGCAGGCCCGCGACATCGTAGCTGCCGCGCACCACCACGTCCTCGGCGGCGAGTGTGGCGAACAGGTCCTCGACCTCGGTCGCCATCGCGTCGCGGTCGCCGTCGCCGAGCGGCTCGGCGACGGCGAACACCGACCACATCGCGTACCTGATGCTGTCGTTGATCTCCCGGATCCGGGCCGCGCCGGGCTTGCCGGACGCAGGTCGTGGGGTCTGGCTCATCGTCGCTCTCCTCCTCGGGTGCCGACGGGTTCGGGATGCCGCCCGGCATCCGGCCCGTGGGTGGTCACGAACTGCACGATCTCGGAGGCCGCGCGCCGCGCCGAGGCGACCACGGCCGGCACGCCGACCCCGTCGTAGGCCGCGCCGGCGACGGCGAGACCCGGGAGGCGCGCGATATCGGTGCGCGCCGAGGCGACCGCGTCGACGTGGCCGACGGCGTACTGCGGCAGCCCGCCTCCCCACCGCTGGACGTGCGCGTCGACCACCGGCGGCAGCGGGCGGCCGAGTGCCTCTCCCACCTCGCGCACCGCGACGGCCACGAGGTCGTCGTCGTCGCGCTGCAGCACCGGCTCCTCACGCGCGCGCCCGATGGACGCCCTCAGGTGGACGACGTCGGCTGAGAGGGCGTCGGTCCACGCCCACTTCGACGCGCTGAACGTCGCCCCCTTCACCACCCGCCCCTCGACCGGCGGCACGAGGAACCCCGAGCCGGGCAGCGTGCCGAGGCCGGATCGCTCGACGGCCAGGGTCACCACGACGCTCGATGCGGTCTCGACACTCCCGAGCACCCGCGCCGCAACGGGCGCATGCCCGGCGAGCAGCCGGGCCGCCGGTGCCGGTGGCACGCACACGAGCACGGCATCGGCCTCGAGCACTTCCGGTGCCGCCGCCGAGCCGACGACCACCCGCCAGCCGGATGACGTGCGCTCCAGCCCGCGCACGATCGCGCCCGTGCGTAGATGAGCTCCGCGCCGGGCCAGGTCGGCCGCGACGAGCCCCGGCAGCCGCCCCACTCCCCCGCGGAGGCCGGCGAACGGTAGGCGGGGCGGTGCGTCATCCGTGCCGATCCGACTGGGCACACCGGTGAGGCGGTCGCCACGAACGGCCCTCTCCCATAGGGCGGGAACCGTGGCCCGGAGCGAGAGGCGGTCGGCGTGACCGGCATACACTCCGCCCAGCAGCGGGTCCACGAGCCGCTCCACAACGGCCCTCCCGAGGCAGGTGCCGACGTACTCACCGACAGTAACGTCATCCGCCAGTTCGCCTGCAGGCCAACGCCGTTCGTCGAGAGCGCGGGCGACCTCGTCATCGGTCAGCAGGCCGCGCGCGAGAGCCGGCTCGGTGGGCACGCCCATGACGGTCCGGCGTGGCAGCGGATGCAGCGCACCACGGCTCCACACCGACGCGGCCGTGGTCGACGGGGCGACGAGGTCGGCGGCGGCACCGACCCGCGCCGCGAGGCCGGTGGCCTCCGACCGGGTGGCGAGCACGGCCTCGGCCCCGACGTCGACGGCGTGCCCGGCCACCTCCGCGAGGCGCAGCGTGCCTCCGACCCGCTCACTCGCCTCGAGCACCGTGACCTCGGCGAAGGGGACCGCCTCGAGCACGTCGAGAGCGGCGGCGAGCCCGGCGATCCCGCCCCCGACGACGACCACGCGAGGGGCCGCACGCACGGGTTCGGGCATGCCTCCAGCGTCTCATGTGGCCACCGGGCCGGAACCGGGGGTGGGCGGGCCCTCAGCCTCCTCGCTGGGGCGGCGTCCGTGACCGGATCGAGACCGGCGCGCGGGAACGCATCGGTCTGCCGAGGCGCCCCAGCCGCGGAGCAGCACCCACCGACGAAGGAGTCACCATGCGCACCAGACCACGCCCCGCCCGCCTCGCCGCCGTCACTCTCGCCGCGGCCGCCACGATCGCCGCGCTGGGCGCCTGCAGCTCGAGCGACGACTCCGGCGCTGCCG
>JBOFBK010000095.1:0-3051 GCA_051645525.1 Dermatophilaceae bacterium | reverse complement strand
GACGATGTTCACCCACGTTCGCAGAGAAAGGAGGGGACGGACGAGGCCCCGGTCACCTCGGATCCGCCGCGGCGTCATCCGGCCCGGAACGTGGACCCCGGCCCCGCCGCCCCGGGCTCAGATGTGAGGATGGAATCGCCCGGCCGGCATCCGTCGGCGCCCCCACCTCTCCTGGAGACCAGCGCCGTGAGCGAGCCCGCGCAGATTACCGTCCCCGCCGACCTCCTCCCCCACGACGGCCGGTTCGGGTCGGGGCCGTCGAAGGTGCGGCCCGAGCAGGTCGAGTACCTGGCCTCGATCGGCCGCACGGTGCTCGGCACGTCGCACCGGCAGGCACCGGTCAAGGGTCTGGTGCGGCGGGTGCGCGAGGGCCTGGCCGCGTTCTTCGACCTGCCCGACGGCTACGAGGTGGTGCTCGGCAACGGCGGGTCGACCGCGTTCTGGGACATCGCCGCCTTCGGCCTGGTGCGCGACCGCGCCCAGCACCTCGCGTTCGGCGAGTTCTCGAGCAAGTTCGCCGCCGTCACCACCGCGGCGCCCTTCCTCGGCGAGCCCACCGTCATCCGCGGTGAGCCGGGCACGCTGCCCGAGCCGAAGGGCGAGGCCGGGGTCGACGTGTACTCCTGGGCCCACAACGAGACGTCCACCGGTGTGATGGCGCCGGTGCGCCGGGTCGAGGGTGCGGATGACGACGCCCTCCTCCTCGTCGACGCCACCTCGGGCGCGGGCGGGCTCCCGGTCGACGTGCGGGAGGCCGACGTCTACTACTTCGCGCCGCAGAAGTCGTTCGCCTCGGACGGCGGGCTGTGGCTGGCCCTGTTCTCGCCGGCGGCGCTGGCCCGGGTCGAGGAGATCGCGGCTGGGGGGCGCTGGGTCCCCGACTTCTTCAGCCTGCCGACCGCGATCGACAACTCGCGCAAGGACCAGACGTACAACACGCCCGCCGTCGCGACGCTGGCGATGCTCGCGAACCAGGTCGAGTGGCTGAACGCGCAGGGCGGGCTGGGCTGGGCCACGGCGCGCACCGCCGACTCCTCGGGCCGGCTCTACGCGTGGGCGGAGGCCACCGAGTACGCGACGCCGTACGTCGCCGAGCCGTCGCACCGCTCGCAGGTGGTCGCGACGATCGACCTCGCGGAGGGCGTCGACGCCGCCGCGGTGGCAAAGGTGCTGCGCGCTAACGGGGTCGTAGACGTCGAGCCCTACCGCAAGCTCGGCCGCAACCAGCTCCGGGTCGCGTGCTTCCCCGCGGTCGAGCCCGACGACGTCACCCGGCTCGTCGACTGCATCGACTACGTCGTCGCCCAGCTCGCCCCCTGACGCCCCGCTTTCGCGGGTCGGCCGTCTCCGTACTGACTCGAGTCGATCTCCGTACTCACCACGGACGTGGCGAAAGGGCCGGCCGACCTACGTTCGCCGCATGAGCGACACGCCGGGCACCGCGGAGCAGATCGTCAGCCTGCCCACAGGCGGCGGCGCGGTGCGCGGCATCGGCGAGAAGTTCGCCCCGGACCTGCACACCGGCACCGGCAACGTCACCGTGCCGGTCGAGATCCCGGCGGGACGCCGTGGGTTCCAGCCGAGTCTCGCCCTGGGCTACAGCTCGGGCTCGGGCAACGGGCCGTTCGGCCTCGGCTGGTCCCTCGGCGTGCCGGGCGTGACGCGACAGACCGCGCGCGGGTTACCGACCTACGACGACACGCAGGACACGTTCGTGCTGTCCGGCGCCGAGGACCTCGTCGCGGTCGAGAGCCGGCCCGGCGTCATCCGCTACCGGCCCCGGACGGAGGGGCTGTTCGCGCGCATCGAGCACCACACCGGCGACGGCCACGACTTCTGGCTGGTGCGGACCCGCGACGGACAGGTCAGCCACTACGGCACGCCGCGACCGGATGCCGCGCCGGCGGACTGGCGCGACCCCGCCGTGCTCGCCGACCCGGCCGACCCGGGCCGGGTCTTCGCGTGGCGCCTCAGCCGCACCACCGACCCGTTCGGCAATGTCATCGCCTACGAGTACGAGCACGACTCCGGGGGTGGCGCGGCGGATGACGGCGACGCGGCGGATGACGGCCCGGCCGACGCCGAGCCGCCGTGGACCCAGAGCTACCTGGCCCGCATTCGGTACGTCGACCACCCCGACGCCGCCGGCGGCTTCCTCGTCTCGGTGGCCCTCGACTACGAGGAACGACCCGACGTGCTGCACGACCGTCGACCGGGATTCGAGGTGCGAACCCGGCTGCGGTGCAGTGAGATCCAGGTCCACTCCGCGGAGACGCCCGAGCATCCGCTCCGGGTCCAGCGGCTCCGGTACCGGGAGGCGGCGCACACCAGGTGCTCGCTGCTGACCGCCGTCCAGGTCGAGGGCCGGGACGGACCGGCCGTGCAGACCCTGCCGACGCTGGCCTTCGAGTACACCGAGTTCGACCCGGCCGGAAAGGAGTTCGCGCCGCTCTCCGGGCCGGACCTGCCGAGCCAGTCGCTGGCCGGCTCCGAGCTCGAGCTGATCGACCTGAACGGCAACGGGCTCCCCGACATCCTGGACACCAGCGGCGGCACGATGCGGTCCTGGCGCAACCTCGGCGACGGCGCGTTCGCCCGGTCCCGGCCGATGACCGACGCCCCGGCCGGGGTGAGCCTGGCCGACCCCGGCGTCGCCCTGCTCGACGCGGACGGGGACGGCCGGGTCGACCTCATGGTCGGCACCGAGGGCCTGGCCGGCTACTTCCCGATGGGTGCGGACGGCTGGGACCAAAGCTCGTTCCAGCGCCACGAGGCCGCGCCGAGCTTCGCCATCACCGACCCGGAGGTGCGACTGGTCGACCTGGACGGCGACGGCGTCATCGACGCCCTGCGGACCGGGACCCGGTTCGAGTGCTTCTTCAACGACCGGCAGAAAGGCTGGCACGCAACCCGGTTCGTGCCACGCGGCAGCTACCCGGACTTCCCGGACGTCAGCTTCTCCGACCAGCGGGTACGGCTCGGCGACATGAGCGGCGACGGCCTGCAGGACATCGTCCTCGTCCACGACGGCCGGGTGGAGTACTGGCCCTC
>JBOFBK010000094.1:0-23283 GCA_051645525.1 Dermatophilaceae bacterium | reverse complement strand
GGTCACAACCCTCGTCCGGTGAGTGCAAACGAGCCCCGCAGCGGACAGACCGACAGATCCGGTTCAAGACCTCACGGTCAGTCAGGTGGAGGGTCAGGACCACCGCTGCGGGGCTCGCCTACATCATCACTGTCAGGTGGCTCGTCGGACGAACTGCGGCAGTCGCTGCAAGGCGTACGGGTAGGGAAGGTCGCGATCGCTGGCCTCGGTCAGCGCGGCCAGCTGGTCGTCGTCGAGAAGCCAGCCGGTGGCGCCGAGGCTGTCCGTCAGCTGGTCCACGGTGCGCGCCCCCAGGATCGGCGCGGTCAGCCCCGGCTGCTGCAGCGCCCACCGCAGGGCGACCTGGGCAGGGGTTCGACCGACCTGCGCGGCGACGTCGTCGAGGGCGTCGAGGACGTTCCACGTCCGCTCGGTGGATCGCCGTTCCCACTCGTCGCGCCCGACTCGCGCTCCGGGGATCGGCCCGGTCATGTCGCGCCGATACCGGCCGGAGAGCCAGCCGGCCGCGAGCGGGCTCCAGGCCATCACCCCGAGACCTTCGTTGCAGCACAACGGAAGCAGCTCCAGCTCTGCGTCGCGGTCGAGCAGGTTGTAGAGCGGCTGAAGCGCGACGAACGGCTCCCATCCGTGCCGGCGGGCAAGGTCGACGGACCGCTGCAGCTGCCAGCCGGTGTAGTTGCTGGCTCCGACGAACCGCACCTTGCCCGAGGACACCAGGGCGTCGAAGGTCGACAGGGTCTCCTCGAACGGGGTGGCGTCGTCGAACACGTGAGCCAGGTAGAGGTCGATGTGGTCGGTGCCCAACCGTCGCAGGCTCGCCTCGACCGCCGCCATCATGTGCTTGCGTCCAGTGCCGCGCACCGGCTCACCGGGCCGGGCCTCGCCGTAGACCTTCGTGACGACGACCAGCTCGTCCCGGTCGCGTCGGGCGAGCCACCGGCCGACGATCTCCTCGGAGACCCCGGCGTTGTAGGTGTCGGCCGTGTCGATGAACGTCCCACCCGCAGCGGCGAACCGGTCGAGGATGCGGTGCGCGGTGGGTTCGTCGGTGGCTGCTCCGAAGCTCATCGTGCCGAGGCACAGCTCGCTGACCTGCAGTCCGGTTCGTCCGAGGAATCGCTTGTCCATGCCATCGACCCTAGGAACCGACGGGTCCGACGAGGCGCGCCAATCGGTGAACCGGATACCGGGCCAATACGACGCGCAGCCGAGCGGAGGACCATCGGCCCGGCTCGACGAGCACCGGCATGAGCGGTGCTACAGGTCGAGTCAGGGTCGACGCTGGTCAGCGCAGGCCGGTGCGGCGCTCCAGGGCGAGCGCGATGAGCTCGTCGACGAGCTCGGGGTACGACAGACCGGACGCGGCCCACATCCGGGGATACATCGAGTGCGGGGTGAACCCCGGCATGGTGTTCACCTCGTTCACGACCACCTCGCCGCTCTCGCGCACGAAGAAGTCGACCCGCGCCAGCCCCTCGCACCCGGCGGCCTCGAACGCCCGCACCGCCATCTCCCGGATGACGCCCGCGGTCTCGGCGGGCAGGTCGGCCGGGCACTCCAGCCGCACGTCGCCATCCGCGAGGTACTTGGCCTCGAAGTCGTAGAACTCGTGGCCTCGCACGACGATGCACTCGCCGACCTCGCTGGCACGCGTCGGAGCGAGCCCGCGCCCCTCGAGCACGCCGCACTCGATCTCGCGCCCGACCACGGCCGCCTCGACGACGACCTTCGGGTCGTGGTCCCGCGCCGCCTCGATCGCCGCCTCCAGGCCCTCGGCCGCGGTCACGCGGGTGATGCCGATCGAGCTTCCGGCCCGCGCCGGCTTGACGAACACCGGCCAGCCGAGGGCGTGCACGGCATCCATCGCGGCGGCCCGGTCGCGCTGCCAGTCCCGGTCGGTGATGACGACGTACGGCCCCACGGGCAGCCCCGCGGCGGCGAGCACCACCTTCATCAGCGCCTTGTCCATCATCGCCGCGGACGCCGTGACCCCCGACCCGACGTAGCGCACGTCGGCGAGGTCGAGCAGCCCCTGGATGGTGCCGTCCTCGCCGAACGGCCCGTGCAGCAGCGGGAAGACCACGTCGACCTCGCCGAGCGTGCGTGGCGGCGAGCCAGGCTCCTGGACCACCAGCGTGCGGTCCGACGAGCTGGTCGGCACCATGACCCCGGCACCGGAGCCGTCGACCTCGGGCACCTGGGCGGCGTTGAGCCGCAACGGTTCCGGGTCATCGGGGGCGAGCACCCACCTGCCGTCGCGGGCGATGCCCACCGGCACCACGTCGTAGCGGTCGCGGTCGAGCGCCTCGAGCACGCTGGCCGCGGTCGAGCACGACACCGCGTGCTCCGACGAGCGACCGCCGAACACGACGGCGACACGGGTCTTCCGGGGGGCGAGAGGCTGGTCCATCGCGCGCGAGCCTAGCGCCCCAGGGCAACTCGTCACGGTGGTGGACGACCGGTCCCCGCTCGACGTTCCCCGCCTAGCCTGGAGCGGTGGACGACGACTCTCGACCCCTCTCGGCCGACCGCAGCACCGCATCGGATGACGACCGCGCAGGTTCGCGAGCGTCATCCGGTCTCGCTCCCGCCACCCGGTTGGTGGCGCTCGGGCGGGAGGATGCCGTACCCGGCGCCCAGGTGGGCAGCCCGCTCGTGCTGACCTCCACGTACCACGCCGACGGGCCGGTGAGCTACGGCCGCGGGGGCAACCCGACGTGGAGCGCGTTCGAGACGGCACTCGGCGACCTCGAGGGCGGCGACGCGCTGGTGCTCTCCTCCGGGATGGCCGCGGTGGCCGCCGCGTTGTCGCTGCTCCCCCACGGCGGCACCGTCGTCGCTCCGACCGCCGGGTACAACGGCGTCATGGCCACGCTCGCCGACCGCGAGGCCGGTGGCGCGGCGGTGGTGCACCGGGTGGCTCCGACGGACGGCGACGCCGTGGTCGCCGCGCTCGACGGCGCCGACCTGCTCTGGCTCGAGTCGCCCACCAACCCGTTGCTCGAGGTCGCCGACCTGCCACGACTGTGCGCCGCCGCGCGCGAGCGCGGGGTGCTCACGGTCGTGGACAACACGTTCGCCACGCCGCTGCAGGAGCAGCCACTCGGGCTCGGCGCCGATGTCGTCGTGCACTCGGCCACGAAGTACCTCGCCGGGCACAGCGACGTGCTGCTCGGGGCGGTCGTCACCGGCCGTGACGAGGCCGGGCGGGCGTTGCACGAGCGGCTGTACCGGCACCGGCAGCTGCACGGGGCCATCGCCGGGCCGGTCGAGACCTGGCTCGCCCTGCGCGGGATGCGCACCCTGCACCTGCGCCTGGAGCGCGCCCAGGCGAACGCCGCCGCGATCGCGGACCGGGCGACTCGTCATCCGGCCGTCACCCGGGTGCGCTACCCCGGGTTCGGGGCGATCGTCTCGATCGAGGTGGTCGGTGGCGCGGCCGGGGCGGAGCGGGTCGCGGCGGCCACGCGGGTGTGGGTGCACGCCACCAGCCTCGGTGGGGTCGAGAGCCTCATCGAACGGCGCCGTCGCCAACCGAACGAGCCCGAGCAGGTGCCCGAGGAGCTGTTGCGCCTCTCGGTGGGCGTCGAGGACGTCGACGACCTGTGGCACGACCTCGATCGGGCCCTCGACTCCGGCCCGGACTGAGCGGACGGTCCATGCCGGCAGGTGCGAGCCGTCTGCGACGGTTCCTTCGCCGTCGTGGGGCACCACTCGACCGGTGGCGTCGATGCCGGGCGCAGTCAGCCGGTCTCGGCCTTGCGGGGGCGCGAGAGCAGCGTGGCGACGACCTCCGGCGCGGTGCGACCGTGCCGGATGATCGCGTCGACCTGCTCGATGATCGGCACGTCGACACCGTGCCGCTGCGCGAGCTCGAGGATCGAGGTGCACGACTTGATGCCCTCCGCGGTCTGCCTCGTCATGGCCACCACCTCCTCGACCGACGCGCCCTGACCGAGCCGGACCCCGAAGGAGTGGTTGCGGGAGAGCGGCGACATGCAGGTGGCGATGAGGTCGCCCACCCCGGCCAGCCCGGCGAAGGTGACCGCCTCCCCGCCGAGCGCGGTGCCGAGCCGCATCGTCTCGGCCAGCCCTCGGGTGATGATCGAGGCCTTGGAGTTGTCGCCCATGCCGAGACCCTCGGCCATGCCGACCGCGAGCGCGATGACGTTCTTCACCGCTCCGGCGATCTCGGTGCCGACGACATCGGTGCCGGTGTACGGGCGGAAGTACGACGCCGCGCACGCCGACGCCACCCGTTCGGCGGCCTCGGTGCTGGATGACGCCACCACCGAGGCAGCGGGCTGCTTGGCGGCGATCTCCCGGGCGAGGTTCGGCCCGGACACCACGACGATCCGGCGCGGCTCCACACCGCCCGCTTCGGCGATCACCTCCGACATCCGCTTCGTCGTGCCCAGCTCGACGCCCTTCATCAGCGACACCACTGCCGCGCCACGCGGCAGCGCCGACCCCCACGCGCCGAGGTTCTCGCGCAGCGTCTGCGACGGCACCGCGAGCACCACGAGGTCGGCGCCCGCGCCGGCCTCCTCGGGGTCCCCGGTGGCCCGCACCGTGCCCGGCAGCCGAAGCTGGGGCAGGTAGTCCTCGTTGACGCCGGCGTTCACCTGCTCGACCACGTCGGGGCGGCGACCCCACATCGTCACCGACGTGCCGGCATCCGCGAGCACCGCCGCGAAGGCGGTGCCCCAGCTGCCGGTGCCATACACCGCTGCGCGAGTCATGACGCCTCCGGCAGCCGGCGCGGGCGGCCGGTCGGCGTGATGCCCCGCGCCTCGGGGTCGAACCTCACCGCGGGAGCGGTCGACCCGCGCACGACCTCGAGCTCGGCGGTGATCGCCGCGACGATGCGGGCGGTCGCCTCGGCGAGGACCTCGGGTGTGACGGGCCGGCCGTGCAGGTCGTCGAGGCGCACCGGCTCGCCGACGCGCACGTGAACGGTGCGACGGGGCAGCAGCCGCAGCCGCCGCGAGTAGGGCGCCAGGATGTCGGCCGCCCCCCAGTTCGCGACCGGGATGACGGGGCAGCCGGTCTCGAGCGCCACGCGGGCCGCCCCGGTCTTTCCCCGCATCGGCCACAGGTCGGGGTCGCGGGTGAGGGTGCCTTCAGGGTAGATGGCGACGCACTTGCCGGCCCGTACCGCGGCCACGGCTGCCCGGTAGGCGTCGGCGGCGTGAATCGACCCCCGGTCCACAGGGATCTGGTCGGCCGCCCGCACGACGGTGCCGATGACCGGCATCCGGAACACCTCGGCCTTACCGAGGAAGCGCGGCGACCGGCCCTGGTCGACGAGGAAGTGACCGAACACGAACACGTCGACGTAGCTGTAGTGGTTGGTGCACACGACCCAGCCGCCGTGGGTGGGCAGGTGCTCGGCGCCCGACCAGCGGCGCCGGGTGAACAGCATCAGCCAGGGCCGGACCACGGCGATCGCGAGCCGGTAGGCGAAAGGACGAGAGCTGTCCGTCGGGGCCGTCGGGGTGGTCACTCGCCGCCTCTCTCGTGGTCCGGGTGGAACGCATCATGGTCCGGCGGAGGGCGGATGTCGAGCGCGCCGCGGCCGGTTGGCAGGATCGGCGGGTGGTCGTCATCTCTGCGGGACCGCTCCAGGCCGACCGGTCGGCCTGGGCGGTGGTCGTGCCGGTCAAGGGCGGGCCGCTCGCGAAGAGCCGGCTCGATCTCGCCCGGCCGCTGCGCACCGAGCTCGCCGACGCGTTCGCTCTCGACACCCTGGCCGCCGCGGCTGCGGGGATGCCGCACGCGCACCTGCTGGTCGTCGGCCCACCGACCGACCCGGGTTCCGGCGCGGAGGTGCACACCGTGGCCGACCCGGGCCGTGGCCTGGACTCGGCCGTCGCCGCCGGCGTCGTGGCGGCCGCGGCACTCGGCGCAGCCCGGGTCGCGGTGCTGCTCGCCGACCATCCGGCGCTGCGGCCGGCCGAGCTCAGCGCCGCGGTGGCCGCCTGCTCGGCACATCAGCGAGCCGTGGTCGCCGACGCCGACGGGACCGGCACGGCCCTGCTGACGTTGCCGGCCGCACCACCGGTGGCCACGGCGTTCGGCGCGGGCAGCGCCGGCGCACACGCCCGGCTCGGCTTCGTGCCGGTTCGGGTCGACGCGCCCGGGCTCCGGCTCGACGTCGACGACACCCCCGCGCTGTGGCGCGCCGTCGGGCTGGGAGTCGGGCCGCACACCGGCCGGGTGCTGCAGCGCGCTAGCCTGCCAGGCGTGCAGGCCACCATGGCGCAGGTCCACGACGACGGGTCGGGCAGCGCACTGCTCGACGACGGCATGACCGTGGCGGTGCCCGCCGGCGTGGCAGCGGCGTCGGGCCTACGACACCTGCGCACCGGCCAACGCGTGAGCGTCGAGCTCGACGAGTCCGGAGTCGTGGCCACCCGGGTGTGGATCGTCGGCATCGGACCGGGCGAGACCATCCGCTGACCACCTCGCCCACGGTGTTCGCGCCGATGACGGTCGCACGGGGCGTGGACCGGCCCGGTCAGTTCTCCGACGCGTCGACTCCCCACGGCCGCAGCGCGGTTCGGCCGGCTGCGCCCTGGCACGCCGCGGGGATGACGCGAAGCTCACGTCAGCGCTTGGCGGCCGACTTCTTGGCGGTGGACTTCTTCGCCGCCGCCTTCGTGGCGGTGGCCTTGGTGGCGGTGGCCTTGGTGGCGGCTGCCTTCTTCACCGGGGCCTTCGTGGCAGTAGCCTTCGCGGCGCCCTTCGCCGGAGTGTTCACCCTGGCCCGGGCGGTGGTGGCGGATGCGCCGGCCTTCCTGGCCGTCGCCTTCGTGGCGGCACCGGTCTTGGTGGTCGCTGCCTTCTTCGCCGCCTTCGCCGTCGTCGCCTTCGCCGCCGGAGCGGCCTTCTTCGCCGTCGTGGCGCTCTTCGCCGTGGTCGCCTTTGCCGACAGCGTGGCCCTCTTCGCCGTCGTGGCCCTCTTCGCCGTCGTCGCCTTCGCCGCCGGAGCGGCCTTCTTCGCCGTCGCCGTCGTGGCGGCACCGGCTCTGGTGCCGGCGGTCCTCTTCGCCGTCGTCGCTTTCGCCGCCGCCTTGCGCACCGGCGCGGCGGCGGTGACACCCGCAGTGCCTGCGGCGGCGCGACCGGTGGCCGGCGCCGACCGAGGCAGGCTCGTGGGCTTGCGCACCCATCCCTTGAACGACGTGCCCGGCCGGAACCGTGGCGCGTTCGCCTTGCGGATCCGTACCGACTGGCCGGTCCGCGGGTTGCGGCCGGTGCGGGCGGCGCGCTCGACCCGGTCGAACGTGCCGAAACCGGTGATCGCGACCTTGCCGCCGCGCACCACCTCCCGGACGATCGTGTCGAGGACGGCCTCGAGGGCGTCGTTGGCGTCCTTGCGGCTGCCGAGCTTCTTCTCCAGTTCCCTGACGAGGTCTGCCTTGTTCACGCGATCCAACTCCATCGGTAGACGGGAGCCGGGTACCAGACCCGACGGTGCCGTGACCGACGAGAATACCGCCGGCCTGGACCGACGGTATGCCTCCAGGCCGGGTAGGTCCATTACCGGCACGGCGTGTTTGTCGTTGTGGCACAACGCAATCACCGCCGGTCGTCGCCTGTCACGCCGACGTGTAGACCGTGATCTTGGTGTGCTTCGGTCCGCCTAGGACGATCACTTCTGGATCAAAACCGTTGCCGCGCAGCGGTATCCGTTGATTATCGAGTGACCGACGGCTTCCAGGAAGGCCGACGGGCCTCATATCCGGAGATCTCGTCGGCGTGCCGGAGAGTGAGACTGATGTCGTCCAGACCTTCGAGCAGCCGCCACCGGGTGTACTCGTCGATCTGGAACGAGGCGACGACGTCGCCCGCGGTGACCGTGCGCGACACGAGATCGACGGTGACGGAGGCCCCCGGGTCGTTCTCCAGCAGCTTCCAGAGCAGCTCCACGTCATCCTGGGCGCACAGCGCGGTGAGCAGGCCGCCCTTGCCGCTGTTGCCGCGGAAGATGTCGGCGAACCGGCTCGAGATGACGACCCGGAAGCCGTAGTCCATCAGGGCCCAGACCGCGTGCTCTCGAGAGGACCCGGTGCCGAAGTCCGGGCCGGCCACCAGCACCGAGCCACTCGAATACGCCGGATGGTTGAGCACGAACGTGCCGTCACCTCGCCAGGCCGCGAAGAGCCCGTCCTCGAACCCGGTTCGCGTCACCCGCTTGAGGTACTCGGCCGGGATGATCTGGTCGGTGTCGACGTTGCTGCGCCGCAGCGGAACTCCGACACCGGTGTGCGACACGAACTTGTCCATCACACCAGCGCTTCCTCTACTGCCGGATCGAGATCGGCCGGGCTGGACAACGTGCCCCGCACCGCGGTGGCCGCCGCGACGAGCGGGCTCACCAGATGGGTCCGGCCACCCTTGCCCTGCCGCCCTTCGAAGTTGCGGTTGCTCGTCGACGCGCTCCGCTCCCCCGGGGCGAGCTGGTCGGGGTTCATGCCCAGGCACATCGAGCACCCGGGGAGCCGCCACTCGGCGCCGGCCTGGGTGAACACGTCGTCGAGCCCTTCGGCCTCGGCCTGGAGCCGGACCCGCGCGGACCCGGGCACGACGAGCATCCGCACGCCGTCGGCCACTCGGCGACCGCGGATGACGCCCGCGGCGGCTCGCAGGTCCTCGATGCGGCCGTTGGTACAGGAGCCGACGAAGACGGTGTCGACGCGCACGTCCCGCAACGGCGTGCCCGGCGTCAGGTCCATGTACTCCAGAGCCCGGCGCGCAGTGACCCGATCGCCCTCGTCGGCCATGAGCTCAGGATCGGGCACCACGTCGCCCAGCGGGGCGCCCTGACCCGGGTTCGTGCCCCAGGTGACGAACGGGGTGAGCGTGGCCGCGTCGAGCACGACCTCGGTGTCGAAGACGGCGTCGTCGTCACTGCGCAGCTCGCTCCAGGCGGCGACCGCGGCATCCCAGTCGGTGCCGGACGGGGCGTGGTCCCGCCCGTTCAGATACTCGAACGTCGTATCGTCGGGCGCGATCATGCCGGCTCGGGCGCCGGCCTCGATCGACATGTTGCACACCGTCATCCGGGCCTCCATTGACAGTGCCCGGATGGCGCTGCCGCGGTACTCGATGACGTGGCCCTGTCCGCCGCCGGTGCCGATGCGGGCGATGACGGCGAGCACGATGTCCTTGGCGGTGACGCCCTCGGCGAGCGTGCCGTCGACCGTGACGGACATGGTGCGGAACGGCATCAACGGCAGGGTCTGGGTCGCGAGCACGTGCTCGACCTCGGAGGTCCCGATACCGAACGCCAGGGCTCCGAAGGCCCCGTGGGTGGAGGTGTGGCTGTCACCGCACACGATGGTGGCGCCGGGTTGGGTCAGACCGAGCTGGGGGCCCACCACGTGCACGATGCCCTGTTCGGCGTCACCCATCGGGTAGAGCGTCACGCCGAACTCGGCGCAGTTGCGGCGCAGCGTCTCGACCTGGGTGCGGCTGACCGGGTCGCTGATCGGGCCGGGCACCGTGGGGACGTTGTGGTCCTCGGTGGCCAGGGTGAGGTCGGGGCGGCGCACCGGGCGCCCCGCGAGCCGGAGCCCGTCGAACGCCTGCGGGCTGGTGACCTCGTGGAGAAGGTGGAGGTCGATGTAGAGCAGGTCGGGCTCCCCGGCGCCACGCCGCACGACGTGCGACTCCCAGACCTTCTCGGCCAGCGTGCCCGGCATCCCTCCACCTCTCCGGCCCGACATGACCACCACGACCGGGCATTGCGGGCGAGTCGGCGTCGTTGCCGTCTCGCCGTGTGCCGTCGAGGGTTCCACGCGGCCGGGGCACACGAACTTGCGTCTCGTCAAGTGAGACGTCAGTATCAGTCCATGGACGATTCCTCGGGAGTCGGGGTGCTCGACAAGGCGGCCGTCGTGCTGTCCGCGCTCGAAGCGGGGCCGTCGACCCTGGCCCAGCTGGTGACGGCCACCGGCCTGGCCCGGCCGACCGCGCACCGTCTCGCGGTCGCTCTCGAGCACCATCGGCTCGTCACTCGCGACCTGCAGGGCCGCTTCGTCCTCGGGCCCCGCCTCGGGGAGCTGGCCGCCGCCGCGGGTGAGGATCGGCTGCTGGCCGCCGCAGGCCCGGTGCTCGGCGCGCTGCGCGACCACACCAACGAGAGCGCGCAGCTGTTCCGCCGACAGGGCGAGTACCGGGTGTGCGTCTCAGCCGCCGAGCGGCCCGTGGGCCTGCGCGACAGCGTGCCGATCGGTGCCACGTTGTCAATGCGCGCCGGATCGGCCGCCCAGGTGCTGCTCGCGTGGGAGGAGCCCGACCGGCTGCATCGCGGGCTCCAGGGCGCCGCGTTCACGGCGACCGCGCTCTCCGGAGTACGTCGCCGCGGGTGGGCGCACAGCGTGGGCGAACGCGAACCCGGCGTGGCCTCGGTGTCGGCGCCGGTGCGCTCGCCGTCGGGCCGGGTCATCGCCGCGGTCTCCATCTCCGGGCCGATCGAGCGGCTGTCCCGCCAGCCGGGCCGACTGCACGCCGCCACCGTGGTGGCGGGGGCGACGAAGCTCACCGAGGTGCTGGCCCGGCACGCCGCCAACCAGGAGGTGCAGAACCACGCCTGAGGCGGCGAGCGGAGACCTGCCGGCCTACCCGAGCGCCGAGCTGGCGCCTCACCTCGCGCCGCGGCCGGAACCCGGTCGAGCGGGTGATGACGTCCACCGCCGCCCGCATGGACAACAGCAGGGGGATGACGACCACCACGACGGCGAGCCGCCATCGCCGACGACCACACCGACATCACGCAGGGGCGTGGTACGGGAGACGCCCCTGCGCCACCTTCCGTACCACGCCGGCTCTCCCTCCCGGGGCCTGCGTGGGCGCCGGTGTCGTGAGACCTTCCACGACCCCGTCGCGGCATCGTCGCGAGAGTCCTGCCGCAGGCGACGGTACCCGGAAGTACGCCCGAACGGGCTACTGGCGACACGCTCATTTCGTGCCTCAGCACGTGACCTCGACTCGGCCACGACGGGCACCCCTTGACGAGCGCAGGATGACGACCACCACCTGAGATCTGGTCGCCATACTGCCAGCGACGAGTGCTCACGCCTGGCGACTCGTGCAGGCATCGCAGGCGCAGGTGCCGCTACCGAACTGTGGGTTGAAGTGAACACACCCGTGCAGCTTGCCGTCGGCCCTGTGGAAGCGGTCCCAGATCAGGTGGAGGTACTGGTCGTCCGGGGCCGCTGGGTTGTACCCCCGGTACAGGGCGTAGCTGATGAGGTCGGCGACCTGCAACAACCGCGTCGCCCGCGAGTCGGTGAACAGGGGGACGTCGGCCAGGTTCCGCAACTGCCCGACCTTGCCCGCTGCGGCTCGCCACTCCGTGGTCCACGCCTGAATGTCCTGCTCAGCCACCACGCGGCGGTCGTGAATGACGAGCCCTCGGTTCGGTCTGTCCGCGCGGGTCCGCAGCTTCTTGAGCATCAGATCGAACTTGTTGAGCAGCACCTCGTAGGCGAATCGCTCACGCTCGAGCGGGCTCTCGTTCGAGTGGAACCTCGGGTCGACGACGACGCCGAACAGCGCGAGGCTCTGCGCTGCGTCGACCGGATCGAAATCGCGGACGAGCTCGTACGCAGCAGTGAGCAACGAGAGCCGTTCCGTTCGGGGCGTGGTCGCCCAGATGCTCACTCGACCGGTGGACGAGTCTTTCGGCTTCTTGGCGTTCCTCATCTCACCGGCGTGCAGCTCGTACTCCTCAAGGTTCACCGGGAGACGGTCGAGATGGGCGATGACGAGTTCGTCGAGCTGGCGTTGCAGTCGCGGAGCATCGTCCTCATGGATGGCCAAGGCGCCGAGCACGAAGGCGTGGCTGCCCGCGTGGGTGCCCGACTCGTCGACGAACAACAGGTACATGAGGTCCCCCTACGGTGAGGAGGGCGGGTCCGAGGACCCGCCCTCCGATGTCCGAGTCGGTGATGCGGGCACCGCGTTGGCAGTCCCGCCGCCGAGCGCGCCGCGTAGGCAGTGCATCCCGAACAAGACCAGCATGACCGACGACACAGCGAAGTTCAACTCACGTGCTCGAGGCGCGCTGTCGTGTTAGGCGTCGAAGTCGCGACGAAGGGACTCGACCCTGACCGCCGACCGAAAGGAGCCAGCCAGGCGGCAACGGAGACCGGCACCATGCCGTCCTCCGGGTCCTAGCGCGTGGACACACCGTCCGCGCCACGAAGACCCTTTCCTCGATCTCCGCCCCTATCAGCCGTCCTGCTCGGGCAGCCGCGGTCAGCGATACCCGCGGTTGGTGATCCACTCGTAGCCGACCATGACATCTGCCGTCGGCGTGTTGACGATGGCCCAGGCATCGTCCGACAACGGATGAGTTTCACCGTGCCGAGCACCCCACAGCCCGACGAAGAGCCCGGACTCCGTAAGGTGGTCGACCAACTCGCGAAAGACGCGAGACCAGGCACCGCCGATGTAGTCGTCAAGGATGATGCCGACCTGCTCAGGCTCGGAGAGCGTGCCGACCGTGTCGATCCCCGCGCGCTCTGCGGCGCGCCCAATTGCGACGAGGTCGAGCAGTTCTGGCCCTGCGAGGTTCGACCACGGCAGGTACTGCCAGTCGTCGTCGTAGTCGCCGAGACCGTCGACAGATAGATGAAACTGCTGCGTGATGGCGGCAACGACTGCCATGTCGATGAAGAGCATGGAGATCTCTGCGGTCGGCGACTCGTCGCTGACCCCGCGCCGCTTCGCCAGGGTTCGCAAGCAGTACTCGTACCAGGGCTGGTCTCCGGCACTGTCGCTCGGAAGGATCGCCAGCAACGGCTTGCTCCGCCCTAGGACCTGCTCAATCGACACCAGCCACTCCTCGTCAGTCGCATCGATGGTTTCGGCGACATCGAGCAGCGTCGGGTTACGGAAATCGTCGAACGGCTCGGTCATGTCGACCCTTCTGTCGGTCGGCCCGCGTAGCGGGGGGCCATGGACTCCATCTGCTCGATGACCAGTCGGATGGCGTCGGGCTGCTTGTCCGGCGGGTACCGGTGCTTCACGAGCAGGCGGCGGATGGAGGCGCGTAGCTTCGCGCGGACGTCATCCCGGGTGGTCCAGTCGGTCTTGGTGTCGCGCTGAACAATGGCCAGGAGGTCGCGGGCGATGGCGGCAAGAACCTGGTCGCCCATCAGCTCGCGCGCCGACTCGTTGGTCGAGACCGCGTCGAAGAAGGCCAGCTCCTCCTCGTCGAGCGGCGGGTCGAAGGTCTTGCCGCGGTCGCCATCAGCTGCCACGTCCCGCGCCATCTCGATCATTGCCGCGATCACCTCGGCCGCGGTCAACTGCTGGTTGGTGTAGCGAATCATCAACTCGCCGAGCCGCTCCGAGAAGGCTCGCTGCTGCACGAGGTTGTGCCGCGACACTCTGGCCGACTCCGCGACAAGCATGGCCCGGATCGCCTCGATGGCGAGGTGCGGATGCGGCGACGACTCCGCCCGGTGCGCGAAGTCCGATCCGAGGTCCATGAGGCTCGGCTTCGGCAGCCCGGCCGCCGCGTAGATGTCGAGGATCTCCCCCGACTCGGTCGACTCGGCGACGAGGGCGCTGAGCAGCCGCTGGATGTCCTCGGGAACCGGCTCGCCGCGGGCGATCCGCTCCTCGGCGTCGAGCTTGGCCATGTAGACGCGGACCTCCTCGAAGAAGCGCACCTCGGGGCGGCGCTCCTCCAGGGTCTGGCTCCCCGACGCGAGCGCCCACCCACGGCCGAGTTGCGCCGACAGCCGACTGAACCGGTCGGCGAGCCGCTCCTCGCCGTCGTCGACGGTGTTGCCCGGCGTCGACGGGCTGCGCAGGTACGACGTCATCCCGAGCACCGCGTTGAGCCAACCGCGTCGGGGGTCTCCGGCCAGGCGGGAGCGCCAGTCGAACCCTCCGGTCAGCGTCGCGAGCTCGCCCAGCAGCTGGTCGACGAGCGCCACCGCCTCGTCGATGTTGCGTCCCACCGGGCGTCGCGCGCGGTCCGTCGCGGTGTACTCGGCGAGGGCCTGGTCGAGGTTGTCGACGAGCGGCGCGTACGAGACGAGCAGCCCGTCCTCCTTGCCGCGGAAGGTGCGGTTGACCCGGGCGAGGGTCTGCATGAGCAGCGCACCCTTGAGCGGTCGGTCGAGGTAGAGGGTGTGCAGCGGCTGCGAGTCGTAGCCGGTGAGCATCATGTCCTTGACGATGACGATCTCCAGCTCGTCGTCGACCCGGCGGAGCCGGTCCTTGACGACCTTGTTCTCGGAGTCGCGGCGTACGTGCGCCGCGATCGCCGCCGGGTCCTGCGGCGTACCGCTGTAGACGACCTTGATGCGGCCCTTGTCGAGGTCGTGGTGGTGCCACTGCGGGCGGAGCGCGACGATCGCGGCGTAGAGGTCGGCGCAGATCTGGCGGGTGGCGCCGACGACCATGGCCTTGCCGGGCGCCTCGATCGCCTTGGCCATCTCGGCGCGTCGGGTCTCCCAGTGCATGACGAGGTCCTCGGCGAGCGCGCGGATGCGGTCGGGTGCGCCGTAGACGGCGTTGATGACGGCCACGCTCTTCTCGATCCGCTCCCGGTCGGCGAGGTCGAGCCCGGCGGTGGCCTCGTCGGCGGCGCGGTCGATCTCCTCCTGGGTCACCTCCCCGGCGAGGCGCACCCTGATGAGCCGTGGCTCGAAGTGCACGGGAACGGTGGCGCCGTCCTCGACGGCGCGGGTGAGGTCGTAGACGTCGATGTAGCCGCCGAACACCTCGCGGGTGTCGCGGTCGGTGGTGGAGATCGGCGTGCCCGTGAACGCGATGAGCGTGGCGTTGGGGAGGGCGTCCTTGAGGTGGCGGGCGTAGCCGTCGAGGTCGTCGTAGTGGCTGCGGTGCGCCTCGTCGACGATGACGACGACGTTGCGCCGGTCGGTGAGCAGCGGGTGGTCGGCCCCCGCGAACCGCTCCTCCCGGGTGCGGCCGAACTTCTGCAGGGTCGTGAAGTAGATGCCCCCGGTGACACGCGCGGTCAGGGCCTCGCGCAGCGCGGACCGGGTGCGCACCTGCTCGGGCCGCTCGGGGAGCAGCTGGCTCACCCGGAACGCCTCGTAGAGCTGGCCGTCCAGCTCGGTGCGGTCGGTGATGACCACGACGGTGGGGTTGAGCAGGGCCGGATGACGCATGACGCGCGCCGTGTACAGCTCCATCTCCATCGACTTGCCGGAGCCCTGGGTGTGCCAGACGACCCCGGCCTTGCCGTTGCTGCGCACCGCGGCGATCGTGCTGGCGACCGCCTTGGTCACGGCGAAGTACTGGTGCGGCTTGGCGATGCGCTTGCCGAGGCGACCCTCGTCGTTGTCGAACGCCGTGTGGTCGCGCAGGATCTGGATGAACCGCTCGGCGTTGAACAGGCCGTCGATGAGCACCTCGAGGCCGGTGCGGTGCTCACCCGCGAGCGTGTCGTCGATGGTGACGACCTTGCCGTCGTCGTCGACGTTCCACGGCGCGTAGTGGTTGAGCGGGGTGAAGGGCGTGCCGTACTTCGCCAGCAGGCCGTCGCTGGCGACCGTGACGACGCAGAACCGGAACGCCATCGGCAGCTCGCGCACGTAGGTGTCGAGCTGCGCCTGGGCCGCGGCGACATCGGCGTGGGCCGCGCCGGCCCGCTTCAGCTCGATCACCGCGAGCGGCAGCCCGTTGACGTAGAGGACGACGTCGAACCGCCGCTCGCGCTCGCCGACCCGCACGGTCACCTGGTTGACCGCGTGGTACTCGTTCTGCTCGGGCCGCTCGCTCACCAGCCGGACCGTCGGGTTCTCCTCCCGGCCGTCGGGCTCGGTGTAGCTGAGGCCGCGGTAGCCGTGCACGAGGTACTCGTGGAGGCGGTGGTTCTCGGTGATCGCGTCCTGCGACTTCGGGGCGAGGACGTCGGCGACTGCCTGCTGGAGGTGCACGGTCGGCACCGACGGGTTGAGCCGCACGAGAGCGTCGAGCAGCCGTGTGGGCCACACGGGGTCGGCCCACGACTCGCGGTAGCCGCTGCCGGGCGCGGTGGCCGGCCCGTGCAGCGGCTCCCACACGTCGAGCTCGGCGAGCCGCTCGATCGCGAGCTGCTCCCATGCGGCCTCGTCCATCCCGTCGGTGCCGACCATCACACGACCCCCTCGACGACCTTCTCGGCGTCCTTGATCTGGACCTTCCCCGACATGAGCAACGGCAACAACTCATCACGCGTCCGGGCGAGCCGGTCGTTCTCGGATGACGCCACGGCCGCCCGCTGATGAAGCACACCAGCGCGCTCGGCGAACGCCAGCCGTACCGAGGCAGCCGGCAGGCTCACGGGGAGGCTCTTGAAACGCCCGCGGCTCAGCTCGAGGAACGTCGCGCCGTTCGCGTGTGCGACGAACTCCGCTGTGCGGCGTCGCATTTCGTGGAAGAGCCAGAGGTTCGGCACGTCGTCCTTGCCGTTCACGACGACAAACCCCTGGTTGACGGCCAGCGGTCGCTGTGCGATCGCGAACGCTCCGATGGTGGCGCGAGACGTCATGAGTACTGAGCCCGTCGGGTACAGGCTTGAGGCACAGGCCTGCAGACCCGACTCGGTGATGGTGCGCGACGTGAGCGTGAGGTACGGCGCTTGCAGGGCAGTCACGTCGGTGGGTGTCGCCCACGCCACCTCACCGTTCCAGTACTCGTCGACACCGGTCCGAGGGGTACTTCCGCCCCCGACGTCCGCAATCTCGGCGAAGATCGTGGTGGTTTCGACGGCTTCGGCAGCCGCAGCAACGAACACGGCATCCGCGAGGTTGATCGCAGCGTCCGCGAGCCGACGGTTGGCGGCGATCTTGTCGTCAAGTGCCCCCAACACCTCCGCAATCGCCCGCTGCTCGCCGACATCCGGAACGCGAAGTGGCACCGCACTCAAAATGCCCGTGTTCAGGTTCTGCATCGTCGCGCCGACCGCATGTCGCACGATCCAGGCGCGACTCTGGGCGGTGCCCAGTGCATAGCTCATGAAGGCGGGGTCATGCCGTCGGTCGGACCCGATGCGCACACGAAGGCAGCCTGTACCGCAGAGCCAGCCTGCGCTATCGGCACGAATGAGAGCACGACGTTCCACGTCACCTCGCCGCGAGTAGATGATGTCGCCTTGGGCGAGGACGTGCCTCCGAAGACGCGCGACCACCTCAGGTGCGACGCGCGCGATGCCAGTCGGGTCAACGAAGTTCTCGGCGATGTTGGTCGGCATCACCACTGGTGTCCCCACGGCACTGTATTCGTGTGCGTGCAACTGCGATCCAAACGGACCCGTCTGAATCCCTCCGCCGGACTCAGAGCAGATCTCTCCCAGGGTGACCTCGCGCCAGCGACTCATGCGAGTCGCTCCATCTGCTCGCGGACGACGGCGTCTAGACGGGCGGACTCGTCGAGCGCCTCGGTCAGCTCCTTGGTGAGGCGGGCGATCGTCACCTCGATCTCCTCGCCGTCGTGCTCGGTCTCTGCGGCACCGACGTAGCGGCCCGGCGTCAACGCGTAGTCGGCGGACTTGATCTCGGCGAGAGGCACCGAGGCGCAGAAGCCCGGGACGTCGGCGTACGTCATCCCCACCGATGACGTGGTGCCGCGCCACGCGTGGTAGGTGTCGGCGATGCGGGCGACGTCCTCCGGCGCGAGCGCGCGCTCGGCGCGGTCGACCATGCGGCCCAGCTCGCGGGCGTCGATGAAGAGCACCTCACCGCGCCGGTCGACCGACCCCTGGGCGCCGGCCGACTTGTCCTTGGCGAAAAACCACAGGCACACCGGGATTCCGGTGCTGCGGAACAGCTGCGTCGGCATCGCGACCATGCAGGCGACGAGGTCGTCCTCGACGAGGCGGGCGCGGATCTCGCCCTCGCCGCCGCTGTTGCTCGACATCGAGCCGTTCGCCATGACGACGCCGGCCCGGCCGTCGTCGGTCAGCTTGGACAGGATGTGCTGAATCCAGGCGTAGTTGGCGTTGCCGGCGGGCGGCACGCCGTAGCGCCAGCGGGGGTCCTTCTCGACGCGGTTCCAGTCCTTGATGTTGAACGGCGGGTTGGCGAGCACGACGTCCATCTGCTTGTCGGCGTGGTAGTCGAGCACGAACGTGTCGCCCCACCGGGTGTGCAGGCCGTCGTTGTGGATGCCGTGGATCGCGAGGTTCATCTTCGCCATCCGCCAGGTGCGCTCGTTGTTCTCCTGGCCGTAGATGCTGACGTCCTTGGGGTCGCCGTCGTGGTCGTGGATGAACTTCTCGGTCTGCACGAACATGCCGCCGGAGCCGCAGCACGGGTCGTAGACGCGACCGTGGTCGGGCTCGAGCACCTCGACGAGCACCTTGACTACGCTCGCGGGCGTGTAGAACTCGCCGCCGCGCTTGCCCTCGGCGCGGGCGAACTTCTCGAGGAAGTACTCGTAGACCTCGCCGAGCAGGTCGCGGGCGCGGCCCTCGCCCTGCCGGGAGAAGCGCGCACTGTTGAACAGGTCGAGCAGCTCGCCGAGCCGCTTCTGGTCGACGTTGTCGCGGTTGTAGATGCGCGGCAGCGTGCCCGAGAGCGACGGGTTCGCGATCATCACCTGGTCGACCGCCTCGTCGACGAGCTGGCCGATGTTCTTCGAGGGCTCGTTCATCGCCGCGGCCAGGCCCTTGGCGTGCCGGCTGAGGAAAGCCCAATGGGCGCGCGGCGGCACGACGAACACGCCTGAGCCGTGGTACTCCTCGGGCTCGTCGACGATCATGGCGACCTGGTCGTCATCCATGCCCTGCTCACGCAGGTCGGCCTCGATGGCCGCACGCCGCTCGTCGTACGCGTCGGACACGTACTTGAGGAAGACGAGCCCGAGGATGACGTCCTTGTACTGCGAGGCGTCCATCGAGCCGCGCAGCTTGTCGGCGGCCTTCCACAGCGTGTCCTTGAGCTCCTTCATCGTCGACGGTGCGGTCGGAGCCGCGGCAGCCCTGTGCCTGGGTGGCATCGGGTCACTGTCCTCTCGTGGTGGGGTGGTCATCGGTCGCGGCGACGGTAACGTCGCCGCTGGTCAGCAGGTCGGTGAGCCGGTCGAGGTCGCGCGAGCGCGCGGCCAGGCGGGCGCGTTCGTCCTCGTACGCCCGCAACACGCTCGCAAGGCCCTCGTGGTGGCCGTGGACAGGAACCCGCCAGGCTCGCCAGTCGCGTGCGGACGACGGCGCGGCGTTGACGACGGCGGCGAGGAGGTCGGGGGTGACGAGCGACTCCGGGTCGAGCCGCAGCACCCGGGCCGGCGCGCACACGACCGACCGGCCGGCGCGGTCGACGGCCGCGGCCGGCCGCGGGCCGGTGACGAAGACGACGTCACCCGGACGGGTCCGACGGGCCGACGGCGCGAGCGACTCGAGGGTGAGCGGGTCGATCGAAGCCGAGGCAGCGAGAGGCATCCCGGAGCACTGCGCGACGTCGGCCGCGGTGATGACCCGCACGGTCCCGCCGGCGGGCCTCACGGCATCGAGGTCGAGTCGGGTTCCCCTGACCACAGCGAGCTCGCCCGCCGCCGCGAGCTCGGCGAGGCTGCGACTGGTGCCGGCCCCCTCGCCGGGCGCGAGTCGGACGCCGGCAGCCCACCCCGGGCCGTGGTCAGCCGAGCCGACGTCCAGGCCGTCGAGAAGGGCCCGGGCCTCGAGCACACGGTCGCTGGGGGGCGCAGCGAGCCGCCTCGGGACGACGCCACGAGCGACGAGCGCCCCGCGCCGCGCGAGGACCGATCCGAGGCGCTCGACGCGGGCGTGGTGGTAGGCGTGGGCGACGGTCGCCCCGTGGTCCAGCGTCGCGGCGATGTCGGAGACCACCGTCGCGACGGTGTCGTCGTCGAGCCGGCTCTGCGTGAGATCTGCGGCTGCCATCCACCGGCCGGCGATCGGCGTCGAACCCTGGTCGGTCCCCAGCACCCAGACGCCGGCGAGAGCCCGGTGGGCCGACGTCAGCTGCCCGTGGCCGAGGCGCAGGGCGCAGCGCAACCGCCCCGACCGCACGACGTCGCTGCGCGTGGCCTCGGCGCCGGGATCGTCGAGGGAGTCGGTGAGCGCTCGCGCGGGACCGACGATGACGGCCACATCACTTGCGGCCAGGTCGAGCTGCACCGACTCGGCCTCCGTCAGAGCCTCGACCACCGTTGTCGCGTGCGGGATCTCGGCGATGACGACCCCTGGCGCGTCGGTCCCCGTGCTCGTGCGCCGACCATCCGCCCACGCCGCCCGGCGCACCCGCCGAGCCAGCTCATGGCCCACGTGGTCGTCCGACACCTCGACCACCACGTCGTCGAGCTCGTCGAGCGCGCCGATGACGTGCAGCGCGAGATCGCCACCAGCGACCTTGAGCACGGGCCGCTCGCGCAGCTGCTCGTGCACCACCGAGGCGACCAGGTCGACCAGTACCGCCGGTGGAGTGTCGCTCGCCCAGCGCCCCCGGACGAGTCTGAGTGCCGCGGCACTCCCGAAGGCTGACTCGGAGACCCGGGCCGCCAGCTCGGCGAGCTCCGGGAGGCGGTCGGCGGCGGCCTCGATCTCCGAGAGCAAGGCGTCGTCGTCGGGGTCGGCCTCATCGGCGAGGTCCACCAGCTCGGCGGCCTCGAGACGTTCGAGGTCCGCACCGGTCATGACACCCAAGGTCAGGAGGGCCTCGAGCGCTGCCCGCTCCTCCGGCGTGGTCGGCAGCGGTTCAAGGCGCGCGGCATCAGCCTCGTGCTCCGGGTTGTTCCCCCGGCCGGTCGCCGCGAGCCATGCGAGCACCTCGTCGAGCCGGAAGCGCTCAGGCGCGCCGGCAGCCGGCACCGGGGCCGGGAAAGGAAGGATGGAGCCGCGCACCCGCGGCCGCTGCCGCCACATGGAGACCACCGGCCGACGGACGCCGGTGAGACGGGCGACGTCGGCGAGGGAGACGAGCGTCTCCGAGGCGGTGGTGTGGGGCATGCCGCGAGACTACGGCGTCGTCGGCACCTCACTGTTGGTTTTGGTGATAACCCCCCTTATCAGCCTTTCCGGCTCGACGAGTGCCAACCGGCCTCGACCCTCTCTATGACGGCGGCGACCTGCGCGGCCGACCGAGAAGGGAAACACCCATGAACGACATCACCTCCACGCGACAGGGCGCCGGGTTCGACCCGACGCGTCCCGCCGTCGTCATCGACCACCTCGACCTCACCGACCCCGACGTCGTGGCCGAAGCCCGCCGGTGGTCGACCGGCAGCCGTGGCGCCAGCCTCGCCCTCAACGCGATGGGCGACACGGATCTCAGCGCGTTCGTCATCCAGTCCATGGCGGTCGGTGCGAGGGCCATCGCCGGCGCAGGGAGCGCCCAGGACACGTTCGAGCTCGAGCGGCTCGTCACCGAGGTGGGCGCCCGGGCGGCCGAGTCGAGCACCCGTGCAGCCGACGCCACCACGAAGGCAGCCGCGAGCGCCGCCCAGACGATGGCGAGGGCCGCCGAGGAGGCGCTCAGGGCCATCACTGACGCGGAGGCGACCACGCGCAAGGGCTTCGCGGAGAGCGTCGAGCGCTCGACCAAGGCGCTGCGCGACGAGGTCGAGCGCCTCGTCGGTGGGACAGACCCGGAGCTCCTCGCCCGCCTGCGCCCGGTCCTGGACGAGGCGGGGCGGACGATGGGCAAGCACGCCTTCGAGCAGACCGACGCCCTGCTCACCAAGGTGGCGCGTCAGTTCGACCCCGCCGACCCGACGTCGCCCTTCGCCAAGCAGGCCACGGCGCTGGCGGAGCAGCAGACGGCGCTCACGGCGGCGATGGACAAGCACCACCTGGCCCTGGTCGGCAAGGTCGACGAGCTCGCGAAGGCCGTGCAGGTCGCCGAGGCCGCCCAGTCGGCCACGGCTCGCACCGCGAGCGTCACACCGCTCAAGGGACGAGGCTTCGAGGCCGAGGTCAGCGTCGTCCTCGAGTCCATCGCCGTCGGCCTCGGCGACGAGTACGCCGTGACCAGCGGGATCGCCGGAGCGATCAGCCGGTGCTTCAAGGGCGACGGGGTGCTCACCGTCGGTGCCGCCGACGCGCGGGTCGTCGTCGAGATGCACGACTCGACCGACGGCCGTGTGTGGAACGACTACCTCGACGACGCGGAGCGCAACCGTGGCGCCGTCGCGTCGATCGGCGTCGTCCGGACGCCGCAGCAGAACAAGGGCCAGACGGCCCGCGTGCTGGGCCCGCGTCGTGTCATCGTCGCCTTCGACCCGGCAACCGACGACGTCAACCTCCTGCGCACCGTGGTCCAGCTGGTGCGGACCGCCGCGATCGTCGTCTCGGCACGACGGGACGTGGAGGGGCTGGAGACCGCTGAGGAGAACGTCCGAGCGGCTCTCGCCCTGCTCGACGGGATCAACAGGATCCGGAAGGCATCCGGCTCCGTGCGCAAGAGCGCGGACGCCATCGACAAAGAGTGCAACTCGGTGCAGACGGGCATCACACGCCACCTCGGTGCCGCCCTCGATGCGATGGCGGGAGTCTCGGAGGAAGCCGTCGACATCGACGCCGACACGACGAGTGACGACGGGACGTCTCACGGCGCTGCATGACGTCCACGCGCCCCCGCCGGTGCCTACCGGCCGATCCAGATCGCGACGCCGACGACGATGCCGCTCAGAAGCCGAGGCGCTGCAGCTGGCGCGGGTCGCGCTGCCAGTCCTTGGCCACCTTGACGTGCAGGTCGAGGTGGACCCGCTGGCCCAGGAGCGCCTCGATGCCGCGCCGGGCGTTCGTGCCGACCTCGCGGAGCCGGGACCCGCCACGGCCGATGACGATCGCCTTCTGGCTGTCGCGCTCGACGAAGACGTTGACGCGCACGTCGAGGAGCGGGTCGTCATCCGGGCGTCCCTCGCGGGGAACCATCTCGTCGACGACCACGGCGAGGCTGTGCGGCAGCTCGTCGCGGATGCCCTCGAGCGCCGCCTCGCGCACCAGCTCCGCGACCATGACCGCCTCGGGCTCGTCGGTGAGCTCGCCGTCCGGATAGAGCGGCCCGGGCGACGGCGGGAGGTGCTCCGACAGCACTCGCGCGACGTCGTCGACCTGCTCCCCGGACGTCGCGGAGCAGGGGACGATGGCGGCCCAGTCGCCCAGCCGGTCGATGGCCACGAGGTGCGCGGCCAGGCGACCCCGGTCGACGGTGTCGCTCTTCGTGGCCACCGCGACCACCGGGGTGCCGCGGCCGCGCATGACCTCGGTGAGCTCGGCGGCGATGAACTGGTCACCGGGGCCGACCCGCTGGTCCGCGGGAAGACAGAACCCGACGACGTCGACCTCCA
>JBOFBK010000093.1:0-1274 GCA_051645525.1 Dermatophilaceae bacterium | reverse complement strand
AAGCCGCCTTGGAGAAGAGATAGCCGAGGTCATCCGCCGATCAGCGCGTCGACGAGCGTCGTGGTGTTGCTCGCGCACCACAGGGCCGCAGCGACGAGCAGGACCAGCCGCAGCCGTCCCCAGCTCGTGGGCTGCTCGTGGTCGGTGACGCGGATGAAGTGGCGGCCCGTGCCGAGCCGGCCCAGTCGGCCGGGTCGGCCGGTTCGGTCGAGGTCCGCGAACGGGCCGACGACACCGCCCGGGGCGGCGAGCACGCCGTCGACCGGGGCGAGCGGGTGGAGCGGTGCTGCCGGGTAGGCGCCCATCAGGGCGTGCACGCGTGGCAACGCGTCGAGCACCATGGCGATGTCGCGCTCGCCGTCGACGCGGGCGGCCCAGGCGTCCCATGCGGCAGCGGACCCACGCATGCCGGGCTCGATCACCGTGTGGTCACCCGTCCCGGTGGCACCGGTCGCGGCGCCGTCAGTTGTCCGACAGTCGGTGACGACACCGCCGGTGGTGACACCGCTGGTGGTGACGCCGCTGGTGGTCAAGTGCGGGGGTCGCGCGCCGTCGGCGCGTTCTGGTCGAGCAAGCGTGTCGGTCACGGTGGCACCTCCACGTCGCATCCTCACCATCACGAGTCACCGCCGACCCCGTTCGAGCCGGGACCGGCCGAACAGGTGACGTGATGTGCCGCAACGGCCGACGCCGCTCCCGGGCGAACGGCGGGGGCCCAGGCTGCCGGGCACTCGCGAACCGGCCAGGTCGGCTGGCGCGCCGCGCGGGCGTCATCCGCCGTCGAGCAGGCTCCGTGCGTTGCGTTCGGCGTTGAACGCCGAGACACCCTGTGCCACAGCGCCGCTGTCGTCGAGGTCGACGCCACGCTCGGCGAGGTAGGCCATCAGCTCGGCGGCGACGCCTGCGGTGCCGCTGCGGCCCTCGGCCACGCCGTCGAGGTAGTCGCGCTCGAACTCGTCGACCGCCTCGACCACCGGGCCGATGTGCTCCGGTGCCAGACCGGCGCGCCGCAGAGCGAACCCGACCCACGCCCGCAGCACCCGCGGCAGCTCGGCCGCCACCTCGTCCTCCAGGAGCACCTTGCGCTGCGCCCAGTCGGTGAGGAACCGCTCGACCTCGCCCGGGCTCCACGCGAGCACTCCGCCGTCGAGGTAGCCGTCACCGAAGTCGACGAAGGTGTCGGCGAGCACCTCGACGATCGAGGCGTCGAGGCCGAGCTCGGCGCCGTGGGCGGCGGCGAACGCGTCGAGGAGGTGCCGGCGCGCGTCATCCGG
>JBOFBK010000092.1:0-7434 GCA_051645525.1 Dermatophilaceae bacterium | reverse complement strand
CCGGGAGGCGAGCACGACCCGGCGGGACCGCAGGTGCCCGTACCCGTGCTCGGGCCCCTCCCAGCGGATGTCCTCGGTGCACAGGCTCAGCTCGGCTCGGGGCCACGGGCCGATGCTGACGAGCACCGACGCGCGGGTGCGCAGCCGGGCCGAGACGCGCTCGGCCACCCGGGGCGTGACCCGTACCGGCGGGCGCACGACGACGAGGTCGGCGACGTCGACGAAGGCCCCGATGACGTCGAGCCAGAGCTCACCCGGGTCGGGGACGAGCACGGTGCGCCCGAGGTCGACGCCGACCTCGTGAGCGGCCTCGACGCCGAAGTCCCGCACCCCGACGACCGCGCACCACGAGCCCGACCGCGTCGGCCCGCTCATCAGCGCCATCGCCAGGCCGACGCCGTCGACCTCGTAGCTGCCGCCGGCGCGCAGCGTCACCACACCGGTGAGTGCCGGATGAAGGGTGAGCGCTCGGCGGGTGGTGCCGCCCTGCATCCGCGACATGCGCTCGCGCAGCCGCCCCACGTCATCCGACGTCGACACACCGGCGATCGCTGCCACCGAAGCCGGTGGCAGCATCGGTGGTGCGGACGTCATGAGAAGGTATCGTACATGCGTTCGACTTCATGGAAGTCCGGTTCAGGAGGCATCTTCGTCGTCGCATGCCTTCGACGTGTACACTGCGTACACGTCGAAGCATGCAATGTGAAGGAGCTGGTCATGAGTGTGAGCTCCGCGCACTATCCGACGCTGCGCGCTGGGCGCGACCACCTCAAGGACGTGTTCGACGCAGCTGCCGCAGGGGTTCCGGCGTCGGTGACTCGCGACCGGGTCCGGGTCGCCGCCGTCGATGCGGACCGCTTGGTCCGTTATCTGTCGGTCCTCAATCCCGCGAACGCCCAAGTCGTCGCCGAGAACGACGGATGGAGCGTGTTCCTGCCCGGGCTGCCTGTCGCAGCCGACGGCGACACCCTCGACGAAGCGCTCGACGAGGTCGTGCTCGCCCTGCGCGACTACGCCGAAGCATGGGCTGCCCGACTCCGTCACGCTCCCAACCACGCAGACAACTGGGGCCTGGTGCAGGTCATCGAGCTGTCCGACGACGAGCACCTCAAAGCGTGGCTCCACAGCGCGTGAAGTATCCGCCTGGTACGCGGCGGGACCATCAACGTTTCTGTACTACCGAGGGATGGACGATGCTCGAGAGCGCAACCGGTAGGCGCGGCACCCACCACGTCAACTACGAGCTCGTCCTGCCCGACGGGCGGGTCCTGCGCACCCGCGTCAGCCATCCGCCGAACCGCAGCAGCTATGGCTCGGCGATGTGGGCGCACATCCTGCGGGACCAGCTCGACGTCACCGAGCGAGAGTTCTGGGACTGCGTCAACGACGGCCTCGCGCCGGACCGGGGCGTCAGTCAACCCGCCTCGAGTGCCATACCTGTCGGAGTGGCGATCTCGCTGGTCAACACCTTCCACATTCCCGAGTCCGAGGTGCGGGCGATGACCAGAGAGCAGGCGATAGATCGACTCGCCGAGTGCTACCGCAACCAGTGAGCAGTCGTCCGGCGCGCTCGTGTCACTGGTCCGTCAGCCGCCATCCGACCACGGGTTCAGCGCCGCCACTCCGGTGCGTTCGAAGCCCTCGCTGTTGCGGGTCACGACCGTCAGCGACCTGGCGAGGGCCGTGCCGGCGATCAGTGCGTCGTGCTGCGGAGTCTGGTCCGGGACGTGCAGGGGGGCGACCCGCCGGGCTGCGCTCAGGTCGAGGGGCAGGATGCGGTCGGCGAACCCGGCGAGCACGCGGTCCTCGAACCAGCGGGTCAGGGCTCGCGCCTGGTCGGGATCCGTGCGCGCTTTGCGGAGGATGCCGAGCTCGATCTCGATCACGGTCACCACGCTGATCGCCAGGTCGGTGGTGGCCTGTCGGGACACCCAGGTCTTGACGCCGTGATCGCCGGCGCGTCTGCGCAGCTCGCCGATGACGTTGGTGTCGAGCAGGTACCTCACCACCGGGCCGGCTCGATCCACTGTCCGATGGGCTCGACGTCGAGGTCGATGTCGGACTCGTCGTCACCGCCCATCTCACCAGGACGACCGAGCCTCGTGCGACGCGATCCACAACCTCGTCACCGCGATCTTCGAGGTCTCTCACCGTGACGCTCTCCATGCGTCGAGCGTGTCATCGGCGAGACGCCACCGTCGTCGTCGATGACGCAGGCCGCACTGTCGATCGGGGATGTAGGTCACCCAAATGCACCTCGCCGTGCCACTGAGAGTTGGGTCGGCTGGCTAGCCTGACGGCATGCCGGAGCACGCCTCTCGTCGCACGTCGCGGGATCGCACGCTGACCTACCGCAAGGGCGATGCGCGCCAGGAGGCGCTCCTGGACAGTGCGGAGCGCCAGCTCGCCGACGTGGGTGTCGGCGGACTGGCCATCGATGCGGTGGCTCGCGGGGCAGGCCTGTCCCGGCCGTCGCTGTACTTCTACTTCAGCTCCAAGGCGGAGCTGATCGCCGCGCTGTTCGCGAGAGCGCAGGGGGAGATCTTCGGGCCGTTGGGTGACGCCGTGGATCGAGAGACGACCGGCCTCGATGCCGTCGTCCGTCCGGCACTCGAGCACGCGGTTCGCCGGTGGCGCGATCACGGCCCGGTCCTCAGTGCGGGCATCGAGCTGTCGGCCGGCATGCCCGAGGTCGCAGAGCAGTACGACGCCGCTGTCGCGCGTCTGGTCGACGCGGCCACCGTCCTGGTCGCTCGGGATGTCGCGCGAGCCGCCGCGGATCTGAAAGGTGCCGACGTCCGCGAGATCGTCGAGGCGCTCGTGCTGATGTCCGAGCGCAGCCTGCACCGGCTCTTCTCCGCCCCGCATACCAGGGATGCCGAGCGACGTCTCGTCGACGTGCTCGAGGTGCTCTGGTTGCGAGGGCTCGGGGTGCGCACCACCGGATGACCACTGGTCGACATGTGTCTCTCGGCGCGTCGGCGATGAACCCGTAGTCATTGTCGACACAGCGTTGATTTATCATCGACACTATGTCGACAATGATCGAGCCGCGGCTGCGGCGCTCGCCGCAGGATCAGGCCGCGACCTGTGCCACTGCCACCACCGCGCCCACCACCGTTCTGGTCGGTGGAGGCATGTGGTGATGAGAGCACTGCAGGCCACCCGGCTCACCGCACAGCTCGACGCACTGCAGGTCGTGGAGCTGCCCGACCCGCGACCTGCCCGCGGCGAGGTGCTCGTGCGGGTCGGCGTCGCACCGGTCAACCCGGCCGACGTCATGCAGCTGAGTGGCACCTACATCGTCCACCGTGACCCACCCTTCGTTCCCGGCCTGGTCGGCGTCGGCACTGTCGTCGACGCTTCTCGGGCAGGGCTTCTCGGCCGCGCCCTCCACCACCGACGGGTGGCCTTCGCCGTACCCGGCGGCCAGCTGGGCACCTGGGCGCAGCTGGCGGCGGCCCCGGCACGGTTGTGCGTCCCCGTGTCGGCCACGCTGTCCGACGAGGACGCGGTCAACCTCCTCGCCAATGCCACTACGGCGATCGGGCTGCTCAGCGACCTCAAGCGCGCCGGCCATCGTGCCGTCCTCGTCACTGCCGCGGCCAGCGAGGTCGGCCGCATGATGATCTCCGCCGCACCGGGCTTCGGCCTCGGGGTCGTCGCGGTCGTGCGCTCCGACGCTCAGGCCGATGTCGTCCGAGAGCTGGGTGTCGTGGACATCGTCGACCAGCGTCACCCACAGGCCGACACGGTCTTGTCGGCCGTGGCGGCCCGTCACGAGGTCAGTGCAGCCATCGACGCGGTCGCCGGCCCCATGACCGACCGGCTCATGACCGCCTTGCCGGATCGGTCCACGGTCTGGG
The DNA here is from genome assembly GCA_051645525.1 of Dermatophilaceae bacterium. Taxonomy (GTDB): domain Bacteria; phylum Actinomycetota; class Actinomycetes; order Actinomycetales; family Dermatophilaceae; genus JBOFLG01. Next base: position 3,568 of record JBOFBK010000092.1, on the reverse strand, counting down.
TGCTGGGCCAACTCTCCGGTGAGCCGGTGAGCTTCGACGCCATGAGTCAGCTGATCGGGCGTGGACACGCGCTCCGGGGCTTCAACGTCAACACCTGGTTCTCCGACCAGAGCCCCGTCCGTCGACTTCGAGCCGCGAGTCAGGCGCAACGGCTTCTGCGGGACGGCTACCGCACCACCGTCAGCCGGCGCCTGAGTCTCGATGACGCCGCCGCCGACCTTGCCTCGCATGTCGCCACGACGACAGCGGGAAAGACCGTCATCCAGCCCCACGGGCCGACACCGTAAGGCCAGCGTCCCTGCCGCCCGGAGGCGTGAGCTCGAGGTAGTCGTCGGACAGCAGGCTCGAGCCTCGGCTCGGGCCACGTGCCGACGTCGGCGACCGTCATCGCCTCGGTGACGTCGCGTGTGTGGTCGACGCGTAATGGTGCAGGCGCTGCTCGGCGGCTCGGAGGAAGCGTCGGATGGCGTCCTGCTCCTCAGGGGTGAAGTCGTGCGCCACAGCGTCCAGGTCGCCGAACAGCGGTGCGAGAGCGTCGAGGATGGCGCGGACCGCAGTATCGGTAGGGATGAGGACCACCCGTCGGCGATCGGTGGGATGACGGTCGCGGCGGAGGTGTCCCGTCGCCTCGAGCCGGTCGACGAGCTCGGTCGCAGAGCCGGTCGAGATGCCGAGCCGCTCACTCAGCTCGGCCGGTCCGAGCGGGTGTGGGCTCGTCATGACGTGGTTGACGGCCACGTAGTCGAGCGGGCGCAGCTCGAGGCGGCGGGCCAGGGCCCGGTCGGCCTCGGCGGTGGCGAGCACGACGGCCCGCAGCGCCCAGGAGAGCTCGTCGGCCTTCATCCGGCCACGTTCGACGTCTTCGATGGCACGCACTTGCGTTCGCTCCGTCACAGAGGCATTCTATCTTCCGCAAGTACCTCGGCAACGGAGTAGTTCCGTTACGGAGGAAAACTGACGTGAGGAGCAACCATGGCCGAACTCGACCCTGTTCACGACCATCGACAACCCGGAGCGCCGGACGAGCTGTCACACGTGACGCTTCGTGCACTGCTGCTGGTGCTGTGCGCCGCACTGGCACTGGTCGTCGCCGGGAACTCCGCGCTGACCATCGCTCTTCCCGACATCGCGTTCGGCCTGAGCGCCGATCAGACCGCCCTGACCTGGATCATCGACGCCTACGCCCTGGCCTTCGCCGCCGCCCTGCTTCCCGCAGGTATCGCCGCCGACCGAGTAGGCCGACGCACCATGCTGGTCGCCGGCCTGCTGGTGTTCGGCACCGCAGGCCTGGCCTCCGCCTACTCCGCCGATCCGGCCCAGCTCATCGCGTGGCGCGCTCTGGCCGGCATCGGCGCGGCAGCCGTCTTCCCGGTGACCTTGTCGGCCCTGGTCGACGCCTATCCCCCCGAACGCCGAGGCTTCGCCGTCGCCGTCTGGTCAGCCGTCTCAGCAGCAGGAGCGGTCGCCGGAACCCTCGTCGCCGGTGTACTGCTCGAAGCGTTCTGGTGGGGCAGCGTGCAGGTGACTTTCGGTGTCGCAGCCCTGGCCCTGGTTCCCCTCACGTTCCGGCTGGTCGCCCAGCGGCGCAACCCGGGCCTCTCACTCGACCCGGTCGGTGCGCTTCTCTCGGCAATCGCCCTCGCCGCCATGGTGTTCGCCGTCATCGAGGCCCCGCGGCTGGGATGGAGCGACCCGCGCACCCTCGCCGTGGGACTCGGCGGGATCGTCGTGCTGGCCGCCTTCGTCAGGCACGAGCTGCGCACCGCAGCGCCGGCGCTCGATGTCAGGCTCTTCCGGAATCGCGGCCTGGTGGCCGGGTCGCTTCTGGTAGCCCTGCAGTTCTTCGCCAGCCTCGGCCTGTTCGTCCTGGCGCCCCAGTATCTGCAGCTCGTCCGGGACTACGGGCCGTTCAAGGCCGCCGCCGCACTGCTGGTGATCCCGGTCGGCGTCGGTGCCGGTACAACAGTGGCCGAGCCCGCCATGAGACGAGTGGGAGCGCGCGCTCCGGGCGCTGCCGGATTGGCACTGATGGCGGCAGGGTTCGCGGTGATGGCCGCCACCATCTCGACGGGGACCTTGGGTTGGCTCGCATTCGGCCTGGTGGTGTTCGGGGTCGGGTTCGGCCTCGCCGTCACTCCAGGCACCCTGCTCATCCTCGAAGGGCTACCGCCCGAGCGGCGATCGGTGGCCAGCGCCGTCAACGACATCACCCGGGAGGTCGGCGGCGTGCTCGGCATCGCCGTGCTCTCCAGCGTGCTGCTCGCGGGATACCGTGACCAGGTCGCGGCTGCACTCGCCGACCTCCAGGGAGCAGCGCCCGAGCTGAGAACAGCCGTCGCCGACGGTGCAGGGACCGCTCTCGGTGCCGCTTCCGGCCTCGGACCCGGTGGCGACGACCTCTCCGCCGCAGTACGCGAGGCGTTCGCCTCCGGGGTGTCCGACGCGCTGTGGGTCGGGGCTGCGGTCCTAGCCGTCGCAACGGTGCTGTGCGGCCTGCTGGCACCGACCCGTCGCACAGACGCGGAGCCTTCTGCCGTCGTCGAGGTGCCCGTGACGGGCTCGGACGTCCGGACCGCATCGTGAACGCCGCGACCCTCGACACGTCACGCGGCGCCTTCGGCATCCGCCGTCACGGCAGCGCAGGAGACCAGGTCGTCTGCGTCCATGGCTTCCCCGACGACGCATCGACCTTCGACGGGCTGGGTGCGGCCCTCGCCGGGAGTCACCGCGTCACCGCGGTGAACCTGCGCGGATACGCGCCGTCGCCGCTGGAGGGGTCACTCGACCTCGACGAGCTGGTCGACGACCTTCTCGCCGTCGTGGACGCGCTGTCGCCCGACGCTCCCGTGCACCTCGTCGGGCACGACTACGGGGCGCAGCTCGCCTACCCGGCACTCGCTCGGGCCGGGCACCGCTTCGCCTCGGCCACTCTGCTGTCCGGAGCCCACCCGGCCTACGTGCGGCGCAACGCACGGCGCGCCCCTCGTCAAGCGTGGATGAGCCGCTACATCATCTACTTCCAGCTCGGTGGCTGGGCCGACCGACGGGTCGCGCGCCACGACTTCGCCTACGTCGACCGCCTGTGGCGCCGCTGGTCAGCACCCGGCTGGTCACCTCCTCCCGGTCATCTCGAGCAGGTCAAGCGGACCCTCGCGGCCAGCTGGCCCGCCCCGATCGCCATGTACCGCGCGGGCGGGTTCGACGTGGCCGCCGAACCCATCGCCGTCCCCACCCTGCTGGTGTGCGGCGCAGACGACGGATGCGCCCTGCCCCTGCTCGCGGACGGGCAGGAGGAGCTGTTCACCGGCGACTACCGCCGCGAGGTGTGGGACGGGGTCGGCCACTTCCCCCATCTCGAACAGCCCGAACGCACCGCTCGAGCGATCCTCGACCGAATCGGTCAGCCGGGCAACGGCCAGACGGCCGGGCCGTAGCCGTGCATCACGCCGGGGTTCAGCACCTGGCGCCCACGCATGGCGGCCCGGTCGGCGACGGTGAGATGGCCGGCATCCGCGGCGTCGTCGAACTGGGTGCGGATGACGTCGATCACCCGGTCGATGATCTCGCG
>JBOFBK010000091.1:0-15449 GCA_051645525.1 Dermatophilaceae bacterium | reverse complement strand
TAGGTGAAGGCCTGGCCCGGCGGCTTCACGCCGACGATGGTCACCCCGTACTTGCTGCGGATGGCGCTCTGCTCGAGCGTGAAGCCGATGGCCTCGGTGGGCGGGCGCATCTTGACGATGGCGAACCCGTCGTCGAACTCGATGTAGTCCTGCATCCGGCCCCCGACGAGGTGCGCGACGCGCCGGCCGGTGTCGGCCTCGGGGCGCACGATGTGGTGCACGCCGATGCGGTCGAGGATGCGTGCGTGCTCGGGCGAGAGGGCCTTGGCCCAGATGTCGGGCACCTCGGCGTCCACGAGGTTCGCGGCCGCGAGCACCGACGCCTCCACCGAGGAGCCGATCGCCACGACGGCGATGCGGTACCGGTCGGCCTTCGCCTCGCGCATCACCCCGACGTCGCTCGCGTCCCCGTGGATGACGGAGGCGAGTCGGCCGAGGAACTTCTCGGCGAGGAAGCCGTCCCGCTCGATCGCGGTGACCCGGTGGCCGAGCCGGCTCAGCTCGAGCGCGGCAGCGGCACCGAACCGCCCCAACCCGACGACGAGCACCCGGTCGTCGGTACGGCTGGTCCTGGCCATGGGTGTCTCCGGGTCGCGAGGATGACGTCGGCGCGACGTCGGCGGTCAGGGCAAGCCTGCCACGGCGTCGCGACAGGTAGCGTGCGGCGCATGGCCGTGCGGACGAGCGTCATCTGGGACGACGGCCTCACCGCCTACGACTTCGGCCCGCAGCACCCGATGCGGCCGGTGCGCCTCGACCTCACCACCCGGCTGGCGCGCGTGCTCGGCGTGCTCGACGAGGTCACCCTGCTGGCACCGGGCACGGCATCCGACGAGACCCTGGCGACCGTGCACGACCCGGCCTACATCGCCGCGGTCCGCCGGGCGTCCGAGGACCCCGCGGCGGCCGATCTCCGGCACGGGCTCGGCACCGACGACGACCCGGCGTTCCGCGGCATGCACCAGGCGTCGGCGCGGGTGGCGCAGGGCACCGTCGAGGTGTGCCGGGCGGTGTGGGAGCGGCGGGCCGAGCACGGCGTCAACTACTGCGGAGGGCTGCACCACGCGATGCGCGGCCACGCGAGCGGCTTCTGCATCTACAACGACGTGGCGGTCGGCATCCAGTGGCTCCTCGACGCCGGGGTGGAGCGGGTCGCGTACGTCGATATCGACGTGCACCACGGCGACGGCGTCGAGCGGCTGTTCTGGGACGACCCGAGGGTCCTCACCCTCTCGCTGCACGAGAGCGGCCGGTATCTGTTCCCCGGCACCGGGTGGCCGGGTGATGTCGGAGGCCGCGACGCGCAGGGGTCGGCGGTGAACGTCGCGCTCCCGCCCGGCACGACGGATGCCGGGTGGCTCCGCGCCCTCGACGCGGTGGCGCTGCCGCTGGTGCGCGCCTTCGCCCCGCAGATGCTGGTCACCCAGCACGGCTGCGACACCCATCTCGACGACCCTCTCGCCCATCTCGCCATCACCGTCGACGCGCAGCGTCGCGCGCACGAGATGCTGCACGACCTCGCCCACGAGGTGTGCGGTGGGCGATGGGTGGCACTGGGCGGCGGTGGGTACGAGTTGGTCAACGTGGTGCCCCGGTCGTGGGCGCACCTCACGGCGATCGCGGCGCACGCGCCGGTCGACCCGGCGACGCCCGTGCCCGCGGAGTGGCGAGCCCACGTCGAGCGGCTGTTCGGCCGGCCGGGTCCGTGGCGGATGGGCGACGTGCCGGTCGAGGACCTGCCCATCTGGGTGAAGCCGTGGAACGCCGGTCACGACCCCGGCAACCCTCTCGACGCCGCCGTCGTCGCGACCCGCCAGGCGGTGTTTCCGTACCACGGTCTCGACCCGTACTTCGACTGATCGCGAGCCCCGCGCCATCCGTCGTCCGACCGGTACGGCGTGTCGGCTGGACAGCTCCGGATGAAGTTGTCGATTCCCTTCCCCAGTCGTCACAACTGCCCCTATGGTTGCGAGAGCACGTCGCAGGGAGTCAGCCGGAGCGTTCCGGCGCTGCGTGCGAGCAGAAGATCGAGGTCAGGATGACTACGGAGCGTCAGCTCGGCGAGGTCCGTTTCCTCACGGTCGCCGAGGTCGCCGCCATCATGCGTGTCTCGAAGATGACGGTGTACCGCATGGTCCATGCCGGCGACCTGCCGGCCATCCGGGTCGGGCGGTCGTTCCGTGTTCCGGAGGACGAGGTGCACGCCTACCTCCGCAGCTCCTTCGTCGACACCGCCTGAACGGCACCCACACCACCGCGAGGGGCGGCCCGGTCCATCGGGCCGCCCCTCGCGGTCGGTCCGCCGGTTTGGGGGCGCTGTCGGTGGGCCGGTAGGATGGGCCGCCGCGCACCAGCTACCGAGCACGAGTCACGTCAGGATGGTCCATGGGTTCAGTCATCAAGAAGCGGCGCAAGCGGATGGCGAAGAAGAAGCACCGCAAGCTGCTGCGCAAGACGCGTCACCAGCGTCGCAACAAGAAGTGACGACGTCTCACCACTGATCCCTCGGCGGCTCCCGGCCTCGCGCCAGGAGTCGTTCTCATGTATCGGCACGGGGCGCGAGGATCCGGGACATCGACTGTGCCGCGCTCGCGCGGTCGGCACTGACGCGGGGCCGGTCACTCGGTAGGGTCGTGCCCTGCGGGGCAGATGGCATCCACGGAAGGAGCGTCGTGGCCGGCGTGGTGCTCGTGACCGGGGTGTCCCGGTATCTCGGTGGCCTGCTCGCTCGGCGCCTGGCCAACCGTCCCGGCGTCCAGCGGGTGGTGGGGGTCGACGTCATCCCTCCACCGCACCCGCTCGCCGGGGTCGAGTTCGTGCGCGCCGACATCCGCAACCCGATGATCGGCCGGGTCATCGAGACCTTTGAGGTCGACACCGTCGTGCACATGAACGTCATCGCCACTCCGACCTTCGTCGGCGGTCGCACGCCGCAGAAGGAGATCAACGTCATCGGCACGATGCAGCTGCTCGCGGCGTGCCAGAAGTCGGCGGCGGTGCGGCGGCTCGTCGTCAAGTCCTCGGCCGCGGTCTACGGCTCCACACCGCGCGATCCGGCCATGTTCACCGAGGAGACCAGTGCCAAGCGCACCCCTCCAGGAGGGTTCGGCAAGGACTCCATCGAGGTCGAAGGGTACGTGCGCGGCTTCGCCAGGCGACGTCCGGACATCGACATCCTCATGCTCCGGTTCGCGAACATCGTCGGGCCGCGCATCCGCACCTCGATCACCGACTACTTCGCCCTCCCCGTCGTGCCGGTCCCGTTGGGGTTCGACGCGCGGATGCAGTTCATGCACGAGGACGACGCCATCGACGCCGTCGTCACCGCCACCGAGGGCGAGCAGGTGGGGGTCGTGAACCTCGCCGGCGACGGTGTCGTCACCGTGCTCCAGGCCGCCGCGCTCGTCGGCCGGCCGGTGCTCCCGGTGCCGCTCGGTGCCGCCGGCATGGTCGGCGGGGTCACCAGGCGACTTGGCCTTGCCGACTTCTCGCCAGACCAGATGTCGTTCCTCGCGTTCGGCCGTGGCCTCGACACGACGAGGATGCGCAGCGTGCTGGGCGTCGAGCCGCGGTTCACCTCGCGCGCCGCCTTCGAGGACTTCGCGCGCACCATGGGCCCGGCGGTGCCTGCGGTGTCCGCCCTCACCGGCGTGGTCGGCGGCGTCCTGGGCGCGGCCGGCCAGGTCGTGCACGCGGTCGGCGCAGGGGCGAGCCGCTGATGGCCCGGCGCAGCAGTCTCGCCACCGGTGCCGCACGAGCGTCCGGCGAGCGCGCCCGCCGCAGGGCAACACCGCTCATCGGCGCCGACCCGGTCGATCCCGTCAAGGTCCCTGCGCATCCCGCCGAGGCCGCTGCGCCCGACGCCGTGCCGGATGACGCCCGGCCGGCACCGCGGCGGGCACGCGGACGTGCCGCCGCGCCGGCGCGCGACACCCAGCCATCCGGGACCCGGCCGCCGCACCGGCCTGCTCCGCGGGTGACCAGCACTCCGTCTCCGAAGGCCACCAGCCAGGCGGGGGAGCGGAGCCGGCGGCCACGGTTGAGCCCTCGGCAGAAGGCGGCTCGTGATCGTGCCGAGCGGCGGCCCTACCTTCGAGTGGCCGAGCCCCAGCCCGAGTCTCAGCCTGAGCCGCCGCTCGACCCGACGGTGACCGACGTGCCGGCCAGCGCCGGGGTTCCCTTCCCCGATGTCGCCGACCTCGTCGACGGCGTGGTCACCGTCCTGCGGATCGCCGCTCAGGCCGCTGGTGTGTCGTCCGAGGACGTCGAGCGCCAGGTGGCCCGGCTGCTCGCCTATGCGCGCCGACGCCTCGAGGGCGACTACGACGTCGACGAGTTCGGCTACGACGCCGAGTTTACCGAGACCGTGTTCTATCCCCTCTTGCGTCCGATCTACCGGCACTGGTTCCGGGTGGAGGTGCGAGGGGTCGAGAACATCCCGGCCGAGGGTGGCGCGCTCGTGGTGTCGAACCATTCGGGGACCGTCGCCATCGACTCGCTCATGGTGCAGCTCGCCATCCATGACGAGCACCCGCGACATCGGGTGATGCGGGCTCTGGGTGCCGACCTCGTCTTCCAGACCCCGTTCATCGGCGCCATCGCCCGCCGGTCGGGCTCCACGCTGGCCACCGCCGCCGACGCCGAGCGGCTGTTCGCCCGGGGCGAGCTCGTCGGCGTCTTCCCCGAGGGGTTCAAGGGCACCGGCAAGCGGTTCAGCGAGCGGTACAAGCTGCAGCGATTCGGCCGCGGCGGCTTCGTCTCGGCGGCCCTGCGGGCCGGCGCCCCGATCGTGCCGTGCTCGGTGGTCGGCGCCGAGGAGATTGCGCCCATCCTCGGCAACATGAGCGTGCTGGCCCGTCTCCTCGGCCTGCCGTACGCGCCGATCACCCCGACGTTCCCCTGGCTGGGCCCACTCGGTCTCGTGCCGCTGCCGAGCAAGTGGATCATCGAGTTCGGCGCCCCGATCTCCACCGACACCTACGAGGCTGGTGCCGCCGACGACCCGATGCTCGTCTTCGACCTCACCGACCAGGTCCGCGAGAGCATCCAGCAGACGCTCTACACCCTGCTCATGCAGCGCCGGTCGGTGTATTTCTAGCCGTGCCCGACGACGGGGAGCCGAGAACTGCCGCGGATGACGCGACCGCGGCAGTTCGCGTCACGCTGGTCACCCGAGCCGGCTGTCACCTCTGCGTCACCGCCCGAGCCGTCGTGGCGCGGGTCGCGGCCGAGCTGGGCGTCGGCTGGGCCGAGGTCGACATCGACGCCGACCCCGACCTGCGCCGACGGTGGTCCGACGAGGTGCCGGTGACCCTCGTCGACGGTCGTCAGCACGACTACTGGCGGGTCGACGAGCAGCGCCTGCGAGCCGCCCTCACACGAGGACCGGGCTGAGTCCTCGCGGCTACCGCACCCGCCGGGCGGGCGTCATCCGCGCCATCCGATGTGGATGTCGGTGTCGTGCGGCGGGGGTCCTAGCACATGCCGGGGTGGCCGGCCGCGGGGGGTCCACGTCGACTTTGTGCAGGGCTTCACAAGAACGTAGGCTGGTCGACGGAGCATTTTCCGCGGGCCGGAGCTCCCCGCTCCCGTCCTCTCCCTGCGCCCGTGGATCTGGAAGGAGTCGGTGACGCCGCGTGTCCACCGCCGCAGCCGCACGTCGGGACCTCCCGACGGCCTCGGTGGCCCGCCTCCCCGGCTACCTGCGGGCCCTGACCGGACTGGCGCGGCTTGGGGTGGTCTCAGTGAGCTCCGAGGAGCTTGCCAACAGCGCGGGGGTGTCCTCGGCCATGCTCCGTAAGGACCTTTCCCACCTCGGCTCGTACGGGGTCCGCGGGGTCGGGTACGACGTCGAGCGGCTTGCGTCCGAGATCGCCTCGGTGCTGGGCCTGACCCAGGACTGGCCCGTGGCCATTGTCGGGATGGGCAATCTCGGCCGAGCTCTGGCGGCCTACCGGGGCTTCGCCGAGCGGGGCTTCCGCGTCATCGCGCTTCTCGACGGCGACCCCCGGGTCGTCGGCGACGAGGTCGCGGGACAGCGCGTGCGTCCAATGGCCGACCTTCCCGACCTCGTGCGGGAGCAGGGGCTGGCCATCGGCGTCATCGCCACTCCCGACGAGGGTGCCCAGGACGCCTGTGACACGCTCGTCGCCGCAGGCATCCGCTCGGTGCTCAACTTCGCGCCGGCAGTGCTCGTGGTCCCCGACGAGGTCGTCGTGCGGAAGGTCGATCTCTCGACCGAGCTGCAGATCCTCGCGTTCCACGGGCAACGGATCCTCGACGACTCGGCTGTGCCGGTTCCGCAGGCGGCGGTGGCACCGTGAGCCTGGTGGTCCTCGGCCTCTCCCACCACGGGGCTCCCCTCCCGCTGTTGGAGTCGGTCGCGCTCGACGCCGAGGCGCGCACGCGACTTGAGGCCACCGTGCTGCGCTCCGAGCACGTTCGGGAGGCCGTCGTGGTCTCCACGTGCAACCGCACCGAGATCTATGCCGAGGCACTCACCTTCCACGGTGCGGTGGCCGACCTCACTGCCGCGCTCGGTGCCGTCACCGGTCTCGACCGCGCCACGCTGCAACCGCACCTGTACGTGCACTACGAGGAGCGCGGCATCGCGCACGTCTTCGCGGTCGCGGCCGGCCTGGACTCGATGGCGGTCGGGGAGGCCCAGATCATCGGTCAGGTGCGCCGCACCCTGGCCCGTGCCCAGCGCCAGGGGCACGTCGGGCCGGCGTTGAACGTCGTGCTGCAGCAGGCGCTCCGGGTCGCCAAGCGGGTGCACACCGAGACCGGCATCGACGGCGTCAGCGGCTCGCTCGTGCAGGCGGGCCTGGCCCGCGCCACCTCGGTGCTGGGCTCGCTGGCCGACCTCACCGTGCTCGTGGTCGGGGCCGGCGGCATGGGCGCGCTCGCGGCCGCGGTCGCGGCACGAGAGGGTGCGCACGCCGTCGTCGTCGCCAACCGCAACGAGGGCCGCGCACGCACCGTGGCGGCTCGGGTGGGTGGGAGCGCTCGTTCGCTCGTGGATCTCGAGGGCGCCCTGAGCGCGGCCGATGTGGTGGTGTCGTCCACCGGCGCACCGGGCCGCGTCATCACCGTCGATGCCGTGCGGGCGGCGTCGGCGGCTCGTGCCGGCCGGCCCCAGGTGTACGTCGACCTTGCCCTGCCGCACGACGTCGAGCTCGGTGTCACAGGGTTGCCCGGCACGGTCCGGGTGGGCCTGGGCGAGCTGGGCGAGGACCTGGCCGCTGCCGGTGCCGCCCCCCAGGTCGCCGCCGCCCGCGACCTCGTCACCGCCGAGGTCGCCGCCTATCTCACGGGTCGCTCCGCGGCCGAGGTCGCACCCACCGTGACGGCGCTGCGCAGCCGCGCCGGACGGCTCGTCGACGACGAGCTGCGCCGTCTGGAGCGGCGTACCCCGGGAATGGGCGAGGCCGAACGGGCCGAGGTGCGCCGAGCCGTCGAGCGGGTCGTCGACAAGCTGCTCCACACGCCCACCGTGCGGGTCAAGGAGCTCGCCCGGGACGGCCAGGGCGGCAGCTACGCTCGCGCCCTGTCCGAGCTCTTCGACCTCGACCCGCGCGACGTCTCCCTCGTCTCCGCGCCGGCCCAGCTGCCCGAGCTCGCCGACCTCGTCGACGTCGGTGACGGGGGCGGTGAGCGCCGATGACCGCACTCCGCCTCGGCACCCGCCGTTCGGCCCTGGCCACCGCGCAGTCGACCTGGGTGGCCGACCGGCTGCGCGCGTCGGGCCACGACGTCGAGCTGGTCGAGGTCACCACCGCCGGTGACCGCGACCGCACCACACCGCTCGCATCGCTCGGCGGCACCGGTGTCTTCGTGTCCGCATTGCGTCACGCGCTCCTCGAGGGCGAGGTCGACCTCGCCGTGCACTCGCTCAAGGACCTCCCGACCGCGCCCGAACCGCGGATCCTCGTCGCGTCGGTCCCAGTGCGCGAGGACCCGCGCGACGCGCTGGTGGCCCGCGACGGTCTCACCCTCGGCGAGCTCCCTGCTGGAGCCACGGTCGGTACCGGCTCGCCGCGCCGGGCCGCGCAGCTCGCCGCTCTCGGGCTGGGGGTCGAGGTGGTCGGCATCCGCGGCAACGTCGACACCCGGCTCGGCGCGGTGGCCGAGGGGCGCGTCGACGCCGTCGTCCTCGCCGCGGCGGGCCTGCGTCGCCTCGGCCGGATCGAGGAGGCCACCGAGCTGCTCGACCCGATCCAGATGCTGCCGGCTCCCGGCCAGGGCGCGCTCGCCGTAGAGGTCCGTGCCGACGACCCGGCCACCGCCGCGGCCGTGGCCGGGCTCGACCATGCCGACACCCGCGTCGCCGTCACCGCCGAGCGAGCCCTCCTCGCTGCGCTCGAGGCCGGTTGCTCGGCACCGGTCGGTGCCCTCGCCGAGGTCGTCGACGGCCCGGATGGCGCGGAGCTCTCCCTGCGCTCCGTCGTCGCGGCCGCGGACGGCTCGTGGGAGCTCCGCAGGAGCCTCACCGCCGCGCCCGCCGATCCCGCCGGTCTCGGACGCAGGCTCGCCGCAGTCCTGCTCGCCGACGGCGCCGCCGACCTCGTGACACCCAGATCCTCGACCGCCGACCGACCCCCGATACCGGAGCGTGCCCTGTGAGCCCCTCGCTCTCGTCCACTTCGTCCACCTCCCGCGTGCCTGCGCGCGTCGCCTTCGTCGGTGCCGGCCCGGGCGACCCGGGCCTGCTCACCGTGCGTGCCGGTGAGCTGCTCGGCGCAGCCGATGCCGTCGTCATCGACCAGGTCGCCCGGCACTCCGTCGTCGAGCGGTGGTGCCGTGCCGAGGTCGACATCGTCGACGCCGGCCACGGCGACCACGGAGAGCAGCTCACGCACGCCGCTCGTGCCAAGCTGGTGCTCAGGGCGGCCAAGGCTCACCCCGGCGGACTCGTGGTGCGCATGATGGACGGCGACCCGGCGATGTTCAACGGGCTGGCCGAGGAGGCTCAGGCCTGCGCCAAGGTGGGTATCTCTCTCGAAGTGGTCCCGGGAGTCAGCTCGGTCACCGCGGTCCCGTCCTACGCCGGCGTTCCGCTCACGTCGTCCACGTCGACCGGGGTGCACGTCGTCGTCGCGGGCAGTCCGGTGCCCGACCTCGCCGGTGCGCTCGACCCGAAGGTGACCGTCGTCGTCATCGGCCCCCCGGACAAGGCATCGCGAACCCTCGACGCACTGCTGGCGGCGGGTCGAGACGCCACGACCCCGGTCGCCGTCACCGAGCGGGGCACCACCACCGAGCAGCGCACGGTGGTGACCACCCTCGACGGCGCCGCGGCGGCCGTCGCCGACGGCAGGTTCCCAGTGCTCGCCGTGATCGGACCCACCGTCCCGCTGCACGACACGCTGTCCTGGTTCGAGACCAAGCCGCTGTTCGGGTGGGACGTGCTCGTGCCGCGCACCAAGGAGCAGTCGGGTACGACCATCGCCCGGCTCGAGCACCACGGTGCGCACGCCACGGTCGTGCCGACCATCTCGGTCGAGCCGCCGCGCACGCCGCAGCAGCTGGAGCGGGCGGTCAAGGGCATGGTCACCGGCCGCTACGAGTGGATCGGGTTCACCTCGGTCAACGCGGTGCGCGCCATCCGGGAGAAGTTCGACGAGTTCGGCCTCGACGCAAGGTCGTTCGCCGGCCTGAAGGTCGCGGCCGTCGGTGGGGTCACCGCGGACGCGCTGCGGGAGTGGGGCATCAACCCCGACCTCGTGCCCGCCGACGAACAGTCTGCCCAGGGCCTGCTCGAGGCGTGGCCGCCGTTCGACGCCGACCTCGACCCGATCAACCGGGTCTTCCTGCCGCGGGCCGACATCGCCACCGACACCCTCGTGGCCGGCTTGGTCGCCTCCGGCTGGGAGGTCGACGACGTCACTGCCTACCGCACGGTGCGTGCCGCGCCGCCGGCCCAGTCGATCCGCGACGCGATCAAGGGCGGCGCGTTCGACGCGGTGCTCTTCACGTCGAGCTCGACGGTGCGCAACCTCGTCGGTATCGCCGGAAAGCCGCACCCGAGCACGGTCATCGCGTGCATCGGGCCCGCCACCGCCCGGACCGCCGAGGAACACGGTCTGCGGGTCGACGTGCTGGCGCCCGAGCCGGCGGCCGACGCGCTCGTCGACGCGCTCGCCGACCACGGACGCGCGATCGCCGGCGCCGCGGCGGAGTCCGGCGAGGAGATCGTGCGCCCGAGCCAGAAGCGCGCCGGCGCCCGCCGTCGCGCCACCTGAGCGCGCGTCACCCGGCATGGGGTTCCCGAGCGGGCGACCGCGCCGCCTTCGCCGCACCACGGCGCTGCGGCGGCTGGTCGCGGAGACACGGTTGCATCCCGCCGAGCTGGTGCTGCCGGTGTTCGTGCGGGAGGGTATCGACGAGCCGGTGCCGGTGTCGGCGATGCCCGGCGTCGTGCAGCACACGCTCGACTCCCTTGTCGCAGAGGCGAACCGGTGCGTCGACGCCAGGCTGGGCGGCATCATGCTGTTCGGGGTGCCGGCCGCCAAGGACGCCCACGGCAGCGGCGCCGACGACCGGGGCGGCATCCTCAACGTGGCGCTGCGCGCGGTGGCCGAGGCGGTCGGTGACGATCTCGTGGTGATGGCCGACCTGTGTCTCGACGAGTTCACCGACCACGGCCACTGCGGAGTGCTCGCGCCCAACGGGTCGGTCGACAACGATGCGACCCTCGACCGGTACGCCTCGATGGCGCTCGCGCAGGCCGCGGCCGGGGCGCACGTGCTCGGCCTGTCGGGGATGATGGACGGTCAGGTGGGGTACGTGCGCGCGGCTCTCGACACGGCCGGGTTCACCGACACGGTGCTGCTCGCCTACGCGGTCAAGTACACGTCAGGGTTGTACGGTCCGTTCCGCGAGGCGGTGGGCTCCTCGCTGGTCGGGGACCGAGCCACCTATCAGCAGGACCCGGCGAACGCGGTCGAGGCGCTCCGCGAGGTCGAGCTCGACATCGCCGAGGGTGCCGACATCGTCATGGTCAAGCCCGCCGGGCCGCACCTCGACATCGTCCGCGCGGTGGCCGACGTGTCACCGGTTCCCGTTGCGGCATACCAGATCTCGGGCGAGTACGCCCAGATCGTGGCCGCTGCCGAGCGCGGCTGGGTCGACCGCGAGCGCGTGATGACCGAGTCGCTGGTCGGCATCCGCCGGGCGGGTGCGGGCGTTGTCCTCACCTACTTCGCGCTCGAGGCTGCCGCCCTGCTCTGACGCTCCGACAAGCGGGTCGGCGCGGCGGCGTGCTCACATCCTGGCGCGCCGCTGCGTTCACTCCTCATGACCACCGTCCGACTCCTGCCGATCTCGCCGTCCGAGCTGAGCGAGGTGCGCCGCCGCGGCGTCGACGCCCACGACCGACCGGCCGAGCCGTTCGCCGCGGAGGGCGGTGAGCAGCTGCGCTGCTGCCTGGTACCGGCCGAACCGGGTGAGCAGCTGCTCCTCATCGGTCATGCCCCGCTGGCCGTGCGGCGACCGTGGCAGGAGGTGGGGCCGGTGTTCGTGCACGCGCGGCGGTGCCCGGTGCCCTTCGGCGGCGGGGTGCCGTCCTGGCTCGACGACGCCCCGCGGGTGCTGCGGGCCTACGACCGGTCCGGCGCCATGTGCTACCGGCACAACCGGGTGGTGGAGGCCGGCCACGGCGTCGAGGCCGCGCTGGCCGAGATCGTCGCGCACGACGAGGTCCGCGAGGTGCACGTGCGCAACCTGCTCGCCCAGTGCTTCGTCGTCCGCGCGGTACAACGCTCGGATGACGGATGACGGATGACGGATGACGAGCGAGCGGTGGTACCCGACGCGGGGACGAGCAGGCCGCGGGTGGCCGGGGTACGCGACCCGGGTCACCCGCGGCCTCTGGTCCGGAGATGTGGTCGGGGTCAGGACTGCTTCGTCAGCTGCAGGTCGATCGACAGCTGCACCTTCTCGGACACCACGACGCCGCCCTTCTCGAGCGGTGCGTTCCAGGTGAGTCCCCACTCGGTGCGGTCGATCTCGCCGGTGGCCTCGAAGGCCGCCTTCTCGTTGCCGTAGAGGTCGGTGGCGAGTCCACCGAACTCCACGTCGAGCGTCACGGGCTTCGCGGCGCCCTTGATGGTGAGGTCGCCACGCAGCGACGTCCCGTCGAACGAGGTCGAGCGGAAGGTCATCGCCGGGTGGTTCTCCACGTCGAAGAAGTCCGCGGACCGCAGGTGGTTGTCACGATCGGCGGTGCCGGTCGAGACCGATGCCAGCTGCACGATCACCTCGGCGGTCGAACCGGCGAGGTCCTCGGCGACGGTGACGGTGCCGCTGACGTCCTCGAACGTGCCGCGCACCTTCGACACCATGAGGTGCCGGACGGTGAAGCCGACGGTGGTGTGGGTCGGGTCGATCGTCCAGGTGCCGGGGGTGAGGTCCGAGATGCTGGCCATGTGCGCCTCCTTGACAGGTTCCATCCCTCCGGACGGAGAAATGTAGTTGATGGTTAAACCATAATGGACCTGATCCGAATCAGCCACCCGGTGTGGTCGGCCGGTGACGACCAGACCGGCACAGCCGTTCGCCGTCGTCCGAGCGGCGTGCGACGATTGCCGAATGGACGGGTCGGCAACGTCACCGCCGGCCGGTGTGCGCTGGTTGAGTGACGACGAGCAGCGAGCCTGGCGCGCGTACCTCCGCGCCGGTCGCGAACTCCACGTCGCTCTCGATCGCGATCTTCAGCAGGCCGGCATCAGCCTGCCCGAGTACGAGCTCCTGTCGATGCTGTCGGAGGCCGAGGGGTCGAGCCTGCGCATGTCGGCTCTCGCGGCCCTGATCGTCCAGTCGCGCAGCCGGGTCACGCACGCCGCAGCACGTCTCGAGTGTCGTGGCTGGGTCGTGCGCACGCCGGCGCCGGACGACGGCCGTGGGGTGCTCCTGCGGCTCACTCCCGACGGTGAGGCCGCCATCCGGCGTCTCGCCGTCGTCCACGTCGCGAGTGTGCGCCGACACCTCGTCGACCTGATCTCCCCCGAGCAGCTGCGCGCTCTCGGCGAGGTGATGCAGACGGTTCGCGACGCCTACGAGGCCGACCCCACCACGCCCGACGAGGCATGCTGAGGCGACAATGACGGCGTGACCGCACCAGCCGCCGCCGCATCGGTACCGCCCCGTCCCGCGTCATCCGACACTCACGGGTCGGAGACCCTGCTCGCCCGGGCGCGAGCGGTGACGCCCGGCGGGGTCAACTCCCCGGTGCGAGCGTTCCGGTCGGTCGGCGGTACACCGCGGTTCATGGCGAGCGGGCAGGGTGCCTACCTCACCGACGTCGACGGCCGCGAGTACGTCGACCTGGTCGGCAGCTGGGGTCCGATGATCCTCGGTCACCGTCACCCGGCGGTGGTGGATGCCGTGCAGGCCGCCACCGCGCGCGGCTTCTCCTTCGGCACGCCGTCGGAGAACGAGGTACTGCTCGCCGAGGAGATCGTCGCGCGGGTCGGCCCGGTCGAGCGGATCCGTCTGGTGTCCAGCGGCACCGAGGCGACGATGAGCGCCATCCGCCTCGCCCGGGGGTTCACCGGCCGGCCCCTCGTGGTGAAGTTCGCCGGCCACTACCACGGTCACGTCGACTCGTTGCTCGTGTCGGCGGGCTCCGGCGTGGCGACGCTCGCGCTGCCCGACTCGGCCGGCGTGCCGAGCCCGACGGCCGCCGAGACCCTGGTGCTGCCCTACAACGATGTCGCCGCGCTGGAGGCGGTGTTCGCTGCACGCGGTGACCAGATTGCCTGCCTGGTCACCGAGGCCGCCGCCGGCAACATGGGTGTCGTCCCACCGGCTCCCGGCTTCACCGAGACGATGCGACGGGTCACCGCTGACTACGGTTCCCTGTTGGTGTCGGACGAGGTGATGACCGGCTTCCGGGTGTCGCGTGCGGGGTGGTGGGGCCACGAGGATGCCGCGGTGACGCCCGACCTGATGACGTTCGGCAAGGTCATGGGCGGCGGGTTCCCGGCGGCGGCGTTCGGCGGCCGAGCCGACGTCATGGCCCTGCTCGCGCCCGACGGCCCGGTCTACCAGGCCGGCACGCTCTCGGGGAACCCGGTGGCCACGGCGGCCGGTCTCGCCACGCTGCGGAGCTGCGACGACGCCGTCTACCGGCGGCTGGGCGAGGTGGCCGACGCGCTGCGGGCCGGGGTGTCGGCCGCCCTGACCGAGGCCGCGGTGCCGCACCGGGTGCAGTCGGCGGGCTCGATGTTCTCGGTGTTCTTCCGCGACGGTGAGGTGCTCGACTACGACGACGCCCGCAACCAGGACCTGGCCGCCTTCGCTCGCTTCTTCCAGTCCTTGCTGGATGCCGGGGTGTACCTGCCGCCGAGCGCCTTCGAGTCGTGGTTCGTATCCGCCGCTCACGACGACGCGGCGGTCCAGCGGGTGCTCGACGCGCTCCCCGCGGCCGCCCGGGCAGCCGCCGCCGAGCGATCCTGACATCGGCCGTTCGGTCGTACGTTCCGGACTCGATGGGTATTTCTCTCGACCAGTCGGCCATTGTGCTCGCGTTCCGGTATCTTCATGCCTGCCGCCACGACACCCGTGGAGGCCGATGATCCGTGCAGGGGATCGGGGTGGGTTCAACCACCTCGTTCCGGATGCGTAGCCGATGGATTCCCCCGTGGGCTCGCAGAGCCGGTCTTCGCGTGTTGTGTCACGGCGTTGCCGTGTCATCGATGCGGGCAGACCCGACGTGCTGGTGCGGACGTCGTCAGATGCCACACCGAAGGACGCGTCTGCATGCCTCTCGCCCGTAACGCCGCGCTGGCAGCCGCCTGCCTGATCGTCGGCGGTGCCACCCTCTCCGTACCGGCCCTGGCAATGGGCGCGCCCGCCACGCCGGCCACCGACACCGAGTGCGACCCCTCGCCGGTCCTCACGGTCAACTACACCACCCAGCGTGTGAAAGCCACGACGACGCAGGACGACACCGGTCGGTATCTCCCGGCGTGTGAGCCGGTCACCTTCACCGTCGGGTACTGGCGGGTCCGCGACGACGCCGTCGACGGCGTCTGGCCCCAGGACCGCGTGGCGTCGCGCAAGGTCACTTTCGAGGTGCCGGGTGGTGACCGGCCGACCGGCAAGGACGTCCCGAACGTCCCCGACCCGCTGACCTGCCAGACGCAGATCGACGTTTACCCCGGCGACGTCAAGCTGCCGCGAGTGCTCACCGGCCCGTTCGGCATCGGCAACGAGCCGGTCGCGCCCATCGGCTGGTGGTTCAACGGCGACCGTTGCGAGCCCACACCAAGTCCGACGCCGACGGTCTCCGAGACGCCGAGCCCGAGTGAGTCGCCGTCGCCGAGTGAGTCGCCGAGCCCGTCGGAGTCGCCGTCGCCGAGTGAGTCGCCGAGCCCGTCGGAGTCGCCGTCGCCGAGTGAGTCGCCGAGCCCGTCGGAGTCGCCGTCGCCGAGTGAGTCGCCGAG
>JBOFBK010000090.1:0-2868 GCA_051645525.1 Dermatophilaceae bacterium | reverse complement strand
TCGAGGTGCTGCTCGACGTGGTCTACAACCACACCGCCGAGCAGGACCACACCGGCGCCACGCTCTCCTGGCGGGGCCTGGACCAGCGCGCCTACTACCGGCTCGACGAGCGCGGCCGCGACATCGACGTCACCGGGTGTGGCAACACCCTCGACCTGCGCCACCCCGAGGTGTGCCGGATGGTGCTCGACTCGCTGCGGCACTGGGTGCAGGACTACCACGTCGACGGCTTCCGCTTCGACCTCGCGGTGGCGCTCGGCCGTGGGCGCGGCGAGGAGTTCGACCCCGACCATCCGTTCTTCGTCGCGCTGCGCACCGACCCCGTGCTGAGCCGGGTGAAGCTGGTGGCCGAGCCCTGGGACGTCGGGCTGCACGGCTGGCGCACCGGCCAGTTCCCGCCACCGTTCCTGGAGTGGAACGACCGCTACCGCGACTCGGTGCGCCGGTTCTGGGTCGGCGACGGTCGCGCCCGCTCGCACGGGCACCCCGGCCACGGCACCCAGGACCTCGCCACCCGCCTGGCCGGGTCGCGCGACCTGTTCGGCCACCTCGACCGCGGCCCACTGGCCTCGGTCAACTTCGTCACCGCGCACGACGGGTTCACCCTGACCGACGTGGTCTCGTACGACACCAAGCACAACGAGGCCAACGGGGAGGACAACCGCGACGGCGCCACGGGCGACGGCTCGTGGAACCACGGTGTCGAGGGGCCCACCGACGACCCGGCGGTGCGCGCCGCCCGGACCCGCACGATGCGGAACCTGCTCGGCACGCTGCTCCTCTCGAGCGGAGTGCCGATGCTCACCGCCGGTGACGAGATCGGCCGCACCCAGGGCGGCAACAACAACGCCTACTGTCTCGACGACGAGACCACCTGGCTCGACTGGGACCTCGCACCGTGGCAGGAGGACCTGCTCGCCACGGCGCGCCACCTCACCGCGGTGCGACGGGGCCTGCCGGTGCTGCGCCAAGGCACCTGGGCGCTCGGGCGGCCGGTCGACGAGCGCGGCACCCTCGACATGCAGTGGTACGCCGCCGACGGCAGGCCGATGGGCGAGCGCTGGTCCGAGGCCGGGCGCGACGTGGTGCAGCTGTCCGTCGCGGCCAGGATGCCGGGCGAGGAGTCCGCCCTCGTCGTGGTCAACGGCGGGGCGGATGACGTCGACGTCCACCTCCCGCAGCCCGGAGGCGTCTCGACGTATCGACTGCTCTGGGACAGCGCGGCGCCCCGGCCTCCGGAGGGCCTGACGACGTCGGAGCAGTCGGGTCAGGTCTCCGTGCCGGCGACGAGCCTGCGGGTCTACGCAGCCACCTCGCCGCGGGCAGCCAGCGCCCTGCACTGACGCGCGGTGCGCTCGACGGGACGCGGACGGTCGGGTGCCCTCGTCCTGCAGGGGCACCCAATGTGGGGCACCCAATGTGGAGTCTCACGAGCAACACGCTCGGCAGTCGGCCCGAGAAGCCCGACGACCCGATCGTCGAGCCCGAGGGCGCCGTCGAGGTGTGCCTCGAGGCCGGTGACGCGTCATCTTCGACCGCCGGCTCTGGCACAGCCGCGCGACGAACACCAGCGAGCGCATCCGCAGGCTGATGTTCTCGGCTACACCTACCGCTGGGTCCGCCCGCTGGACGACGTCGTCGCCGACCAGGGCTCTGAGTGGTTCGCCGGGCTGTCTCCGCTGCACCAGCAGCTGCTCGGTTACGGGCCCGACCATGCGTCGTTCTGGGGCATCACGCAGAGCGGCTGGATCGACGACGACATCCCGCTGCGCGCCGAGCTCAAGAAGCGCGGCCTGCTCGACCCGACCATCCCCTACCTGCGCTGAGGCTCGGCCCGCTACCCGCGCCGATGCTCGGGCCCCCTACGCGCGCTGAGGCTCGGCCGGCTCGAGGCGGCCCGAGCGCGCCACCCGGTAGACGAGCACCGTGGTGAGCACGCCGAGCACGACCAGGGCGAGCTGACCGAGGGCGAAGAGGGGTGGGGCACTGGTGTAGACGCCGATGCCGACCGCGCCCGCTACACCGGCCGCGATGGCTCCGATGCGGAGGCGCCGGGTCGAACCCGCGAGACCTGGATCGTCGTCACCGAGCGCCCGTTCGACGCCGGCGGCGAGCTGGTGGCAGATCGCCGCGAGCACCACGATGTCGAGCAGGATCGCGGTGAGGAGCACGACGACCGTGACGTCGAGCACGGTGCCCCTGCTGGTGTTCGCGACGAGCGGGGTGCCGGTGGCCACCCAGACCGGGATGCCGGCCGCGGCGGCGGCACGTGCCCGCACGAACGCGAAGGCCACGTCGGCTCCTCCGGCGAGCCCGAGGATCAGCCAGACGTAGCCGACGAGGTCGGGCAGGACGTCCCATCGACCGAACGGCAGGTCGAGGACGACGACGAGCAAGCCCCATGCTGCCCACGAGAACCGCGTCATGAGCGCCACCCTAGAGGTGCACCTCGCCGGCGACGTCGGCCCCTGGACGGACCGACCGGCACCGGCATGCTCTTCCGGGTCGCGGGATACGACGTCGCCATCATCCCCGACGGCGATGTCGCGACCGACGAAGGAATCGTCGAGCCCATCCCCGGTGTGACGCTCGACGTCACCGGGATGAGAGTCCGTCGATACCGCCGTAGAGGTCATGCACGGCGACGTCCTCGTGAGAATTCCGCGGGTGTCCTCGACCACCGCGCCGGGCTCGGTACCCAGATCGCACGGTTCGACAGGACGTCCGCCGCGGTTCGGGGGGAGCAGCTCACCGCCTTGACCGCCGGGCTGAGCGGGCGCTGAGGTCGACCGGTGTCGCACCGCAGGTGGCGCTGACCGTCAGGCGCTGGCGACCAGGCCGAGCTCGCTCGCGGTGGCGAGGCCGTCG
>JBOFBK010000089.1:0-1442 GCA_051645525.1 Dermatophilaceae bacterium | reverse complement strand
CTCATCGGAGGTCCTCCTGGGTCGTCGCCGCGAGCTACGCGACGGGTCGCGGGTCGGGGTGGGCACAGGCCCTCGTCGGTCTCCCGACGTCGGCGGATGCCGCCCGTGCAGCGGATCGACAGGCGTCGCCACTGCGTGGGCGTCCGCGCCGTCGACTGCTCATCGCTGGTACTGTAATCGATTACGGAGCGGCGGGGCAATCGTCCTGTACGGGCGCCGTACCGACAGCGACGGCGGTGGAGCAGGAGCACGGCGGGCGCGGACGTCGATGGAGATCGCGGCACGGCCGTAGCGCACGTGCGCCGGACGGTCACGACGCAGGACTGCGGATGGCGGCCCGCCTGGATGAAGCGCAACGGGCACGACGCGTGGCGCGCATCCGGGGAGGGGGATGTCGACAACGGCCTGCCGCCCGAGCGGGTGTGCGCCGAGGGAACCGACGCCTACGTCCTCGAGGAGGAGTACCTGGACGCCTACGCCCGGTCCTTCGCTCGCTTCGTCGACGCCGACCAGGAGCTCGGCATCCGGGTCGAGACGGTGCTGCCGCAGAACGAGTTCGACTCCGCCCAGGTCTTTCCGAGCTGCACCTGGACGACGGGCCCAGAACTCCGTCGTCCGCAACAGCGACGCGGATGCTCGAACCGTGCGAATCCGGCTGGGCGGCAGCACGATCACGCCCACGCTACCGGCGGACTCGTTCAGCACACTCCGGGTGCCGGCCGCGGCCTCGGGCTGACCCGAGCCATGATGCTGGCGAGGCCCTGACGCATCGCCGGCACCTGCCAGATGTCGCGCCGGTGACCCGGCAGCCAGGTGCCCACGTGCGGATGCCGCGCCGTCGTCCAGCTCACGGGGTGGTCGGCTCCCGCGACGCTCGTCGTGAGCCCGTCGACGGTGTCGGCCACGTGGTCGAGGCCAACGTAGATCTCGTCACGTGGCAGCCACGCGCCCGCCCAGCCGAAGCCGAGCGGGTCTCCCTCGGTCGGCACCAGCACGCACGGCTCGTGCGGGTGCGACGAGGTCTCCCAGTTCCAGCGGCACCCCACCCAGCTGCCGTACTCCGGCCAGGTCGGGTAGGCGCCGACCGCGGCGTGGACGAGGAGCAGCGGCCTGCCCTCACCGACCCAGCGGGTGAGCGCGAGGCGAGTGGCGTCATCCGGGCTCGCCTGGGTGTGGTAGAGGCAGAGCACGTCGACGGATGTCAGCGCCTGCTCGTCGAGCGGCTCGGTGGCCGCGGCCATGACGACCGGCTGCCCGGTGACCGCCGCGAGCGCCTCCCGCAGCCCGTCCGGGCCGCCGCTGCCGAAGTGGTCGTCGCAATGGACCAGCACCCGCGACCCCCAGACCGCCGGTGTCGGCGTGTTCTGCAGCACGTCGAGCGGGGTGAAGCCGGTGTCGAGCGGGAGGTGGACCCGTCGCCGCACCCGGGCGGACTCGTGGAT
>JBOFBK010000088.1:0-8610 GCA_051645525.1 Dermatophilaceae bacterium | reverse complement strand
GTGCTTGCCCCAGGGTCGCCTGGCACGATCACGACGCTAGCTGCGGTATGCCGCGACGGCAACGCGTAGCCGTCGCCCCCGGCTGCTCGAGACCAGCACCCGCTGCTCAGCGGACGCGCGAGCGAGTACCTCGACGTGGCGCGAGCGCTGCATGTCGTCGGTTCATCCATCTCTTTGCGCTACTCGGTCGTCCGGACCAGGGTCGGCGCGCAGAGCCGACTCAGGCGTGCGGGTCAGCCGAACCGGATGTCGGGCCGGGCATGGTGATCCGTATCGGCGGCGTGCGCCGCGGACGACGAAGAACCCGCTGAAGACGCGCGTCTTCCCGCCGAGACCACGAAGCAGGGTGTCGACCGCCGAACTACGTGCGGATCCGTGGGCGGCGACGCTCGTCACCGCTGAAACCGGGCGCGTGTCGCCGCGTCGGCCGTTGGCGTGACATCCTCCACGGTAGTGGTAGCGCTAGCATAGAGGGATGGCAGCGCTTCACGTTCGAGACGTTCCGGAGTCGGTGGTGGCCGCTCTGCGTGAGCGGGCGGCCCGGCACGGTCGGTCGATGCAGCAGGAGATCAAGCAGATTCTGGAGGCGGCGGCAGCCACGCCGGCGCCTCACGAGGCGCCCGAACCGGTCCGGCTCACGACGGTGCGAACTTCGGCTGCCTCCAGCTGGGGCCGCGAGGAGATCTATGGCGACGCCGGTCGCTGATCGCGCTGTTCTCGACACGAACGTGCTCCTCGCGGCAACCGACGAGGGCCGGCGAGATCATGTGCACGCAGTCGCCGCACTGAATGCGTGGCCGGCCAGCGGCATGGTGCTCTACACCAGCGGGCAGATCCTGCGCGAGTACCTCGTCGTCGCGACCCGCCCGGTCGAGAACAACGGGCTCGGCTTGGCCCGGACGGATGCGGTCGCCAACGTCCGGGCGATGCGGGCGCGCCTGCGCCTGCTGGCCGAGGACGCGAAGGTCGGCGCTCGCCTCCTTGATCTGCTCGACGGGGTCGAGTGCTCCGGCAAGCAGGTCCACGACGCGAACATCGTCGCGACCATGCTCGCCCATGGCATCGAGACCGTCGTCACGATCAACACCCGCGACTTCGCCAGGTTCGGCCACCAGGTGCGTGTGGTGGCACTGCCGTCCTAGGGCATGGTCATGTCGGTGTTCACGGCCTTCGCCATGTCGCGGCTGCGCCCGGCCAGGCCGATGCTCGAGTCGATCCGACTCTTGCGTGCTGGTGTCACGTGCGGGTCGAGCGTCGGACGACGCTGTAGACGTGGACGTCTCGCCGATCGTCACCCACGGGCAGCCAGGAGCGGAGCAGACCCTCGCGCTCGAAGCCGCAGGCCTCGGCGACGCGGCACGACGCGACGTTCGAGGGCTCGACGTGCAGCTCGACCCGGTGCACCTGCTCCAGAGCGAGAGCCCACTCGGTGAGCGCGGCGAGCGCGGCCGTGGCGTAGCCCCGTGTGCGGAACGCCGGCCCGATCCAGTAGCCCGCACTCGCACGGCCGTGCTCAACCTCCGGCGTCCACAGCCCGATCTGTCCGACGGCCCGGTCGGTGGCGGCATCGGCGACGGCGAAGGAGTAGCCGTGCCCGGTGGTGAGACGGTGGTGCTGGCGCTCGACCCAGTCGACCGCCTGCGGGAGGTCGCCATCAGGCGCCACCGTGGTCACGCCGGTGATCGCGATGTCGCCACCGGCGCTGAGGACGAGGTCGGCGTCCTCGGTGCGGAACGGTCGCAGCACCACGGGCGGTCGCTCGATGCGCGGGAGCCGATCGGGAAGCACGCCCGCAGTCAACCAGCACCGCTCCGTCCGTCCGCATTTCGACGCCATGGCATCGACCCGCGTCGACGGCGTCGACATGTGGATGCCATCGATCGATCCAGCCGCCGTGGCGTCGAGATGAACGCGCCACCGCCCCGCGTCCCCGCCGCTCTAGGCTGGCGCGGTGCCGTCATCCGCTCGGGTCGTCGTGGTCGGCGGGGCGGTGCTCGACACCAAGGTGCGCACCACCTCGGCGCCGGTACTGCGCACGAGCAACCCGGGCACGGCGTCGTGGTCGGCTGGGGGAGTAGCGCGCAACGTCGCCGAGAACCTGGGCCGGCTCGGCACGCCGGTCACGCTCCTCACCGCGGTGGGGGAGGACCCGGCCGGTGACCTGGTCCTCGCCCGTACCGCCGAGGCGGGCGTGGACTGCCGGCGCGTCATCCGCACCCCGCACGCAACGGGCAGCTACACGGCGGTGCTCGACGACACCGGCGACCTCGTGCTCGCCGTCGCCGACCTGCGCGCGACCGACGAGCTGCGGCCCGCGGACCTCGACGCCCTGCCGGCCCTGCTCGACGGGGCCGGTGCTCTCGTCGTCGACGCCAACCTCGACGTCGAGGTCGTCAGCTGGGCGCTGGATGCCGCCGCGACCGCCGGCGTGCCGGTCGTGCTCGAGCCGGTGAGCGTGTCGAAGGCCGCCCGCCTCGCACCGGCCCTGCGTCCGGAGCGCCCGGTGCACACCGTCACGCCGAACGCCGACGAGCTGGCCGCCCTCGTCGGCCGCCCGATCGGCGAGGAGATCGCCGATGCCGGTACCGGTGCCGGCGACGCCCGCGCCACCGACGAGGCGAGGCGGGCTCACGACGCCGACAACGACGACGATGTCGACGCACCCGATGCCGGCCGCGCCGAGGATGTCGTGGACGACGTCGACGCACTCGTCGCCGCCGCTCGCGAGCTGCACGGTCGAGGTGTCGAGCACGTCTGGGTGCGCCGCGGCATCCGAGGCAGCCTCGTGGTGAGCGCCCAGCCGACCGGCGGCGTGCGCGTCATCCGCATCGCCGCCCCACCCACCGAGGTGGCCGACGTCACCGGCGCCGGCGACGCGATGACCGCCGGGTACGTACACGGCCTCCTCGCCGGGCACGACGTCAGCGGGGATGAGGTGGTCGAGGCCGCCCGCCTCGGTCAGGCGTGTGCGGCGCTGACCTGCGCGTCATCCGGTACGGTGCGGCCCGACCTGACTGTGGCGCTCGTCGCCGCCCACCTCGGCCCCGACCGGCCACTCACCGAGGAGCTGCTCGGATGACGACTGTCTCTGCTGCGTCCGACGGCACTGCGTCCGAGGGCACTGCGACCGAGGGCACTGCTTCCGAGGGCACTGCGTCCGAGGGCACTGCGACCGACCGCGCCGCGGCGGCCCCCACCCCACACCCGATGCTCGACGTCGACCCCGAGGTGCGTGCCGCCCTTGCCGCCGGCCGGCCGGTCGTGGCGCTGGAGTCGACCATCATCAGCCACGGGATGCCGTACCCCGAGAACGTCGCGATGGCCCGCGAGGTGGAGGCCATCGTGCGCGAGCACGGCGCCACCCCGGCGACCATCGCGGTGCTCGCCGGCCGGCCCACCGTCGGGCTCTCCGCCGACCAGCTCGAGCTGTTGGGCGCCGACGGCGGCATCCGTAAGGTGAGCGTGCGCGACCTGCCGCACGTGGTCGCCACCGGAACCCACGGCGCGACCACCGTGGCGAGCACCATGCGGGTGGCGGCACTGGCCGGCATCCGCGTGTTCGTCACCGGCGGGCTCGGCGGGGTGCACCGCGGCGCCGAGTCGAGCATGGACGTCTCCGCCGACCTCACCGAGCTCTCCCGCACCGAGGTCGCGGTGGTGTCGGCCGGCGTGAAGTCGATCCTCGACATCGGCCGCACGGTCGAGGTGCTCGAGACCCTCGGCGTGCCGGTGGTCGGCTACGGAACCGACGAGTTCCCGTCGTTCTTCTCGCGGTCCAGCGGCGTGCCGGTGCCGATGCGCCTCGACCGGCCGGATGACGTGGCGCGCCTCATGCGCGCCACCTGGGACCTCGGGCTCGGGTGCGGCATCTCGATCGCGAATCCCGTTCCGGTAGAACAGGAGATGCCGCGGGCCGAGATCGACGGCGTCATCGAGCGGGCGCTCGCGGATGCCGACGCGCGCGGCATCCGAGGCAAGGACGTCACCCCCTACCTGCTCGGCCGGCTCGTCGAGCTGTCCGGTGGGCGGTCGCTCGAGACCAATCTCGCCCTCGTGCGCCACAACGCCCGGGTCGGCACCGCCGTCGCGGTCGCCTACCACCGCTGACGACGGCGACCGTCCCCTCGATAGCGGTCTGGTGCTCTCGCCGGCCGGGTCGTCGGCGGCGGTCCACGGTTGTCGGAACTGGCTGGTAACCTCCGCGCCGGTCATTCTCTTCGTTGTGGCCTCGGCCGCGGTCTTCGCCGCCTGGGCGCTGTCGGCGCGTGGCCGACACGTCCTGTTCGATGCGTGGTCACCTTCGGCCGCGCACATGTGGAGTTTCGCGAATGCGGTGGCGTCGACGCAGCGACCGAGCGATCGGATCGCTAAGGTATCCCGCCGGTAGCACTGGGCAGTGCCCGAGTACGGCCGCGTCGAGATCGTCTCCAACGGCCGAGACTGCCAGTACCTGATCCGTCGAGGAGGCGGCGGCTCGGTCCGGGGGGTGGGTCGGTCGGCAGGATGCCGGGCCGCGGCCACTAGGCTCGACGCTGACCCGTTCCCTCCGGCACAGGAGAGCCAGTTGGCCACCATCGAGGCAGTAGGCGCGCGCGAGATCCTCGACTCGCGCGGCAACCCCACGGTCGAGGTCGAGGTCGCCCTCGACGACGGCACCCTCGCCCGGGCGGCTGTGCCGAGCGGTGCCAGCACCGGCCAGTTCGAGGCGGTGGAGCGCCGCGACGGAGACCAGGCACGCTACCTCGGCAAGGGCGTCGAGCAGGCGGTCGACGCCGTGATCGAGGAGCTCGGCCCCAAGCTGGTCGGCTTCGAGGCCAGCGAGCAGAGGCTCGTCGACGCCGAGATGCTGGCGGCCGACGGCAGCGCCAACAAGGGCAGCGTCGGCGCCAACGCCATCCTCGGCGTCTCGCTCGCGGTGGCCCGCGCCGCCGCCGACTCCGCCGACCTGCCGCTGTTCCGGTACGTCGGCGGGCCGAACGCGCACCTGCTGCCGGTGCCGATGATGAACATCCTCAACGGCGGCAGCCACGCCGACTCCAACGTCGACGTGCAGGAGTTCATGATCGCGCCGATCGGCGCCGAGAGCTTCCGCGAGGCGCTGCGCTGGGGCGCCGAGGTCTACCACGCGCTCAAGGCGGTGCTCAAGGAGCGCGGCCTGGCCACCGGGCTGGGCGACGAGGGCGGCTTCGCGCCGAACCTCGACTCCAACCGGGCCGCGCTCGATCTCATCGTCGAGGCCATCGGACGCGCCGGCTACACCCCGGGCGAGCAGATCGCGCTGGCCTTGGATGTCGCGGCGTCGGAGTTCCACGACGCCGGCACCTACACCTTCGAGGGCGGCGCGAAGACCTCCGCCGAGATGGTCGACTACTACGCCGACCTCGTCGCCTCCTACCCGCTCGTCTCCATCGAGGACCCGCTCGACGAGGAGGACTGGGAGGGGTGGAAGGCCATCACCGAGCGGCTCGGCGCCCAGGTGCAGCTCGTCGGCGACGACCTGTTCGTCACCAACCCCGAGCGCCTGGCCCGCGGCATCGCCACCGGCACCGCCAACGCGCTGCTCGTCAAGGTCAACCAGATCGGCTCGCTCACCGAGACCCTGGATGCCGTTGACCTCGCCCACCGCAGTGGGTACCGATGCATGATGAGTCACCGCTCCGGCGAGACCGAGGACACCACGATCGCCGACCTGGCCGTGGCCACGAACTGCGGCCAGATCAAGACCGGCGCGCCGGCCCGCTCCGAGCGGGTGGCGAAGTACAACCAGCTGCTGCGCATCGAGGAGGAGCTCGACGACGCCGCGGTCTACGCCGGTGCCGGCGCGTTCCCCCGGTTCGCCGCCCGCGAGCAGGTCTGACCCACAACCAGACTCATGGCACCTGCGCGCAACACCGGACGCTCGTCGCGACCCCCGCGGCGACCGTCCACTGCGCGCCAGGCGGGCGCCTTCCGCCGCGCCGCCGCGCCGCGGACGCACCCGGCGAGGTGGAGCACCCGGTTCGGCGGGCTGAGCACGAGGCATGTGCGGCGGGTCGCCGCGCTGCTCACCATCGTCGCCTTCCTCACGGTACTGCTCGGCCCCACCGTCGCGGCCTGGCTCGGGCAGCGCGCCGACATCGCCGCGCTGCGCGACCAGGTCGCCGAACAGCAGCGTGACGTCGCCGCACTCGAGACCGAGCGTGAGCGCTGGCGTGACCCGGCCTACGTCGAGCAGCAGGCGCGCGAGCGGCTCAAGTTCGTCAAGCCGGGAGAGCGGTCCTACACGGTGATCGACCCCGAACCGGCCACCGGCACCGTGGACCCGGTTCCCGACGTGGTGGTCGCCGGGGAGCCGGACCTGCCGTGGTACGCGGCGGTGTGGGAGTCGGCGCAGACCGCCGACTCCCCGGGCCAGCGCCGGTGACCGCCCGCCGCCCGCCGCCTCCAGCCACGGCCGACGTGTCCGCGGTCTCGCGCCAGCTCGGACGTGCCGCTCGCGGCGTCGCCGAGGTGGCGCACCGCTGTCCCTGCGGCGAGCCCGACGTCATCCGCACCGAGCCGCGGCTGCCCGACGGCACGCCGTTCCCCACGTCGTTCTACGCCACGTGTCCCCGGCTCACCGGTGCGGTGTCGACTCTCGAGTCGCAGGGTCTCATGCGCGAGATGACCGAACGCCTTGATACCGATCCTGTTCTCCGTGAGCGCTATTCGGAGGCTCATGCCGACTACCTGGCCCGTCGTGCCGAGCTCGGGGAGGTCGCCGAGATCGCCGGAGTCTCTGCGGGCGGCATGCCCGACCGGGTCAAGTGCCTGCACGTCCTGGTGGCCCATTCGCTCGCCGCCGGGCCGGGGGTCAACCCGCTCGGCGACGAGGTGCTCGACCATCTCGACCCGTGGTGGCGCCACCATCCGTGTGCCGCCGCCGCTGCCCAGGCGGCCGGGTCCGCCGGCACGAGCTCCGGCGCACACATCACCGCCGACGGTCTCGACGAGGCCGGATGACGACCGCCGTCACCCGGGTGGCCGCGGTCGACTGCGGCACCAACAGCATCCGGCTGCTCGTGGCCGACGTCGACGCCGACCGCCGGTTCACCGACGTGGTGCGCCGGATGGAGGTGGTGCGGCTCGGCCAGGGCATCGACCGCACCGGCCGGATCGCGCCCGAGGCGATGGCCCGCACGGTGGCGGCGGCCCGCGAGTACGCCGAGCAGTGCCGCGAGCTCGACGTCGACCGGGTGCGGTTCGTCGCCACCTCGGCATCCCGCGATGCCGACAACGCCGCCGAGTTCGTCGACCAGGTGCGAACCGCGTTCGCCCGGTGGGATATTGCGCCCGAGGTCGTGAGCGGTGAGGAGGAGGCGCAGCTGTCCTTCACCGGCGCCACCGGCGGGCTCGCCGCGCTCGGCATCCGCGGCCCGTACCTCGTCGTCGACCTCGGCGGCGGCTCCACCGAGCTGGTCCGCGGCACCGACCGGGTCGAGGCGGCCAGGTCGGTCGACGCCGGGTGCGTGCGGATGACGGAACGCCACCTCCGCTCCGACCCGCCCACCGGCGCCGAGGTCGTGGCCGCCCGGCGCGACGTCGACGCCGTGCTCGACATCGCCGAGCAGGTGGTCGACCTCACCGGTGTCGCCGCGGTCGTTGGGCTGGCCGGCAGCATCACCACGGTCACCGCGCACCTGCTCGGCCTCGACCGGTACGACGCGGGCCGCATCCACCTCGCCCGTCGCTCGGTGCCGGCGCACCGTGCGTCGGCCGAGGCGTTGCTGCGGATGACGCGTGCCGAGCGAGCCGCGTTGCCGTACCTGCATCCCGGACGGGTCGACGTCATCGGCGCCGGCGCCCTGGTGTGGGATGCCGTGCTCGCGCGGGTCGGCGACCGCTCACCGGCGGCCGACATCGTGACCAGCGAGCACGACATCCTCGACGGCATCGCGCTCTCCATCGCCTGATCGTCCGCCGCAGACCAGTCGTCGTGAATGCCGGCCGGCGCGAGGGGCGGCCCCGCGACATCCGTGACGACTCGCCGCTCTACGTCGCCACCTCCATTGCGCCCGTGGGGGGATCACCCCGCTTCCTGCGCGGTAGCCGGCGCCGTAGGGCGGAGCCGCGTGGGCAGCTCACCGGGGCCGTTCCCGGAACCGGGTGTCCCGATCGCCGGGGTCGGGGCCGAGACGCCGGCGGGTGGGTGGCGTCGCCGAGGACACCGGTGCGTAGTGGTCGAGCCGGCGGGTGAGCACCCCCTCGCCGCCGGTGAGGTCGGGCAGCCGCACGGCCAGGTCGGGCACCGCGGTCGCGGGGAGGTTCCCCGCCGGCCGGGTGTGGCCCGCTCCACTCCTGGTGGCGGCGCCGTCGCCGGCGAGGCGGGACAGCAGGACCCCTCCCGAGCGGCCCACCAGGCGGGTCACCGCGCCCAGGCTCACGTCCGGCAGCTCCAGCTCGAACCGGTCGACCGACTGGCACACCCGCGTCCGCGCCGCCGCCAGCGCGAGTGTCACGACCACCTCGCCGTGCAGGCGGACCGCCGCCCTGCCGGCGTCGCGGTCGAGGCGCAGCGCGATGAGCGGGTCCTCGTCGGGGCTGACCGCGAGCTCGGTCACCGGCTCCGGTCGGCGACCCGCCACGGCCACC
>JBOFBK010000087.1:0-4446 GCA_051645525.1 Dermatophilaceae bacterium | reverse complement strand
ACGCCCGCCCCGACTCTCCCCCGTGATGTCGTCATCTCGCCATTCTGACCCGCGGCCGACCGTCCCGGGAAGGGCGGCGGCGATGCGCCAGACGGGCTGGGCCTTACGGGCCGGGTCTCACCGGCCACCCCGGCGTGCCATCCGGCCGATGGGCGTCAGACGTGAACGATCTCGAGTCCGCGGACCCCGGCGAGTGGTGTGAAGTCGTCATCCTGGGTGACCACCGGGAGCCCGTGAGCGGCAGCGGTCGCCGCGACCCACAGATCGTTGACGTTGACGCGGCGGCCGTGGTCGACGAGGTGGACCCGCAAGCGCGCCCACTCCGCGGCCACCGCGCCGTCGATCGGGAGCAGCTCGACATCGGCCACCGACTCCAGCGTCGCGAGTCGCCTGGCCCGGGCCTCGACATCGGTGGCCGCCAGCACACCTGCCTGCAGCTCGGCAATCGTGACCGGGCAGATCACCGCCTCCTCGGGCAGCATACCGTTGTTCATCGGACGCCCTGACTCCGCGGCGATGAAGACACTCGTGTCGAGCAGGCCCCGTGCCGCTGACGTCATCGAACCGGCCCGAGATCGTCGGTGGTGTCACCCGCGAGCCGGGCCAGGTCGTCGCGCAGCTCGGCGTCGGCCTGAGCCCGAGCGAGGCGGCGGACCAGCTCGGCACGGGGGATGGGCCGGCGGCGGACGGGTCGGATGGGCGACAGCTCCGCGACGGGTCTGCCACGTGAGGTGATGGTGACCCGCTCGCCCTCCTGCACCCGTCGCAGGACGTCGGCGGTGTGGTTGCGCAGCTCGCGGGCCGCGATGTCCGTCATGCGACAAACGTAGCACCTGAGTAGCCGTGATTCCGGATGCCGAGGTGCGGGTAAGCGAAACAGTCCAAGGCGGTCGAGCAAGGAGGGGCCGTGCCCGCGAAGAAGGACCTGCCGTCGACGGTGCGCCGGTCGTCGGCGAAGGCGCAACGCACGTGGGGTGCCACCCACGACTCCGCCGCGGAGCAGTACGGCGAGGGCGAGCGCGCGCACCGCACCGCGTTCTCGGCGCTGAAGCACGGCTTCGAGAAGGTCGGCGACCACTGGGAGGAGAAGGACCGGAAGGGCCCATCCGACCAGCAGGCCGCCCGGGAGGGCCGGGCCGCCCGTCGAGATGGCGACACGGCCGGCGGGGTCGATGTCAGTGCCTCCAAGCAGCACCTCTACGACCTCGCCACGCGGCTCGGCGTCACCGGGCGGTCACGGATGACGAAGCACCAGCTCATCGAGGCGATCGGCAGGGCGAACGACCGCGCCACCGCCCGCAGTCGCGAGCGCGACGGGTGACTTGTGACTGGTGACCGTCATCCGCGCTTGCCCGAAGGACCAGCGGCATCCCACCCTGGCCCGGCCCTGGGCGTAGGCGGGAGAGCGCTATAGCGTCGACCACCATGCGACAGACTCCCGAGCACACCTGGTGGCGAACCTCGGCGGATGACGACGGGCCGGCCCGCGGACTGTGGCTCACCTTCCTCTCGGCATACGGGCTCGAAGCGGTCGGTCTCGCGACGGCCGGTCCTGGGAGGGACGGCGAGGCGGTCGGCGCCGCCGAAGGCCTCGACTGGGTCGGCGTGGACCTCCAGCACGGTGACCTCGACGTGGGCGATCTCGCGCCGCTGCTCCGGGTGGCGCGGCCGGCCGGGCTGCCGGTGCTCGCCCGGGTCGCCTCGCACGACGCCGCGCATCTTTCCCGGGTGCTCGACACCGGGGTCGACGGCGTCATCGTGCCCACCGTCGAATCCGCCACTCAGGCGGCGGCGCTCGTCCAAGCCGCGCACCCGCCGCCGGTCGGCCGGCGCAGTATCGGCGCGTCGCGCGCCACCGTGGTGGGGGCGCCGCGACCGCTGCTCCTCGCGATGGTGGAGACCCGGGCCGGCCTCGAGGCGGCCGAGACCATCGCGGCCACCGAGGGCGTGGACGGGCTGTTCATCGGGCCCAACGACCTCACCCTCTCCCTCGGCGCGGCATCGATGACGGCCGAGACGGTGCTCGCAGCGGTCGGCACGGTCGTCGACACGGCCCGGCAGCACGGGCGGATGGCCGGCGCCTTCACCGGTGACCGTGCGTTCGAGCGCCAGCTCCCGGCCCTCGACCTGATCGCCGTCGACACCGACGTGGCGCTGCTGCGGGCCGGACTGCCGGCCCTGTTGGGGGTGAGCCCGCATAGCTAACCGATCGTCCTCGACGCGGGCGGTGAACCTCAGAGATACAGCGCGCGACAGTACCAGCCTCCACCATCAGTTTTCGGGGCGGTGTTCTTCTTGTCCCGATCTTTCCGACAGGCCTTCGAGCCCTCGTTGTCGCCGGAGTAGCGCGTACCGGAGCAGTAGAACTTCTTGGAGCCGTAGTCGGCGTTGTGACATAGCTGGTACTGAGACGGAATTGGGGGCCTTGCGTTCGCCGGTGTCGCTCCCACGCCCATCCATGCTGCGGCAACGATCGCCGCAACCGAACCGACGAGGATGCGGCGTGAGACTCCGAACACTCTCCATTTGATCGACGCCATCGTCCTAGCTCCTTTCTCGATGTGGTGCCGTGATGTTGCGTGGTACTCAAGCTGGTTCATCAAGCATCCAGAAGACTCCTCAGCTCTTCAGGCAGGGCATCGGAGAATGGGTGATCAGGATGTCAAGTGCGGACCGCCGCGGTCTGGATTCGAGATCGCGGCCGTCAATTACTCATCCCGGTCTCGCTCGACGTCGAGAAGTCAACAAGAGCGTCGCCGATATTGACATCGGTATTTCTCCGTACCTCTACGCAGAGGGCTCCGGTGAGCCCACGCGGAGGTTCTCATGCCGACTCACCGACCATGACAGAACCGGGAAGGGGTGGTATAAAGGCGGCGTGAGATCTTCATGAAGATGCGCTAAGAAACCCGGCCGACTTCCCGGTTCGACCCGATCCCGCCCGGCTGACCGCTCGAGAAGAGTCGTCGTCGGCCGGCGTAGCGCGATATGCGACGATTTTGCTACGCTTGGTTCATGAGCACGGTCATCCCCCAGCGCGACCTCCGGAACCACAACGCGCGGATCATCGAGCGGGTCGTCGCGGGCGAGTCCTTCGTCGTCACTCGTGACGGCATACCGGTCGCCGACGTCACCCCTCACGTGCCGGCGCACCGTCCGCCGAGGTTCCCCCGCACTGACACCCTCGTCGCATTTGTCGAGGCGACTCCCCCCGACGCCGAGGCGTGGCTCGGCGACATCCGCTCGAGCGACCGGTTCCTTGACGACCGCACGACGACCGACCCGTGGGAGCCCGCGCATGGCTGAGCATCCGCTCGCCGTCCTCGACACCTCCTGTGTGATCGCACCACCGCCGAACCTGGCCGAGATCGCCGACACCGCCGCCGTCAGCACGCTCACCGTCGCCGAGCTGGCCTACGGTCTGCACACGAGCGACCCGGTACGGGCGGCACTGCGCGAACGCCGCTACCGCGAGGTTCTCGCCACCTTCGACCCCCTGCCGTACTCCGCGGGCGCCGCCCACTGGTACGGCGCGATCGCTGCATCGGTGCGTGCGGCCGGCCGCAACCCCCGACCGCGTCGCATCGACCTCATGCTCGCCTCGGTGGCCGCCGACATCGGCGCTGTGCTGCTGACCCGAAACGGTGAAGACTTCGCGGGCACTGCGGACGTCGTTCACGTCATCGACATCGCCACGGTATGAGCCGATATTGCCGGTCGCGACGGAGATCGTCGACGGCCACCCGAACGGTGTACGTCTCGGTAGTGACTCACGAGTTCCAGGCGCCGGGAACCGACTCGTTGCAGCGAGGCGACACGGAAGTTCGGCGAGGACGTGGATGCATCCCCGGCTGCCCGGACTCCGTGCCGTCACGGTGACGACGCGGATGCTCCCGGGGTGAGCAGGTCGCCGTCGAGCACGGTGAGCAGGTCGTCGTCGAGCACGGCGTCGAGAGCGAGGGTGCGGTACCCCTCGTCGTCGAACAGGATGGTCACCCGGTCGGGTTCGACGCCCATGACCACACCGTCGCCGAACTCCCGGTGGGTCACCTCGGTGCCTGTGGGGAACGGCACGTCGCCGGCACCGTCCTGCTCACGATCCTCGGCGACCCGCTGTGCGCTCCCGCCGTCGCAGGTGTCGCAGCGACCGCACGGCTCGCCGACCTGCTCACCGAGGTAGCCGAGCAGGAACTGACGCCGGCACCCCCGGGTCTCGGCGTACTGCCGCATCATCGCGGTCCGCGTCTCCCGCACCCGCCGGTGTCGCTCGACCTCTTCGGTCGCGCGGCGCACGACCTCCGCCGGCGTCATCCGCTCGAGCAATCGGACCCGGGAGCGCGTGGTGTGCGCCGCCCCGACCCGCTCGAGCAGGTCGACGACCGCGGTCACCCGTCGCGGCCCGACGTCGACACTGCGGCGCAGATCGGTCATCCGGATGCCGTCGCG
>JBOFBK010000086.1:0-3515 GCA_051645525.1 Dermatophilaceae bacterium | reverse complement strand
GGTGGAGCCGAGCGGCACCCCCTCGGTGTCGGCGAGCACCCGCAGGCTCATCGCGTCGACTCCCTGGCACCCGATGATGCGGGCGGCGCCCACGACCATGCGCTCGCGAGTCGCCCGCGGTGGGCGGGTCGCGGCCGGGCTGCGGACGGCCCGTGGCTCGACGGGTGTGGCCGCGCTCAGGGGCGGCTCGGCGGTGGTCACGAGACCGAAGTCTATTGCCCCCACTATGACGAGTGTCATATGGTCGGCTCATGACCACCTATGACGATCGTCTTAGCACCGAGTCGGAAGTGCACCTGGAGACCGGCGAGATCGCTGCCGACGACGGCCGGCTACTGCAGGTGACCTGGTTCGTCCCCGACGGACCACCTCGCGGCGGCGTGGTCGTGGCCGGGGCGATGGCCACCCGACGGCGCTTCTACGCCCCGTTCGGGCGCTGGCTCGCCGAGCGGGGCTTCCTCGCACTGACCGTCGACTACCGCGGCATGGAGTCACCGGCCGCACTGCGGGCCGAGACCGGCGACGCCGTGCGGTGGGCCGGAGACGCGGCCAGTGCCCTCGAGGCGCTGGCCGAGCGGGCCGGGCCGACGGTGCCGCTCAGCTGGCTCGGACACAGCCTCGGCGGGCAGGCGCTGCCGTTCGCGCGCCACGACCTGGTGTCCGCCGCCGTGCTGGTGAGCGCGGGAAGCGGGTACTGGCGGCTGGGCCGGCGGGCGATGTGGTGGCGTACACCGTTCTTCTTCCGCGTGCTCGTGCCGGTCACCACGAGAGTGGCCGGCTACTACCCCGGTGACCGGCTGCGCCTGATCGGGAACCTGCCGACCGGCGTCATCCGGCAGTGGGGCCGGTGGTGTCTGCACGAGGAGTACATCGGTGCCGACGTGCCGTCGTTCTCCCGCCGCACGGCCTCGGTGACCCTCCCCATCACGGCCATCTCGTTCACCGACGACGAGCTGCTGTCCGGCGCGAGCATGGTGGCGCTGGAGCAGTGGTTCGCAGGTGCGTCCGTCGTACCCGTTCGGATGACGCCCGCCGACCTCGGCGTCGACCGGGTCGGACATCACGGCTTCCTCCGCCCGCCGCACCGGGCCGACTGGGACCGCCTGGTCCTCCCGGCTCTGGCCGTCACGACGACCGAGGCAGGGCAGAACGCGAACCCGGACCAGGGACGTGGACCTGGACCGAGGTCGGCGCCGTGATCCGGATTGGCCGACGTGACGGATGACGCACCCGCCGACGGCTACTCCGAGCCCGACGGCGCCAGCAGCACACCGAGGATGTGTGGCTCCCCCGCTGGAGACTGGCGGCCGGTGTAGGCGGTGATGACGGCGCGGAGGTCGCGCTGCAGTGCCAACGCCTCGTCGCGCTCCAACCGGAGGTCGGACCAGCTCTCCATCGCCGCCGGTCCGTCCGCGCGTTGAGGTTCCCACCAACGCCCCGGCTCCGGCGCGACTTCGATCCGTACTCCGGCCGGGCCCTTGCGGGCGATTCTCAGGCCGACCTGCGGCAGCCTGGCCAACTCGGATGCCGCCACCGACAGGATGGCTCCCCGGAACGCGCTGAACCGTCGGTCGACCCCGGCGTAAAGCGAGTCGAAGGTGACCGCCTCGATCGGCACGAAGAAGTCGTCGGCGACGGCGCGATAGTGCCGGATCGAGCGACCCGCTCGCGGCACCGTCCGCGCCACGCGGACAAGCCGCTCCCGGCAAAGCCGCTCGACCCGTCGTCTGAGCCACTCCGCCTCGACCGCGAGCTCGCGCGCGGCATCCGTGATGGACCTGGCCTCGCCCATGAATGCCCCGAGCACAAGGCGATAGTCGCGATCGAGCAGCACCCGCACCTGGTCGTCGTCACGTACGACGAGGTGGGCTGGGCTACCGCCGGCGAGCTGTTGCACAGGCGGAAGAATGGCGCCGACGATCACCCGCGGTCAACAAACTCGACGATCGCAGGAGAACTCGATGTGGTTCACGGACGCACTGGCGAACTCGGCGCTTCAGGTGGCGGTGCTCGCACCGTTGATCTGGATCGGGATGAGAAGGCGCGACCGCTCGATCGCCCGTGACGGTACCGACAGGGGCACGCCGCCGCGCGCCGCTGTCGCCGGAGTGGGTCGAACGCTGGCGCTCATCGTCGGCGTCGTCGTTGTCGCCAACCTCGTCCTCAGGCTTCCACGGTTCGGCCCTTTCGTGGATCTGGAACGGCCGTGGTTCAACCTGATGCTGCTGAGCGTCGCACTGTTGGTCTTCGCAGTGCTGACCGGGCGTCACCGTGCGGTCGGGCTCAACCTGCCGCGACCAGGATCGCTACGACCCGTCCTGGTCGCGGCGCTGGTCTTGACGGCGATCGGAGCAATCTTGCGACTGCTCGGGCCGGCCGACGACGTGACGTTCGAAACCCTGGCATTCCAGCTGACCATGCCAGGACTGTCCGAAGAGCTGCTCTATCGAGGTCTGCTGTGGGCACTGCTCGCCCCAGTACTCCCGGCGATCGGCACGCTGTGGGGAGCAGAGGTCTCGTGGACCCTGGTGTCCACCTCCGTTCTCTTCGGCTTCGGGCACGGTGTCGTCATCCGCGACGGGTCGCTGCAGTTCGACATCGTCGCTGCGGTCGTCCTCGGGCTGGTCGCATTCGGTCTTGGCTGGATCCGTGCTCGTTCCGGGAGCGTGTGGCCGGCGGTGCTGGCACACAACGCCTGGAACTCCATCGGCGTCCTGGTCTCTGCCGTGCGCTGAGTCAGGTCGGTCCACCTCCGACGAAGGATGGCCGGGCATTGCTGTCACCGTATTCGCACGCCAGGCTCGACCCGTCACGGGCTGGTGGTGCGCGGCACGTCATCCGTAGGGTCGTCGGCGTGACCGACATCCCCGCTGCCCTGGAGTTCGCGCACGGCATCCGCAAAGGGGTGCTGACCACGCTGCGGCGGGACGGGCGAGCCCAGTTGTCCAATGTCGGGTTCGCGGCCGGGCCCGGTGGCTCACCGCTCGTGAGCGTCACCGACGACCGGGCCAAGACGCGCAACGTGCGGCGCGACGCACGCTGCGCCCTGCACGTGACCGACGGCTCGTTCGCGCACTACGTGGTGCTTGACGGCACCGCGACGCTGACCCCGCCGACGGTCGACCCCGACGACGAGGTCGCCGACGCGCTCGTGGCGTACTACCGCCAGCTCGCCGGTGAGCACGACGACTGGGATGAGTACCGCGCGGCGATGGTGGCCGAGCGGCGCTGCGTGCTCACCCTGGCCGTCACCTCCGCGTACGGCTGGCTCGGCTGAGCGGTGGAGAGCGCCCGGTCCGGGCCCGGAGCGGCGTCCCGGAGTCAGGACGAGGCAACCGCCCGGCGCCAGGACCGAGGCGACGGCACGAGGCCAAGGCGCGAGGCGACGGCACGAGGCCGACGCCGGGGTAGCGGCCCGGGGTGCCGGCCCCGGGGGCCGGGTCCGGCGACGGCACGGGGTGTGGAAGGGTGTCGCTCGTGACCGGCCTGTCGACCGACGCCGTCCGCGACCTCCT
>JBOFBK010000085.1:0-1615 GCA_051645525.1 Dermatophilaceae bacterium | reverse complement strand
GGGCCCGGGTCGTCACGACGGCCCACAGGACGAGCTCGCTCACCCGCTCGGGATGGTCGACGGCGTAGGCCAGTGCGAGCGTGGACCCCCACGATCCGCCGAACAGCAGCCATCGCTGGAGACCGAGCCGACGACGGATCGCCTCGAGGTCGGAGACGAGGTGCGCCGTGGTGTTGTGCCGCAGCGCGGTGAGATCTTCGCTCGCCGAGGGCCGGCTGCGGCCGCAGCCGCGCTGGTCGACGAGGACGACCCGGTAGCGGTGCGGGTCGAAGAACTGGCGCCACCAGGGTGTGGCGCCAGATCCCGGCCCGCCGTGGAGCACCACGGCAGGCTTGCCGTGGGGCGCGCCGCAGGCCTCCCAGTAGACCTCGTGGTGGTCGCCGGTCCGGACGAACCCCGAGTCGTGGGGCTCGGTGATCTCGTGCGGCACGACGTGGACCTTACGTCTCAGACGTCGTGATGACGCGCCTCGGGTGGCGGGCTCTCGGCGGCGGTCGCCGTGGGGGAGCGTTCGGCGCCTGGGCCGCGGAGCTCCACGAGGTACATCGCCGATACGACCAGCGTGCCTCCGAGCAGCATCCGGGCGGTGAGTGACTCCCCACCGAGCAGGACCGCGAAGAACGCCGCGAACACCGGCTCCAGGGCCATGACGATCGCGGCCCGGGTGGCCGTGAGATGCGCCTGCGCCCAGGTCTGGGCCCAGAGGGCGAACGCCCCGGCGAGGAGTGCCATGTAGAGCAGCGAGCCCCACTGCCCGGTATCGGACGGCAGCGTGAGACCGCCGGGCGTGGCGCACACCGAGGCCACGAGCGCGATGACCCCGGCCTGCACGGTTGCCAGGCCCACCGCGGCCGACGGCGTCGACCATCGTCCGAGTGCGACGATGTGGCCGGCGTAGAGCACCGCCGAGGCGAGGGTGAGTGCCTCGCCGGTGCCGACCGCCGCGCCTCGCAGCGACAGCACCGCGATACCGCTCATCGCCATCAGCACCGCGAGCCAGGTGACCGCGCCGACCCGGTCCCGCAGGATGAGCGCGCCGAGGACCGGGGTGAGCACGACGTAGGTGCCGGTGACGAACCCGGAGACCGAGGCGTCGGTGTGCTGCAGCCCGGTGGTCTGGAGCACCTGGGCGACGCCGTAAAGAGCTCCGAGACCGGCCCCGACGCCCAGGTCACGACGGGAGAGCGCAAGAACCTGTCGGTGGAACATCCCGAACATCACCAGTGCCGCCATCGCGAACCGGACCGCGAGGAAGTCCGCTGGCGGGACCGTGACGACGAGGTCGCGGATCAGGAAGAACGTCGACCCCCAGACCGCCGTGACACCGACCAGGGCCGCGGTGGCCAGCCGCACGTGACGAGGCGATACCTGCCGGAGAAGCACGTCGTCGGTCAGACGACGGTCAGGGTGATGACGCTTCCGCGCGGCACCTGGCCTCCGGCCGGGTCCTGGAGGCGCACCGTGCCGAAGTAGCCGCCGAACGCCTCCTCGACCTTCACCTGGAAGCCGGCCTGCTCGAGAACGCGTCGTGCGTCGCCGACCTGTTGGCCGATGACGTTGGGTACGGCGACGAGGACGGGCCCCTTGGACACGACGAGCGTCACGGTGTCGCCTT
>JBOFBK010000084.1:0-24246 GCA_051645525.1 Dermatophilaceae bacterium | reverse complement strand
CGCAGCCCGGGGCGGCAGCCGGTGTGACGCCGGCCCGCTACGGGAACCGGGCGGCGTGGATCTGCTGCACGTGCGCGGCGGTCAGCGCGGAGTTCCAGTACGCCACGTCGTCGAGATCGCCCTGGAAGTAGGTCGACCCCGCACCGGGCCAGCCGCCCAGCGAGTCCCGCCCGATGCGCAGGTAGCCGCTCGGGTACGCCTCGGCGGTCGAGGTGGCATTGGACGCCACCAGGACCCCGTCGAGGTAGAGCCGCATCCCGGCGGGTGACACCGTGGCCGTCGCCAGGTGCCAGGCGTTGTCGGTGACGGCTACCGGGGTCTGTACGGCCTGCACGCTGCCCGGGTACACCCCGAAGACCAGACGTCCGGCGGTGTCGACGTACAGGTGGCGGTCGTACTGGCTCGACGTGCCGTTCTGGCTGGTGCCGAAGCCGACGATTTTGCCCTGGGCGACCGCGGTGCGGAACCAGACGCTGATCGTGAACGTGTTCGACATCGGGAGGGCCGTGGTGGGGCCGAACACCTGGCCGGTCGTGCCGTTCAGCCGCGCGACCCGCCCGCCGTCGCTGACGCACGGCCGGTTGTTGGCCGAGGCGACGCCGGGGCCGTAGCTCCCGTTCGCTCCGTTGCCGGAGCTGTCGGCGGCCGTGACGCCGGCCGACTTCGGGTTCTCCTCGAACCGGTAGTACACCTGCGGCGCGGCGGCGAGCACCGCGGTACTGCACGACGCATAGCGGGCCGAGAGCGTCGACGCCGGCGACGTGGTCGTGCCGGACAGGGCCGCCAGGGAGGGTGGCGCCGCGGTGGCCATCAGTGCCGTCACCCCGGTGAGCGCCGTGGCCCACACCCACCAGGTGCGGAGGGATCGAGCGGCACCCAGCCCGACCGCCTGCACCGCCGGGGCCAGGTCGGTGGCACCGACCGGCGTTGCGCGGCCGGGTTCCGTTGCGCGCGTGCCTGGCTCGTCGCGCCGCAGGGTGCGGTCGAGCGTCGTGAGTGCGAGCAGGGCGGTGACGGCGAGGGCGAGCAGGCCGAGCTGGCGCCACTGTCCGGTCGTGACCCACCCGACGGGTACGCCGGCCCACGGCACGCGGAGCACGCCGACACCGTGCACGGCGTAGGGCGGCACCGGCGTGGAGTCCTGATGCCGGTTCGCGTCGCCCTTGAGCACCAGCCCGCCGGTGTCGTCGCGCTCGACGAACCGGTGCAGGCGCAGCCGGCCCGACCGGTCGGGGTCGTCGACGAGCAGCACCTGGCCCGGCTGCGCGTCGGCGGCGGCCACCGGGCGCGCCACGACGACGTCCCCGACGTGGATCCGCGGCTCCATGGACCCGGTGGCCACGGTGGTGGGCTCCCAGCCGATGATCGTCGGTGCGGCCGACCAGAAGGCGAGACCGAGCGCCACGGCGAGCACCGCCCGGGCCAGGGTGGCGACCACCAACCGTGACCACCCGAACCGGACGGTGGGGCCGTCCGGTTCGGGTGTCACGGGAGAGGGTCGATCGTCCACGAGGTCGTGCGTCAGCTCTGCGCTTCCCAGGTGAAGCCGATCGCGGCGGTGCCGCCCTGGGTGCTGTTCGGCGCGGAGTTGTTGAAGGTGTAGTCGAACTTGAACACGCGGGTCTCCGAGGCCGTACCGGTGGGCGCCCACGTGCCGAGGCCGGTCGCGTACGACGTGGCCGAGCTGCCGAACGCCGCCAGCGACCCGGAGTACACCGCGGAGCCGGTCGACAGCGGCGTGAAGCCGGTGCACGACCCGAACGAGCCGCCGGTGCCCTGGGTCACCGTGAGCGTCAGGTGCGAGGACAGCGCGTTGGTAGTGACGGGGCTGGTGCCGAACAGCTTGACGGTCGAGGGAACGGTGCCCGTCGAGGTGACGGCGATGCACCTGCTGCCGGTGTCGCCCGGCTTCAGGCCGGTCGCCGAGAACATCGCGGTGTTGCTGTCGTCGTCGGTGAGGTTGACGGTGCCGGCAGCCCAGTTGTTCGTCGCGTTCGACGTCTGCGCGCTGAACGCCGAGTACGACGAGGTGGCGACGAGCCCGGCGCTCGCGACGAACGCGAGGGGCACGGCGCTCCACGCGAGGATCCGCGCGGTGCGCGAGGACGGACGCTTCATCGAGATCTCCTGTGTTTCGGGGCGTGGTCGTTGTCTGCCACGACGAAACGTAGGCACCGAGGAACCGGCCACCGGCGGGTTCGGCATCCGGCTATCCGGATGTCCGCGCGCTTCGGACCGAGGAGGTGAGGCGTCGTCATCCGGACGGCTGGCCACCTCCACCGTTCGGTGCGAGGATCGCCGACATGGGGCACGGCGCACCGAACCGGCGCGGGGCGTTCGCGTGGGTGTCGGCGACCGGCGAGGCCGAGGACCTGCTCGTCGACGAGAGGCCGTGTCCGTGTGGTGGCGGCCGAGACGGCGCGTCGCTCGGCGCGTGCTGTGGCCCGGTCGTCCGGGGCGAGCGGCACGCGGCCACGGTCGAGCAGTTGATGCGCTCGCGCTACACCGCCTACGCCGTGGCCGACGGGCACCATCTGTACCGCACGTGGCACCCACGGACCCGGCCCGACATCGTCGAGCCCGACCCGTGGGTGCGATGGGTGGGCCTGACCGTCGTCGAGGTCGTCGGCGGCGGCCCCGACGACGACACCGGCATCGTCGAGTTCCGTGCCCGCTGGGAGTCCGGCGAGGGCGTGACCCGGCAGCGTGGAGAGCTGCGCGAGCGGAGCCGCTTCGAACGCCGCGCCGGCCGGTGGTTCTACCTCGCCCCCGAGTGACCTCGCGCGCTGTGAACCGAGGCGGCTACTGGTAGGAGACGAACCAGGGAACCGGGCGCACCCGGGTAGCGGTCTGCTCGGGACTGAGCATCGGGTCGTCCTCGTCCTCGAAGTTCTTCCAGCCGAGCCAGGTTCCGGCCGGCAGGCCCGCACGCAGCCGCGTCCAGGTGCTCTGCTTGTCGCCCTGCGACCCCTGACCGTCGGCGTGGACGAGCCACTGCACGTGGTCGAGCGTGGTGTCC
Organism: Dermatophilaceae bacterium; assembly: GCA_051645525.1. Classification (GTDB taxonomy): domain Bacteria; phylum Actinomycetota; class Actinomycetes; order Actinomycetales; family Dermatophilaceae; genus JBOFLG01. The sequence continues at coordinate 21,227 of JBOFBK010000084.1, read as the reverse complement.
AGGCGTGCGCGGTCGCGCACCATCGACGGCCGGAACTGGTGCAGCACGAGGACCTTCGGGGGTAGGTCGCGAGTGCGCACCAGACCGTCGAGCCAGGAGCCGACCGCGTTGACCTCGTCGATGCCGACCGAGCCGATCTGCCGCAGGTGCCGCTGTCCGGGGGCCAGCCGCCACTCGGGGTCGAGCGCCAGCCCGACTCCCGGCCGGCGCAGCAGCTCCTCGTACGCGCGCGCCTGGGTGAGGAAGTCGGTACGCCCCGGCTGCAGGTCGACCACCACGTACACGCCGGCCCGCTCGGCGACCTCCACCCACGGACGCAGCACCTCGACCGGTGTGCGCCGCGAGTAGCTGCCGTCGCGCTGGGCCGCACCGGTGGCCACCGTGGCGATCAGCTCGAAGGCCGGGACGACGGGCTGGCGCAGTGCGGCCGCGTAGCGCGCGGCCAGCGCTCGTGCTCGCTGGACGGCGGCTTCGGGCCCCTGTTCGCCGAGCATTCCGAGCGCCGGGGTCTCGGGATGACCGTAGAGCGCCACCATCCGCCGGGCCGGGAACGGCAGCAGGCCGCCGCCGGGGAGCTCGGGAGCCCGGCGGGTGGTGCGTACCCGCGCCGCGAAGCGCTCGGCCGGCCCGAGGTCGCCGAACCCGGCGACCGGTGCCTCGGATGACGCGCGCAGCGCGGTGCGCACCTCGGGGTCGGCGCGGATGTCGGCGACCTCGGCGACCGCCCGGGTCGCGCGAGTGGCCGCGAGCGTCGCCTCGACGACGGCGGGCACGGTGGCGCCCTGCCGCACCACGAGCACCGGTCCGCGGGCGGGACGGGTGAGTGGCAGCCCGGGAAGGGACCGCGCGGCGTCGCTGTCGACCACCTCGCGGTTGCCCACGTCGGACGAGGTGGCCGAGCCGGGCGTCGTGGCGACCACGGTGCGCACGCCCAGCCGGTCGAGCTCGGGCCGCAGCTGCGGGCCGGAGACGAGCAGCGGGATGCCGAGACGGGTCGCCACCGGGACCGCCTCGGACACCTCGGCCGAGTCAGGACGACACACGACGACAGCGGTGGCCGCGGCGAGCAGGGCGCGGGTGAACGCCACGCTGGGCTCCGCCGTGGCGTCGACCAGGCGCACCTCCGGCGCCAGGACCAGCCGGTGACCGGGAGCGCTGCGACCGCCGCCCGGCTCGGATCGACCCCGGTCGCCAGACCCACGGGACCGGTCGTCATCCCCGGTACAGGCCGTCACGGTCGCGGCGGTCGCGACGAGCAGGCCGGCGGCCAGCAGGTCGCGCCGTCCGGGGCTCTCACACACGCGGCTTCTCCTCCCGTTCGTCCGTCGCACCCACCGTGGCACGATCTCCGCCTCGACGGCGAGTTCGGTGGTAGGACGTGGGGCATGTATCTGGAGAACATCGTCGTCGACGCACTCGACCCGCGCCGCCTCGGCCGGTTCTGGGAGGCGCTGCTCGGCACCACGACTCTCACCGACATCACGGAGACGTTCGAGACGCGGATGACGATCGCCGGCGACGCGTACCTCGACCTCTGCTTCTCGACGGTTCCGGAACCGAGGGAGCCGTCCCCGCGGCTGCACCTGGAGGTCGGCGGTGGCGAGCGGCAGGGCGAGGTCGTCGAGCGCGCCCTGGCGCTCGGCGCGAGCCACCTCGACATCGGGCAGCGCGACGTGCCGTGGGTGGTGCTCGCAGACCCGGAGGGAAACCCGTTCTGCGTCATGGAGGCTCGGCCCGAGTACGCCGTGTCCGGGCCGCTGTCCTCGCTGCCCCTGGACAGCGCCGACGTCGATCGCGACACCGCGTTCTGGTCCTCCCTGTCCGGCTGGGTGCCCGCCGAGAGTTCGATGTCGAGCGCGCTGCGTCATCCGAGCGGCCGCGGGCCGCTGCTCGAGCTGTGCCCGGAGCCGGCGCCCAAGGGTGCCGACGAGAAGAACCGGGTCCATCTCGACGTGCGCCTTGAGGCCGACGACCACGTCGACGAGGCGGTCGCCCGGCTCCTCGACCTCGGCGGCAGCGAGTGGGTCGACCACGGGTGGGGTGACCTCCCGTGGCGGGTGTTCCGCGACCCGTCCGGCAACGAGGTCTGCCTCCTCCCCGCGTACCCGTCCCGGAGCGCGGCCACCTGACCCCGCGAGCGGTCGACCGATGGCCACGGCGAGCGGTCGGCCGAGGCGGTGCCGCCGTGAGACACGCGTTCGCCGGGTGGATGACGTGAGATCCGCGTTCGCGGGCCGGTGACGCGAGATAGGCGTTCGCCGGGTGGATGACGTGCTTCGTAGACTGGGTTGGCCGCGAACCAGCACCGTCCCGTTCGGCGGTGCGCACGCGGCATCCGCACCGATCTCCAGCACCACCCGGCCCGGATCGCGTCCCGGGCACCGACATCTGCTCGAAGGACTCCACTGTGCTCCGTACCCACGAGGCCGGCTCCCTCCGAGCCGCCCACATCGGCTCGACCGTCACCCTCGCCGGATGGGTGGCCCGGCGGCGAGACCACGGCGGGGTGGCGTTCGTCGACCTGCGCGACGCGAGCGGCGTGGTGCAGGTGGTCGCGAGGGACGCGGTGCTCGACGCGGCGGCGCACGACCTGCGCAGCGAGTACGTCGTGCGGGTGACCGGCGAGGTCGCCGGGCGCGACGAGCGCAACGTCAACGCCGACCTGCCCACCGGCGAGGTCGAGGTCGTGGCGGGCACGATCGAGGTGCTGAGCCCGAGCGCCGCGCTGCCGTTCCAGATCGACGAGCGGGTGAGCGTGGGGGAGGAGGCCCGGCTCAAGCACCGCTACCTCGACCTGCGCCGCCCCGGCGCGCGGTCGGCCGGGCAGGCGCTGCGGCTGCGCAGCAGGGTCAACGCCGCAGCGCGAAAGGTGTTGGGGGAGCGCGACTTCGTCGAGGTCGAGACGCCGACCCTGACCCGCTCGACCCCGGAGGGCGCCCGCGACTTCCTCGTGCCCGCGCGGCTCGCGCCCGGGTCCTGGTACGCCCTGCCGCAGAGCCCGCAGCTGTTCAAGCAGCTGCTCATGGTGGCCGGGATGGAGCGCTACTACCAGATCGCCCGGTGCTACCGCGACGAGGACTTCCGTGCCGACCGGCAGCCCGAGTTCACCCAGCTCGACGTCGAGATGAGCTTCGTCGAGCAGGACGACGTGCTCGAGCTCGGCGAGGCGATCGTCCGCGAGATCTGGTCGCTGATCGGGGTCGACCTCGCCACGCCGTTGCCGCGGATGACGTACGCCGAGGCCATGCGCCGGTTCGGCACCGACAAGCCCGACCTACGCTTCGGCGTCGAGCTCGTCGAGTGCACCGAGTACTTCGCGAGCACCCCGTTCCGGGTCTTCCAGGCCGAGTACGTCGGTGCCGTCGTCATGCCCGGCGGGGCGAGCCAGCCGCGCAAGCAGCTCGACGCCTGGCAGGAGTGGGCCAGGCAGCGCGGCGCCCGCGGCCTCGCCTACGTGCTCGTGCAGGACGACGGCACGCTCAGCGGGCCGGTCGCGAAGAACCTCTCGGATGACGAGCTCGCCGGTCTCGCCGCCCAGGTCGGCGCCCAGCCCGGTGACTGCGTGTTCTTCGCCGCCGGCGCCACGAAGAGCTCGCGGGCGCTGCTCGGCGCGGCCCGGCTCGAGATCGGCAAGCGGTGCGGGCTGGTCGACGAGTCGGCGTGGAGCTTCCTCTGGGTGCTCGACGCGCCGCTGTTCGAGCCGGCCGGCGACGCCGTCGCAGCCGGTGACGTGGCCGTGGGCGGCGGTGCGTGGACCGCGGTGCATCATGCGTTCACCTCGCCCAAGGCCGAGTTCGAGGACACCTTCGACGAGCGGCCGGGTGAGGCGCTGGCCTACGCGTACGACCTGGTGTGCAACGGCAACGAGATCGGCGGCGGCTCCATCCGTATCCACCGGCGCGACGTGCAGGAGCGGGTCTTCGCCGTCATGGGTCTGTCCGCCGAGGAGGCGCAGGAGAAGTTCGGGTTCCTCCTCGACGCGTTCCAGTACGGCGCCCCGCCGCACGGCGGGATCGCGTTCGGCTGGGACCGCATCGTCATGCTGCTCGGTGGGTTCGACAGCATCCGCGACGTCATCGCCTTCCCCAAGTCCGGTGGTGGCTACGACCCGCTCACCGACGCCCCGGCCCCGATCACCGCGCAGCAGCGCACGGAGGCCGGCATCGACAGCAAGCAGGCCGGGCCGGCCGGCGAGCCGGGCCCGGCTCCGGCAGGGAAGGCACTTACCGGCTGACCGTCATCCGACCACGTCCGACGGCTGCACGAAACCCGCGTGATCACACCGGTTTCCCGCAGAGTCAGGTCAGCGCGAGACGAGGTCGACCAACGCGGTGTTGACCTGGTCGGCGTGCGAGGTCGTGATGCCGTGCGGGCCGTCCTTGACGAGCACGAGCTCGCTGCCGGCGACCAGCTCGTGGGTGCGCCGGCCCGACACCTCGAACGGCACCGTCGCGTCGGAGTCGCCGTGCACCACGAGGGTCGGCACCGTGATGGAGGCGATGTCGGCGGTGAAGTCGGTGACCCAGCTGGCGATGCACTCGACGGCGGCATGCACGTCGGCCTGGTGGGCGAGCGCGAGCGCCTCCTGGCGCTGATCCTCGGTGACCTTCAGCGTGCCGCCGGCGCTGAAGAACCCGGTGAGGAACTCGTCGAGGAACCCGGACGGGTCGGCCCGGAGCCCGTCCTGCAGCGACTTGATCGTCCCCAGGTCGAGACCACCGTCGGGGTGCCCGTCATCCTTGAGCAGGCACGGCGGGATCGCCGCCACGAACGCGGCGCAGCGCACCCGCTCGGCGCCCCTCGTGCCGAGATAGCGCGCCACCTCGCCGCCACCCATCGAGAACCCGACCAGTGCCACGTCGCGCAGGTCGAGCGTGGTGAGCAGCGCGTCGAGATCGCCGGTGAGAGTGTCGTAGTCGTACCCGGATGACGCCCCGGGCTTGCCCGAGCGCCCGAACCCGCGGCGGTCGTAGGCGATGACCCGCTGCCCGGCATCCAGGAGCGGCGGGGTCTGGTCCTTCCAGGCGAGCGCGCTGAGCGGCCACCCGTGGACGAGCACCACCGGGCGGCCGTCGCCACCGGTGTCGGTGTAGTGGATGTCGACGTCGCCGTTGCTGACGGTGGGCATCGGGTGGGCCTCTCTCGCGGTGGTGGGCGGGCGTCATCCACGACCCTATGCGGATGACGCCCGCCCGGTGCGCCCGCGGTGCGCACGAGTTCCTGCCGGTTCGGTCAGAGCGGCGGGGGGTTCTCGGCGAGCTGGTCCTTGGTCATGGTCGTCATGTAGTAGCTCGTGAACTCGGTTCCGATGAAGCGGAACTTGCCGATGCCGATGTCGCCGTTGTTCGACCAGTCGGCGGCCCACTGCGCGTCGAGGGAACGCCAGTAGTCGGCACCGACCGACATGAGGAACCGCGCGGTGCTCCGGTCGTCCGGCTTCGCCGTGTCGTCGACGACGAGGCGTGCCTGCACGGTGCTCACCACGCCGGCGATGTCGGAGCAGTCGACGGTGGCGCGCTCCGGGGTCCAGAAGTGGAAGTTGAATCCGTCGCCGGGAATGGCGGACTGCCCGCCGTCCGGCTCGTCGCGCACGTACTCCGGGCCGCCCTTGGACTCGTCGCCGACGAAGTCCTCGACATACATCGCCCCCCCGACGTCCTCGCTGGACTGCCAGACATGCCACTGGCCGTCGGACTTGCTGAGGTAGAGCGTCTGCAGGCCCTTGACGTGCACCCGCGTGTTGGTCGCCGGGTTGCCGCTCGCCGGCTCGTAGGCATGGCCCCAGGGGATCATCGCGTTCCAGTCGGACGGACAGCTGTTGCCCTTTCCGACCCGAGGGCCGGCTGCCCAGTCGTAGCTCTCGGGGACGCCGTGCGGACGTTCCTCGTGCGTGCCGGTCATGTCCGAGGCGATCCGCTCCGCCAGGTCGACCCGAGGGGCGGGTGTGCTCGACTCCGATGGCGTGGGGCTCGCGCTCGATGTGGGGGAGGGGTTCGCGCTCGGTGTGGGGGAGGTCGTCGGCTCGGGTGTGGGCGTCATCCACCACGTGTCCCGCCACCAGTCGTCGACCCACGAAATGCCGGTGGACCCCAGACCCACCGGCGGTCGAGGCGTGGGGTCGGGCGGTGCGGCGACCGCAGGCCAGGTACCGGTGAGCGCCAGCGCGGTCGCGGTGACGGCGAGCGACCACCGGCGGGCTCGGGGGCGAGACGGGTACGCGGGACGGGGCGGCACGGATGCCCTCGTTCTCTGATTCGTGGTCGGCGCATGTCGTCGGGGCCGGAACGGACCTCGATGTCACACGCAGACCGTGGGGACGTTTCACCCGGCGTGCGGGTACGCCGGGCTCATACCGTGGACGCGGCCTGAACTGAGGATCAAGGGTTGCCGTGTCAGTAGCCGAGAGGTGGGAACGGCGCGACGAGCCAGGCGCTGTGCCACTTCATCCCGGTCGTGTCACCGAGGCGGTGGTAGAGACGGCGGGCGCCGACGCTGTCGGCGAACATGCCCAGCGCGCAGGCGCCGGTGTCGGCGACTGCCCGTCGGGTGGGGTAGGCCGTCACCGCCGCACCGAGGCCCCGCCCACGATGGGCGGGGTCGACGGCGATGCCGGCCAGCACCGGCGTGCCGGCCTCACATCCAGTCCCAGTCGCCGCTGCGATCGGGGTCGAGCGGCAGGTGGGGTCGAACCGCGTCGAAGCTCTCCCGCGGCGCGCTGACGTGGCGGGAAGCGTTGCGGCGCAACCGGGCCCGTACGTGCTCGTCGCTGAGGAGCGCGGCGTACGCGGCACCGGTGCCGAGCAGGGCGACGCCGGGAACGCCGTGGTCGGAGGCCCGGGCGACGACGACGGCCCCGGTTCCCAGGTCGGCGCCGACCGCGAAACCACGCGACCGCTCGCCGTCGCCGAGGTCGAGCAGCGCCAGCCGGTGCGCGCCGGTGGCCGCGACGACGTCGGCAGGTGAGGTGAGCGCTCGCACGGTGAGGCGCGGCGCGGCATCCAGGCTCACCCGACGATCCCGAAACGTTCGTGCAGGCGGCGGAGCGGCGCGGGAGCCCACCAGTTCGCCGACCCGAGCACCGACATCGTGGCCGGGACGAGCAGCATGCGCACCACCGTGGCGTCGATGACCACGGCGAGCACCAGGGCCACCCCGGTCTGCTTGAGCACGAGCAGATCGCCGGCGGCGAACCCGGCGAACACGATGACCATCAGCAACGCCGCCGAGGTGATGATGCGCCCCGACCGCTGCAGTCCGCGGGTGACCGCCGACCTCGTGTCGTGTCCTTGCGCGTGGAGCTCGACGATGCGGGAGAGGAGGAAGACCTCGTAGTCCATGGACAGCCCGAACCCGAAGGCGAGGACGAGCAGCGGGACGGTGGCCTCGACACCGCCGACCGAGGTGAAGCCGAGCAGCCCCTCGAGGTTGCCGTCCTGGAACACCCAGACCAGCACACCGAGCGTGGCCCCGAGCGACAGCACGTTCATGACGAGCGCCTTGACCGGGATGACGACCGAGCCGGTCATGAGGAAGAGCAGGACGAGGGTCGCGAGCACCACCGCGCCGACCGCCCAGAGCGCCCGGTCGGCGACGGTCTGCCGGAAGTCGGTGATGCCGGACGCCTGTCCGACGACCCAGGCCTGGGCGAAGGGCGGCCGGCCCTCACGGAGGTCGGCGGTGAGCTCCCGCGACGCCGCGCCCGCACCGGTGTCGCCGGTCTGGAAGCCGACGGTGGCCACCCCGCCGGGCAGCACTCGCACGGGGTCGACGGACTCCACACCCGGCCGGCTGGCGGCGTCCGCGGCCCAGGCCTGCACCTCGGCGACCGGCGTACCACGCGTGACGACCACCACCTCGGCGCCGGCGAGCAGGGGATACCGATCCCGCAGGTCGACGGCGAACTCCCGCTCGGGAGTGCCTTTCGGTAGCAGCTCGGCAGCGGAGGAGGTGAGCTCCATCCGCGTGGCCGGGACGGTGAGCAGGACGAGCACCCCGGTGACGAGGCCGATGACCAGCCAGGGCGTGCCATGGACGGCTCGGGCCAAGCGGGTGAACACACCGGCGTCGCCCGAGGTCTCGACGCCCGCACGGAGCAGGCGGTGGGCGCCGAGCACGCACAGCGCCGGGATCAGCGTGAGGGCCACGGCCAGGGCGAGGAGGACCACCGAGACGCCCGCGACGCTGACGGCACGGACGAAGTCGATGTCGAGGACGAGCAGCCCGGCCAGGGAGACGGCGACGGTGAGCGCGGAGAAGATGACCGTGCGGCCGGCCCGTTCCATGGTCCGTTCGGCGACGAGTGCGATGTGCGCCGGTGGGGGGCGCACCCGGCGGGTACGGCGGGGGAGCCCACGCATCTCCTCGCGGAAGCGGCTCACGACGAGCAGGCCGTAGTCGATGCACAGCCCCAGCCCGAGCACCGTGACGACGTTGACCACCGAGGCGTCCAGGTCGAACAGGTACGAGAAGCCGAGCAGCGACACCAGGGCGCCGGCGATCGAGGCCACCGCTCCGAACACCGGGATGCTCGCGGCGAGCAGGCCGCCGAAGACCACCACCATGACCAGGAAGCTCACCGGGAGGGCGATGCCCTCCCCGCGCTGGGCATCGATCCTGACCTGCTCGACGATGCGGTCGACCAGGGTGCGCAGGCCGCCGCGCCGTGCCGACTCGGCCTCGACCTCACGGACCAGCTCGTCGAACACCGTGTCGACCGCGGCGGTCGCGGTCGCCTCCTGCTCGGCGGTGTTCGTGGGGTCGAAGGTCACCACTGTGGCGAACCCGCCGGCGTCCGGGTCACCGTCGCGCAGGAACGGCCGGGCGGACGGGCTCGACGAGCCGCCGGGGACCACGAACGGGTTCACGGCGGACACGACCCGGTCGAGCCCGGTCAGGCGCTGCGCCGCGTCCGTGGCGGCGGCGGCCACCTGCGGGTCGGTGAGGTCGACGCCCTCGACGGTGAGGGTGTACGTGCCGAAGCCGGTGCTGCCGGCCTGCTCGAGCACTCGCCGGCCGTCGCGGTTCTCGCCGTCGACGACGACCTCACCGCTGTCGAGGCGATCGAACAGGCTCGGCGTGCCGAAGGCGCCGAGCGCAGCGACGAGTGCGGCGGCGATGAACACCACCCACAGCAGCACGATGAGCCGCGCGCGTCGTGCGACGGTACGGCCCCAGCGGCGCAGGACGACGCCGTGCCGCGAGTCCGGCGGGATGTGCACCAGCACAGGCTCCCACGTGCTCGGTGTCGCACCCCCGTCGAGACACGCCCGGCCTGCTCCCGGGTCGGCTCGCGAACCGCGTGGCGCAGTCGTCGACGCCGTGTCGCCACTCTTCGAGGTGACGCGACACGCACATCCGCGCCGGCGCGGCATCCGCGTGTCACGTCATCTCGATCGCGATCCGCCCAGGGTCTCGGTGAGCCAGGCCGCGGCGCGGTCGGCGTGGTCGGCGCCCAGGGCGAAGCGGACCAGGAGGAGGCCGTCGACCGCGGCCAGCACCCCGGCTGCCGTCGTCGCGGGGTCGCCGGCGCCGGGGTCGATGCGGGCCGTAGTCCACTCCAGCCAGCCCTGGGCGATCCGCGCCGTCGCCGCGGCGAAGGGTTCACGTCGCGCCGCAGCGAGCCCGCTCAGCTCGACGTACAGGCGCAGGTATGGCTGGGCCGCCGGGTCGTCGGCGAGTCTCCTCGCCACGGCGAACAGCGTTGCGGTCGAGACCGGTTCGGCTGGAAGGCTGGCGTCCAGCGCGGCCTGCAAGTGCGAGCCGGCCGCCACGAGGACGGCCTCCAGCAGTGCCTCCCTGGTGCCGAAGTAGTAGAGGAGCATGCGGTCGCTCGTGCCCAGCGCCGCGGCGAGGGGGCGCAGCGAGAGCGTGCCGATCCCCTGGTCCAGGACGTGCGCCACCGCGCCGTCGAGCAGGGCGGCGCGTTGCGAGGTGGGGTTTGCGTCGGTCATGTAGCACACGCTACATTCAGCTCGGGATGTAGCGACCGCTACATGCGTCGAGAGCGAAGGGAACCACGACGATGGCGATCTCACACCAGACCTCCACGATGCCCACACGAGTCGGGCCGGTGCCCGTCCGGGTGATCGGAGACGGCCCCCCGGTGATCGCCGTCCACGGTCTGCTCGTCGACGGACGGCTGTGGGACGGCATGACGGCGCAGCTCGCGCCGCACGCGTCGGTGATCCTTCCCGACCTTCCCCTGGGCTGCCAGCGCTCGGCCGTTCCCGACCGGTCCGCACTCACCCCCGAGCGGATCGCGGGCGCCGTCGTCGACGTCCTGGACGGTCTGGGTCTGGACTCGGCGGTGCTCGTGGGCAACGACACCGGCGGAGCGTTGTCCCAGATCGTCGCGAGCGCCCACCCCGACCGGTTCGACGGTCTCGTCCTCGCCGGCGTCGACGCGTTCGAGCACTTCCCGCCGCCACTGATCCGGCCGTTCGTCGCGCTCGCCGCCGTCCCGGGCGGGATGCACCTCGCGGTCCGCGCCTTCGGTATCCCGGCGCTGCTCGCCGATCCGGGTCGCCTCAACCTCCTCAGCACTCGCGGCTTCGGCCGGCACCTCGTGCGCGACCTGCTCGCCCCGGCGCGGGCCGACCGGGAGATCCGTGCCGACCTCACCGCGTTCGTCCGGCAGATCCGCCCCGAGCCGCTGCTCGCCGCGGTACTCGGGCTCGAGGCGTTCCGCGACCGGGCGCGAGTGCTCTGGGGCCGGCGCGACCGGGTCTTCCCGCACCGCGACGCCGAGCGGCTCGCCGACCTGCTCGGCACGAGCGTGATCTGGCTCGACGACGCCGCGACGTTCGTCCCGGTCGACCGCCCCGACGCCGTGGCGGATGCCGTGCGCAGCCTCCTCGGCGACCTCGCCGCCACCTCGGGGGACGTCGGTACCGCTCGTTAGGCTCCGCACGTGAACCAGGACGGCGCCGACCTGTTCCGCGCGGCCGCGCAGCGCCGTGCCGAGACCGACGGCAGCGGTGCGTCATCCGGCATCGTGCCCCCGCTCGCGGTGCGGATGCGCCCACGCACCCTCGCCGAGGTACGTGGACAGGCGGAGGTGCTGCGGCCCGGCAGTCCGCTGCGCCGGCTCATCGAGGGCCAGGGTGGCGCGGCGGGACCGCTGTCGGCGATCATCTCCGGCCCGCCCGGCACCGGCAAGACCACCCTCGCGCACCTCGTCGCCACCGCTGCCGAGCGGGAGTTCGTCGAGCTGTCCGCGGTCACCGCCGGGGTCAAGGACGTGCGCGCCGTCATGGAGTCGGCCACCCGCAGCCGCGACCTCTACGGGCGCCAGACCGTGCTCTTTCTCGACGAGATCCACCGGTTCAGCAAGGCCCAGCAGGACGCCCTGCTCCCCGGCGTCGAGAACCGCCTCGTCGTGCTCGTCGCGGCCACCACCGAGAACCCCGGCTTCTCGGTCATCGCGCCGCTGCTCTCGCGCTCGGTCCTGGTCGCCCTGACCCCGCTCGACGACGACCAGCTCGCCGACGTCCTCGACTCAGCGGTCGCCGCCGAGCGCGGGCTCGCCGGGGCCTACACGCTCGCGGATGACGCCCGCGCCCACCTCGTGCGGATGGCGGGCGGCGACGCTCGCCGCGCGCTCACCTTCCTCGAGGCCGCGGCCGGCGTCGCCGACGACGCCGTCGCGCCGGGCGCCGAGCGCCCGGCGCCGCTCGAGATCACCCTCGCGCACACCGAGCAGGCGGTCGCCCACGCGGCGGTGCGCTACGACCGCACCGGCGACCAGCACTACGACGTCGCGTCGGCACTCATCAAGAGCATGCGCGGCTCCGACGTCGACGCCGCGTTGCACTACCTCGCCCGGATGCTGGAGGCCGGCGAGGACCCGCGCTTCGTCGCCCGCCGCATCGTCATCGCGGCCTCCGAGGACGTCGGCATGGCGGACCCCACCGCGCTGCAGACCGCCGTCGCGGCGATGCACGCCGTGGCGCAGATCGGCATGCCCGAGGCGCGGATCATCCTGGCCCAGGCCGTGGTGCACAACACTCTGGCGCCGAAGTCGAACGCGGCCTACCTCGGGGTGAACGCCGCGATCGCCGACGTGCGAGCCGGGAAGGGCGGCCCGGTGCCGCTCCACCTGCGCGGGAGCGGCTACGGCGCGGCCGGCCGGGTCGCGGAAGCCGCGGCGCGAGCGGCCGGTCAGGACGCGGCGCCGGGCTACGTGTACGTCCACGACCAACCCGACGCCGTGGCTCGTCAGCAGTACCTGCCCGACGACCTGCACGGCGCCACCGACTACTACCGCCCCACCGACCGCGGCTTCGAGGCCCGCCTCCAGGAGCGGTGGCGCTGGCTCCGGGAGCGCCTGGCCCGGTGAGCCGTCACGAGAACGGCAGGGAGGAACGCGCGCGCCCCGGCCATCCTGCCCCAGTAGGGTCGTCGGCATGGAGGTCACTCTCGGCGGTGTCGCGGATCGGAGGGCGGGCTCGATCGGCGCTCCGGAGCCGGTCGAGGGGAGCACAGGGGGCGAGGCAGACCTGGGATGCTCGCTGACCCCCGACCAGGCCCGGGAGCTGCTGACCCCCGACCAGGCCCGGGAGCTGCAGCTGGACGCCACCGGGGAGCGAGCTCGGCAGGGGCGCTGAGCCCCCGCCTCCGACCCGCCATCCGACCGCCCCGTGCCGCCGCGGCCTACCATGACGCGTGCCCTGCACGGCGACCTGCGAGGACAGAACCCACATGGAAACCGCTGAGATCCGGCGCCGCTGGCTGGCCTTCTTCGAGAACAACGGCCACACCGTGGTCCCCTCTGCACCCCTGGTCCACGACGACCCCAACCTGCTGTTCGTCAACGCCGGCATGGTGCCGTTCAAGCCGTACTTCCTCGGGCAGCAGTCCCCGCCGTGGGAGCGCGCGACGAGCGTGCAGAAGTGCGTACGTACCGGCGACATCGAGGAGGTCGGCAAGACCTCCCGGCACGGCACCTTCTTCCAGATGAACGGCAACTTCTCCTTCGGCGACTACTTCAAGGAGGGCGCGATCCGCCTTGCCTGGGAGCTGGTCACCACGTCGCAGGACGCCGGCGGCTACGGCCTGGACCCCGACCTCATCTGGCCCACGGTCTACGAGGACGACGACGAGGCCTACGAGATCTGGCGCGACACCGTCGGCGTGCCCGCCGAGCGGATCACCCGGCGCGGCAAGCTCGACAACTACTGGCACATGGGCGTGCCCGGCCCCGGTGGCCCGTGCAGCGAGATCTACCTCGACCGCGGCCCCGAGTACGGCCGCGAGGGCGGCCCCGCCGTCGACGAGGACCGCTACCTCGAGTTCTGGAACCTCGTGTTCATGCAGGAGGAGCTCTCCGAGGTCCGCGCCAAGGACGACTTCGACATCAGCGGCCCGCTGCCGAAGCGCAACATCGACACCGGCCTGGGCCTGGAGCGGATGGCGACCCTGCTCCAGGGCGTCGACAACCTCTACGAGATCGACGAGGTCTACCCCGTGCTCGCGCGGGCGGCCGAGATGACCGGCAAGGAGTACGGCGCGCGCTCCGGCCACACGGCCGGTGAGTCCCACCCGGATGACGTGCGGCTGCGGGTCGTCGCCGACCACGTGCGCTCGAGCCTCATGCTCATCGGCGACGGCGTCACCCCCGGCAACGAGGGGCGGGGCTACGTGCTACGCCGGATGCTGCGCCGCTCGGTGCGCTCGATGCGCCTGCTCGGCTTCGAGGAGCCCTGCCTGCCGCATCTGCTGCCCGTGTCCCTCGAGCGGATGCAGCAGAGCTACCCAGAGCTCGCCGCCGGCTTCGACCGGATCGCCCAGATCGCCTACGCCGAGGAGGAGGCGTTCCGACGCACCCTCGCGGCGGGCACGACCATCCTGGACACCGCGGTGTCGCGCACCAAGGAGGCCGGTGGCTCGACCCTCGCCGGCGACCAGGCGTTCCAGCTGCACGACACGTACGGCTTCCCGATCGACCTCACCTTGGAGATGGCCGCCGAGCAGGGCCTGCACGTCGACCGCGACGGCTTCACCCGGCTCATGCAGGAGCAGCGCGACCGGGCCAAGGCCGACGCGAAGGCCAAGAAGGCGGGGCATGTGAACACCGAGGTCTGGCGCGACATCCGCGCACTCGGCGCCACCGACTTCCGTGCGTACCTCGAGCTCGAGAGCGAGGCGCGGGTAGTCGGCCTCGTCGTCGACGGCGAGTCGGTGGCCGAGATCGGGCCCGGAGCGCGGGGGCAGGTGGTGCTCGACCGCACGCCGTTCTACGCCGAGTCCGGTGGTCAGGTCGCCGATGAGGGCGTCATCGCCGTCGACGCCGGCGGTGCTCAGGTGAGGGTCGTCGACGTGCAGCGGCCGGTGAAGGGCCTGCTCGCACACACCGTGGACACGGGGTCCGGGTCGCTCCGGGTCGGCTCCTCGGTGCTGGCCCGGGTCGACCCCGAGTGGCGGCTCTCCGCCTGCCAGGCCCACTCCGGCACGCACGTCGTGCACGCCGCGCTTCGTCAGGTGCTCGGCCCGTCGGCGCTGCAGTCGGGGTCGTACAACAAGCCGGGTTACCTGCGGCTCGACTTCGCGTGGAGCTCGGCGCTCTCGCCCGCCACCCGCAGCGAGATCGAGGAGGTCGCGAACCTCGCCGTGCGCCACGACCTCCCGGTGTCGGCGACGCTGATGCCGCTGCCCGACGCGCGCGAGCTCGGTGCGCTCGCGCTGTTCGGCGAGACCTACGACGAGGACGTGCGCGTCGTCGAGATCGGCGGGCCGTGGAGCCGCGAGCTGTGCGGAGGCACCCACGTGCAACGGTCCAGCCAGATCGGGCCGCTCACCGTCACCGGTGAGTCCTCGGTCGGGTCGGGGGTGCGTCGGCTCGAGGCGTTCGTCGGCATCGACGCCATGCGGTACCTGGCTCGTGAGCGCGCGGTCGTGGCCGAGCTCAGCGGCCTGCTCGGGGCTCGTCCCGACCAGCTCGCCGAGCGGGTCTCGGCGATGGTGACCCGGCTCAAGGACGCCGAACGCGAGCTGGAGAAGGTGCACCGCGAGCAGGTGCTCGCGGCCAGCGGCAGTCTCACCGAGCGCGCTCACGACGTCGGCGGGGTCACCTTCCTCGGCCACGACGCCGGTGCTGCCGGAGCGGATGACGTGCGCACCATGGCGCTCGACCTCCGGGGCCGGCTCGGTGCCGACCGCCCGAGCGTGGTGGCGGTCACCGGCGCGGCGAAAGGCCGGCCGGTCGTCGTCGTCGCCACCAACGAGGCGGCGCGGGCCCGCGGCATCCGGGCCGGTGAGCTGGTCCGGGCCGCGGCCGGCGTGCTCGGCGGCGGAGGTGGCGGCAAGGACGACATCGCCCAGGGCGGGGGCCAGGACGCCGCCAAGGTGGGTGAGGCGCTCGCGGCCGTGGAGTGGCGGGTGGGCGAGCTGGCCGCCGGATGACGCCCGCGGCCGGTGCGGCGCCGGGTGTCGTACTCGGTGTCGACGTCGGCACGGTGCGGGTCGGAGTGGCGGTGTGCGATCCCGACCGCATCCTGGCCACGCCGGTCGCCACGTTGAGCCGAACACCCGATACCGTCCCGTCCGTGGCCGACGCCGACGTCGAGGAGCTGGGGCGCCTGGCCGAGCAGCGCTCGGCCGTGCGGATCGTCGTCGGTCTGCCTCGTTCGATGTCGGGGGAAGAAGGTCCCGCCGCCCGCCAGGCCCGGTCGTATGCTCGGGTGCTGGCGGCGCGTGTCGCGCCGGTGGAGGTGCGGCTCGTCGACGAGCGGCTCACCACCGTCGACGCGCACCGTGCACTTCGCGACAGCGGAGTCGTGGGCCGGCGTCAGCGGTCCGTGGTCGACCAGGCCGCGGCGGTGCTGATCCTCCAGACGGCTCTCGATGCCGAGCGCGCCTCCGGGTCACCTCCTGGGGAGCGGGTCTCGGCGTCGAGGCGGAAGCCACGGACGAAGGGCACGACGTGACGCACCAGAACATCGCCGAGACGATCTTCGGTGAGGAGGAACGCACCCGGGCCCAGATCGCGCGCTCGCGGCGCGAGATCCACCACCGGCGCCGGCGTCGGCGAGGTCCACGACGCTTCCTGGTCCTGCTCGTCGTCACGTCGATCGTCGCCGGCGGTGGGTACTTCGCCTGGAACACCGTGGTGCCCGCGGTGAGCGGCATCGTCGGCGGAGGCTCACCGGCGGAGGAGGTCGACTTCGCCGGGCCGGGGTCGGGAGCGGTCGACGTCGTGGTCAAGCCCGGGGACACCGGCGAGCAGATCGCCACCACGCTCCGCGACGCCGGCGTCACCAGGACCCGCACCGCCTACCTGCAGGCCGCGACCGCGGACCCGGAGGCCGCCGCCGGCATCCAGTCCGGCACGTACGGGCTGCTGCGGGGGATGACAGGCTCCGACGCGTTCCGCATGCTCACCGACCCGGCCAACCGGTCGGTGGGTGGCACGGTCGTCCACGAGGGTCTGTGGACATCCGAGATCTTCGCGGTGCTGTCGAAGGCGTCCGGCGCCCCGGTCGCCGAGTACGAGGCGGCCGCGAGGAACGGCGCGGCGATCGGGCTCCCGGCCGAGGCCCAGGGCAGCGTCGAGGGCTGGCTCTTCCCGTCGAGCTACGAGTTCGGTGAGCAGGCCACCCCCACCGACCAGCTCAGGACGATGGTGGCTCAGACGGTGAAGGTGCTCGAGGAGGTCGGGGTCCCACGGCAGGAGTGGGAGCGCACCCTGACCATCGCGTCGATCGTCGAGGGTGAGGTCCGCAGTGATGCCGACCGCGCGAAGGTGGCGCGTGTCATCCTCAATCGGCTCGACGGCGGACCGCCCAACTACGGGCTGCTGCAGATGGACTCCACCGTGCACTTCGCCGTCAGGCAGCGCGGGAAGGCGAGCACCACCAGCCAGCAGCGAGCCTCGGCCAGCCCGTACAACACGTATAAGGCACCCGGTCTGCCGCCGGGGCCCATCGGCAGTCCCGGCAAGGCCTCGATCGCGGCGGCCTTCGCGCCCGCCGACGGCGACTGGCTGTTCTTCGTCACCGTGGATCCGGGAACGGGCGAGACGAAGTTCGCGAGCACCCAGGACGAGCACGACCGCAACGTCGAGGAGTTCAACGCGTGGTGCTCGGCCAACCGCGACAAGTGCTGAGGGCCGCGGTCCTCGGGTCGCCGGTGGCCCACTCGCTGTCCCCGGTGCTGCACCGGGCGGGGTATGCCGCCGCAGGCCTCCCCGGCTGGGAGTACGACGCCCACGAGGTCGACGCCGACGGTCTCACCGGTCACCTCGCCGCGCTCGGCGAGGAGTGGCGCGGGCTCTCGCTGACCATGCCGCTCAAGGAGGCCGCGCTCGAGGCGGCCACCGACGCGGATGACGTGGCGCGCCTCGCCGGGGCCGCCAACACCTTGGTCCGTCGACCGGACGGAGGCTGGGACGCCACCAACACCGACGTCGCGGGGGTGTCCGGCGCGCTCCGGCCACATCTGCGCACGACGCCCGAGCGGGCCCTGGTCATCGGGGCGGGTGCCACGGCGCGCTCGGCGGTGGTGGCGCTCGCCGGGCTCGGTGTCACGACACTGACCGTGCGCGCCCGCGACACCGGCAGGGCCGCCGACCTGCTGTCCTGGGCGCTGGGCCTCGGTCTCGGTGTACGCAGCGGCTCGGTGGCCGGCCTCGGGCCCTGGCTCACGGCATCCGACCAGGTGGTGGTCTCGACGGTGCCTCCGGCGGCGGCCGAGGCGGTCGCGGCGGGGGTGCCCGACCGTCATCCGGGCGTGTTGCTCGACGTCGTCTACGCCGGGTGGCCCACCCCGGTGGCGCTGGCCGCCAGGGCCGCCGGGATGACCGTGGTGTCGGGCCTCGATCTCCTGGTGCACCAGGCGGGTGAGCAGTTCCGGCGGTTCACCGGCGTCGAGGCGCCACTCGCCGCGATGGCCGCGGCCGGTCGCGCCGCGCTGGAGCGGGCATGACGTCGTGGTGGGTCGTCGCCGCGGCCACGGTGGTCATGGGGGTGCTGGGGGCGGTGACCGGGCGTGAGCTGGCCACGGGCGGCTACCGCATCGCCGAGGACGACGCCGAGCACCCGCCCGGCCACCCGTGGTGGACCGGCCCCGCCACCGCGGCGCTCGCGGCGCTCGCCGTCTGCGCGGTCGGCGGCCTGGGCGGCTGGGCGGCGCTCCCGGCATACCTGCTCTTCGCCTGGCTCACGGTGGGGCTGGTCTGGATCGACCTCGACGTGCACCGGCTGCCGGTCGGCCTCGTGGTGCCCGCCGGTGCGGCGACCGTGGGCCTGCTGGCGCTCGCGTCGCTGGCCACCGCCGACCGGCGCTGGCTCACCGCGCTCGTCGGGGCCGCAGTGTTCTGGGTCGTCTACCTCGTGCTCGCCTTCCTCCCGGGAGGGGGCGTCGGCGGCGGCGACGTGCGGCTCGCCCCGCTGATCGGTGCCCTGCTCGGCTGGCTCGGTCCAACGCACGTGCTCGTCGGGATGGCGGCGGGCTTCCTGGTCGGCGGGCTCGGGGCGATGGCGCTGCTGGTGCTCGGCCGGGCGGGGTTGCGCACGTCGATCGCCTATGGTCCGGCGATGTGCCTGGGCGCCTGGGTGGCGATCGGCTGGACCTCGGACATCGTGGCGGCCCTCGGCGGGAACTGAGCTACGTCCGTGGAAGGATCGGCGCCATGCTGAGATGGCTCACTGCCGGGGAGTCGCACGGCCCTGCGCTCGTGGCGACGCTCGAGGGGATGCCGGCCGGGGTCCAGGTCACCTCCGCCGACATCGCCGCAGCCCTCGCCCGGCGTCGGCTCGGGTACGGCCGCGGAGCGCGCCAGAAGTTCGAGCAGGATGACGTCGAGCTGCTCGGCGGGGTGCGTCACGGAGTCACCATGGGGTCACCGGTCGCGGTTCGGATCGGCAACACCGAGTGGCCGAAGTGGCGAACGGTGATGAGCCCCGACCCGGTCGCCGCCGCCGCGCTCGCCGCCGCCGACGACGTGAACGCCGAGCGCGAGTTCGCCCGCAACCGTCCGCTCACCCGCCCGCGGCCCGGTCACGCCGACCTCGTCGGCATGCAGAAGTACGGGTTCGACGAGGCCCGCCCGGTGCTCGAGCGCGCGTCGGCCCGCGAGACCGCGGCACGGGTGGCGCTCGGCGCGGTGGCGAGCGCGTTCCTGGAGCAGGCGCACGGCATCCGGCTGGTCTCGCACACCGTCGCGATCGGTGCGGCGTCGGTGCGCGAGGACGCGCCGCTGCCCACGGCCGATGACGTCGCGGCCCTCGACGCCGACCCGGTGCGCGCGTTCGAGGCGGAGGGGTCGGCGGCGATGGTCGCCGAGATCGAGGCCGCGCACCGCGACGGCGACACTCTCGGCGGGGTCGTGGAGGTGGTGGCCACCGGGCTCCCGCCGGGGCTGGGCTCCTACGCGCACTGGGACCGGCGGCTCGACGCCCGGCTCGCTGGGGCGCTGATGGGGATCCAGGCGATCAAGGGTGTCGAGATCGGCGACGGCTTCCGCACCGCCGCCCGTCGCGGGTCGGTGGCGCACGACGAGATGGAGCGCGACGCCTCGGGCGTCATCCGCCGCCGTACCGGACGGGCCGGCGGCACCGAGGGCGGGATGACGGTCGGCGGGCTGCTGCGCGTGCGGGCTGCCATGAAGCCGATCTCGACTGTTCCGCGTGCGCTGTCGACGGTCGATGTCGCCTCCGCGGAGCCGGCAGCCGCGCACCACCAGCGCTCCGACGTGTGTGCCGTCCCGGCCTCGGGGGTGGTGGCCGAGGCGATGGTCGCCCTCGTGCTCGCCGACGCGGCCCTGGAGAAGTTCGGCGGCGACTCGGTGGCCGAGAGCGCCCGCAACCACGCGGCGTACCTCGCGGCGGTTCCGGCGTCGATGCGCACCTGGGAGCCGTGATGCCACGCGTCGTGCTTGTCGGGCCGCCGGGGAGCGGCAAGACCACGGTCGGGGCGGTGCTCGCCCGGCAGCTGGGTGTGGCGTTCCACGACACCGACGCCGCGATCGAGCAGGGCGAGGGCCGGGCGATCGCCGAGCTGTTCGTCGAGGACGGCGAAGCACACTTTCGCGACCTGGAACGTGCCGAGGTGGCTCGCGCACTCGCCGTCGAGCCGGGTGTCGTCGCGCTCGGCGGAGGCGCGCCGGTGGACCCGCTCACCGCGGAGGCGCTGCGCGCGCACACCGTGGTGTTCCTCGACGTCGGTATCGCCGACGCCGCCAAGCGGGTCGGTTTCGACCGCAGCCGCCCGCTGCTCGCCGTCAACCCGCGAGCGTCCTGGGTGCGGCTGATGGCCGAGCGCCGTCCACGCTACGCGTCGGTGGCCACCCACACGGTCGACACCGCAGGTCGCTCACCGCAGGATGTCGCCGCCGAGGTCGCCGCGCTGGTCGGTGGGCCATGAGCGGCGGCGATCCGACGAGCGGCGCCGAGGCGACCGTCATCCCTGTGGGTCGGTCCTACGAGGTGGTCGTGGGCCACGGGGTATCCGACCGGGTCGCCGGGTCGCTGCCGTCGGGCGTGCGGCAGGTGCTCGTCGTGCGGCCCGAGCCGCTGGCCGGGCTCGCCGCCCCGGTGGTCGACCGGCTCGAAGCCGACGGGTTCCTCGTGCACGAGGTGGCGGTGCCCGACACCGAGGCGGCCAAGACCGCCGAGGTCGCGGCACGGCTGTGGGGGCTGCTGGGAGAGCACGCCTTCACCCGCACCGACGCCGTGGTCGCGGTGGGCGGCGGCACGGTCACCGACGTCGCCGGTTTCGTCGCCGCCACCTGGTTGCGCGGTGTCGCGGTGGTGCACGTGCCGACCACTCTGCTCGCGATGGTCGACGCGGCCGTGGGCGGCAAGACCGGCATCAACACCGCCGAGGGAAAGAATCTCGTGGGCGCCTTCCACGAGCCGGCCGGGGTGCTGTGCGACCTCGACGTGCTCACCACCCTCCCGCGGGCCGACCTCGTCGCCGGGCTCGCCGAGGTGGTCAAGGCCGGGTTCGTCGCCGACCGACGCATTCTCGAGCTGATCGGGACCGACCCCGAGGCGGCGACCCGGGCCGACGGTCCGGTGCTGCGCGAGCTGGTCGAGCGCTCGGTGCGGGTCAAGGCCGACATCGTGGCGCGCGACCTCACCGAGTCGTGGCTTCGCGAGGTGCTCAACTACGGTCACACGCTCGGACACGCGATCGAGCAGGTCGAGGGGTACCGGTGGCGGCACGGCGAGGCAGTCTCGGTGGGCATGGTCTTCGCGGCCGAGCTCGGGCGGCTGGCCGGGTCGCTCGGT
>JBOFBK010000083.1:0-1941 GCA_051645525.1 Dermatophilaceae bacterium | reverse complement strand
CGACCCGCACGTCGCGCCGGTCGTGCCACACCACTGCTCGCACTGAGTTCCTCCTCGGTCGGATGTCTCGGACCTACCCGCGCGGGCCGGGGTGACACCTTCTGTCGAGCCCGGATGCCGCGCCGCCTGTCGAGCCCGGCTGCCGCGCGGTCACCTCGGGATCGCCGGCGGCGCCGGTCCGGCGCGGCGACGCAACTGCTACTCCTCGATGCGGGCGTCATCTGCCTGCTGGGGGCGTGCCCCGCTACGGTTGACGTCGTACGTCCCGCGCCCGGCGGGCCGCCGTCGTCGAAGGGAGAGCACCATGCCCGGCGGACTGGTCGCCCTGCTCGACGACGTGGCGGCGCTCGCCAAGCTGGCGGCGGCATCCGTCGACGACATCGGCGCGGCCGCGGGACGAGCCAGCGCCAAGGCCGCCGGGGTGGTGGTCGACGACACCGCGGTCACCCCGCGCTACGTGCACGGCTTCGCGGCTCAGCGCGAGCTGCCGATCATCAAGAAGATCGCCGTCGGGTCGCTGCGCAACAAGCTGCTCTTCATCCTGCCGGCGATCCTCGCGCTCGACGCGTTCCTGCCGGTGCTGCTGACGCCGCTGCTCATGATCGGCGGCACCTATCTGTGCTTCGAGGGCGCCGAGAAGATCTGGGAGAAGATCGCCCACCACGAGCCGCAGGAGGCGCCGGCCGCGATGGTCGGCGAGGACCACGAGAAGACCATGGTCGGCGGCGCCATCCGCACCGACTTCATCCTCTCCGCCGAGATCATGGTGATCTCGCTGAACGAGGTGGCCGACGAGCCGTTCGGCACGCTCCTGGCCATCCTCGTCGTCGTGGCGGTCGCCATCACGGTGCTCGTCTACGGCGTGGTGGCGCTGATCGTGAAGATGGACGACATCGGGCTCTCGCTCGCCGGGCGGGAGTCAGCGGGCGCGCAGCGGCTCGGCCGGGCGCTGGTGGCCGGGATGCCGCGGCTGCTCGCCGTGCTGTCGACGGTCGGCATCGTGGCGATGCTGTGGGTCGGCGGGCACATCCTGCTCGTCGGGCTGGAGGAGCTCGGGCTCACCTGGCCGTACGACGTGGTGCACGGCGCCGAGGAGTGGGTGCGCGAGGCCACCGGTGCGCTCGGCGGTGTGCTGGCCTGGACGACGAACACGCTCGGGTCGGCGCTGCTCGGCGCGCTCGTCGGCGCGGTGGTCGTCGTGGTGGTGACGCTCGCCAAGCGGGCTCGCGGCGGCGCCCGGGCCCATTCCTGACGCCGCTTCCTCGCTTCGTGCCACACGCGGGATCGCGCCGCGGCTCGCGGGGACGCCGGCACCGCCGGCACCGCCGGCGCGGCAGAAGCACCTGGGCCTGATGGGCGAAGGAGGACGTGATGAGTGAGAAGGACAGGTACGACGCTCTGTCCGAGTGGGCGGAGCGCGGCATGACCATCGATGCCGACGAGCCGACGATCCTGCGCGGCGAGAGCGCCACAGCATTCGGACGCGAGATGCTGGAGCGGGCCGGCGTCGGCCGGCCTCGGCTCGACCCGACCGAAGCAGTCACCGGCCGCTCCCCGCGCCGACAGGTGCGCCTCTCTCAGGCGCTCAGCGATCGGGTCGACAAGCTGGCGGCCACTCAAGGTCGTGCCGCGTCCGAGGTGATGCGCGACGCGATCTCGGACTACCTCGACCGCAACCAGAGCGCCTGACGACGCCCCCGTAGGGCAGGGCGGACCGCAGAGCCCGGGGGGTGCATCGGCTGACGCGGGCGAGACCCGGTCCTCGGCGACCGTCTGGCCGACAGCGCGTCAGCTCGGGGCGGCGGCGCGCAGCTTCTCCAGGAGCGGTCCGGCGGCCTGGTCCAGGAAGGCCTGCTGGTGATCCCCGCCCACCTGTACCAGCGCGACGTCGGTGAAGCCCGCCTCCCAGTAGGGTGCGACCGCCTCGACGACGCGGTCGAG
>JBOFBK010000082.1:0-10703 GCA_051645525.1 Dermatophilaceae bacterium | reverse complement strand
CGGCCGCTCAAGTACGACTCGGGCGACTTCCCGGCATCCCTGGCGACGCTCAAGGCCCTGGTGGGCTGGGACGACTTCGCCGAGTACCGGCGCACCGCCGAGGCGGAAGGGCGGCGGGTCGGCATCGGCATCGGGTGCTACGTCGAGGGCACCGGCGTCGGGCCGTACGAGGGCGGCCACGTGCAGGTCGAGACGAGCGGGCGGGTCAACGTCGCCACCGGGCTCACCACGCAGGGGCAGGGGCATCAGACCGTGCTCGCCCAGATCGTGGCCGACGAGCTGGGCGTGCCGTTCCACGACGTGCACGTCACCACGGGCGACACCCGCCGGATGGCTTACGCGGTGGGCACCTTCGCCTCCCGCGGGGCGGTGATGTCGGGCAACGCGGTGGCGCTGGCCGCTCGGGTGGTGCGGTCGAAGGCGCTGCGCATCGCCGCCGACGCGCTGGAGGTCTCCCCCGACGACCTCGACATCGAGGGCGGGGTGATCTCGGTGCGTGGCGCACCCGACACGCGCATCGACCTGAAAACCGTTGCTGTGTTGTCCAATCCGCTGCGCTACGCGTTCGACGCGTCAGCGGCGGCGGCCACCCAGTTCGCCGGCGCCTACGACCCCGACACCCCGCCGGTCGCCGACGACGACGAGCCCGGGCTCGAGGGCACCGACTTCTACTCCCCCACCCAGGCCACGTTCGCCAACGGCATGCACGCGGCGATCGTCGAGACCGACCCGGTGACCGCCGACATCCGCGTCCTGCGCTACTGCGTCGTGCACGACTGCGGCGTCATGGTCAACCCGATGATCGTCGAGGGCCAGGTGCACGGCGGCGTCGCCCAGGGCATCGGCGGCGCCCTCTACGAACGGATGGCCTACGACGAGTCCGGTCAGCTGCTCAACGCCTCGTTCATGGACTTCCTCATGCCGTACGCCTCCGAGGTGCCGCACATCGAGACCGACCACCTCGAGACGCCGAGCCCGCTCAACCCGCTCGGCATCAAGGGAGCCGGCGAGGCCGGCACCATCCCGGTGTCGGCGGTCATCGCCTCGGCCATCGAGGATGCCGAGGGCCTCACCATCCGCTCGATGCCGATCGGCCCGGCCGAGCTGTGGCACCTGCGGCAGCTCCGGTCGGACGCGGCGTCATCCCTACCAGGTGCGGCGTCATCCCCACTCTCGCAGGAGGTCTCGTCATGAGGATCGCTGGCACGGCCACCCTGGCGGCTCCGGTCGACCAGGTGTGGGGCGCCATCCTCGACCCGGCGGTGCTCGCCCGGACGCTGCCCGGGTGCGAGGCGCTCTCGGTGGTCGGCGACGACCGGTACGCGATGACGGTCACCGCCGGGGTGGCGGCGATCAAGGGCACGTACTCCGGTGAGGTCGCGCTCTCCGACCAGGTGGCGCCGGAGTCGCTGACGCTCCGCGCCTCGGGGGCGGGTGCGCCCGGCACGGTGGACGCCGAGGTGCGAGTACGGTTCTCGCCCAGTGAGTCTGGTGGTACCGAGGTCTCCTACGAGGCCGACGCCTCCGTCGGTGGAGCGGTCGGTGGCGTCGGTCAGCGGATGCTCGCCGGCGTCACCCGGAAGATGGCGGGCCAGTTCTTCGCCGCTCTCGACGCCGACCTCGCCGGAGAAGCCGCCGGGGAAGCCGACCGCGTTCCGGAGCACGAGATCGGCGCGGCGCCCGACACTGTCACCGCGGCCCGCACGCCCGACGCAGCAGCCCCTGCCGCGGCGGCCAGCTATCCGGGCCGCCGAGCACTCGCCCGCGCCGACGCGAACGCCACAGCCAACATCAGCCTGGACTCGGGCGCGACGTTCGCCGCCGGCGCGGTCCTCGGCGGCCTGCTCGCGCTCGCGGGGGTGGCGATCGGCGCACGGATCGGGCGCGGCTCCCGCGTCGCCCACGCAGAACGTGGGACCCGGCGTGGGCGGTCACGCTGATGCGGGCGTTCACCGCCGCCGCTGTGCAGGTGGCACCGGTGCCAGGGCCGCTCACCGATGACTCGGTGAGAGGCAACATCGAGCGCGCGGGGATGTGGGTGCGCCGGTGCGTGGCGGCCACCGGGGCCGAGCTCGTGGTGCTGCCCGAGTCGGTCACCACCGGTTTCACGCCGGGCGTGCCCACCGAGCGCCTCTGGGAGCTGGTGTCGGAGCTGCCCGGCCCGGTGATCGCTCCGCTGCAGCGGCTGGCGGATGAGCTCGGCATCCATCTCGTCGCCGGCACGTACGAGCGCGGGCCCACACCCGACGTGGTCTACAACTCCTCGGTGCTCGTCGACCCGCGCGGCGAGCTGCTCGGGGTCTACCGCAAGACGCACCCGTTCTGCACCGAGGCCGTCGCGGGCGGCGGCTGGGTGACGCCCGGCGACACGGTCACGGTGTGCGACACCACGCTCGGGCGGATCGGCATGATCATCTGCTTCGACGGCGACTACCCCGAGCTAGCACGCATCCAGGCGGTACGGGGCGCCGAGGTCATCTGCCGGCCCTCGGCACTGCTGCGCTCGGCCGACATCTGGGACCTCACCTCGCGGGCCCGGGCATACGACAACCACGTCTACGTCATCGGCGCCAACGCCGTCGGGGCCGACCCGGCCGGGGTCCTGTACTTCGGCAACAGCCACGTCGTCACCCCGCTCGGCCACGTCGTCGCCCGCGGTACCACGCACGAGGGCTGGGTGTCGGCCCGGCTCGACCCGGCCGAGGCGCTGGCGGGTATCTCGCCGGGCTCCGGGGTGCCCCAGCTGTTCGACCACCTGCGCGACCGCAACCTCGACCTCATCCGCAAGCACCGCGCCGATCTCGAGGGCCCGGCGAGCACGTCGTTCCCGCACGGCCCCTGACCCGCATCGTGAGGTTTCATGCATGGTTCATGAACGCTCCGGTATCCTGACGACATGAGCACCGAGATCATCCAGGTCCGCGACGTGCCGTCGGAGGATGTACGAACGCTGCGGGCACGGGCAGCCTCGCGAAACATGTCGTTGTCGAGCTACCTCCGCGAGCTCATCCACGACGACACGTCCCACCCGGCGATGGACGAGGTCCTCGCACGGATCGCTTCACGAAGCAGTGTCGACGCCGACGGCGAGCAGATCCGGTCGTTCATCGACGGCGACCGGCGGTGAGGTGACCGTCGTCGATGCCTCGATCGTCGTGCGCCTGCTGCAGAGCCGCGACGACGACGGCGGGCTGCGGGCGCGGTTCGCCCAACATCGGCGTCTCCATGCCCCAACACTGATCGACGCCGAGGTGACGTCAGCAGTGCGTGGGCTGCTGCTGACGTCGAACCCGGAGATCCGCATCACCGACGAGCGCGCCGGCCAGATGCTCGACGACTTCGCCGACCTGCCGCTGCTGCGCTACCCCATGTATCCCCACCAACGACGTGTGCTGGGCCTGCGGAACAACTTCACCGCCTACGACGCCTTCTACGTGGCCCTCGCCGAGTCGCTCGACATGGTGCTGCTCACCGATGACCGGAAGTTCGAGAAGGTGCTGGCGCACACCGGCGTCGTCGAGACGTGGACGTAGCGCCCGCGTCGACGTCATCCGGAACCATCGTGCCGAGTCCGACGCCCGGAGAGCACATCGGCCCCGCACGACCCCCGACCCCGCTGCCGGACGGCTCTCGACCGCGGCCGAGCACTAGCCTCGGCGCGGTGAACGTTCTCCCGACCGACGTCCCGTCCGCCCAGGGAGTCGACGCGCGCGGCATCCTCGCCCTCGTCGACGCCCTCGACGACGGCGGCCACGACCCGCACAGCCTGCTGTTGGCACGGCACGGTCGGGTGCTCGCTCGGGGCTGGTGGGCGCCGTACGCGGCCGAGCGGGTCCACCTCGTCTACTCCCTGAGCAAGTCGTTCACCGCGACCGCGGTCGGGCTGCTCGTCGACGAGGGCCGGCTCTCCCTCGAGGACCGGGTGCTCGACCTGCTGGCCGGCGACCTGCCGCCGGGGGCCGAGATCTCCGAGCGCTACCGGCGCCTCACGGTGGGCCACTGCCTGACCATGGCGACCGGTCATGACGCGGAGGCCTGGACCGCGCCGGTGGTGCGGGCATCACGCACCACCTCGGATGACGCCACCACCGACCCCGTGCTGGCGGCGGTCCTCACCGCCGAGCCCGAGCACGAGCCGGGCACGGCATGGGCCTACAACCAGGTGGCGACGTACCTGGCGGCATCCGTGGTGCGTGCCGTGACCGGCACCGGGGTGCTCGACCTGCTGCGGCGACGCGTGCTGCCCGCCCTGGACCCCGACGGGGCCGACCGGGCGCGGTGGCATCGCACCGCCACCGGGCGCGAGCTCGGCTTCTCCGGCCTGCACCTCGGCACCGACGCGCTGCTGAGCCTCGCCCAGACCTACCTCGACCGCGGCCGGCTCGCCGGCGAGCAGCTGCTGTCGGCCGGCTGGGTCGCCGCCGCCACCGCGCCGACCGGCCTGCCGAACCGCGAGCCGGGCGCGAATCCGGACTGGCGCCAGGGCTACGGCTGCTCGTTCTGGAAGGCGCGGCACGGCTACCGCGGCGACGGCGCCTACGGGCAGCTCATGATCGTGCTGCCCGAGCAGGACGCCGTGCTGGCCCTTACCTCCGAGACCGCGGAGATGCAGGCGGTCCTCGATCTGGTGTGGCAGCACCTGCTGCCGGCGTTCGACCACTCCGGCGATACCGCCGCCACCGACGACACCCGTACCGCCACTGCCGCCGACGCCGCCCTCGCCGAGCGCATGCGCACCCTCGCGGTGCCGGCCCTGCGGTCGAGCGCCACCGGGCCCGATGTCGCAGTGTGGACGAGATCATCGCGCGGCATCCGGCCGTCGCACGGCACACGGCAGCCTTCCGACACCCGCCTTCCCGACGCCTACACCGGTGTGCGGATGACGCGCGCGCCCGCCGCGGGCGACGGCTCGCCGTCGTACCGCCTCACCGTCGAACGACGTGGTACCGACCTGACCGTGGACGTCGGCGACGGGCGGTGGCTCGACACGCGGGCTCCGTTCGACGGTGGTCACCTCGTCGTGGCGGCGTCGGGTGGTTGGCACGCCGACGGTGCGTTCGAGGCCGACCTGCGGGTGGTCGAGACACCGCACCGAGTCCTGGTGCGGGCACGCGGTGACGGCACCGTCGAGCTGCAGTGGGCTCACGTCCCGCTCCACGGCCCCGACCCCCGGTCGCTCCTCGAACCGGGGCGCCCGCTCTCCCCGCCCGGGTGAGCGGGCGTCATCCGCCCGGCCCGTCGGCTCTGCCGACGTGATGCTGACCGGACCTGGTCGAGCACCACATCGGGCTGACGCCGACACCCCAGACGATCACCACCTCGTACCGTCGCCGATGACTGGTGCGCGAACGACCCCGAGCGTCTCGTAGTCGGCTCGTCGTCCGGCTGACGCCGGTCACGGGGCCCCGACCTGACCGATCCACTGCAGGTTCTCGAGCGTGAAGCGCGGGCCGCCGGCCGCGATCCCCTGGTCGAGGAAGTAGCCCAGGTCGCCGGACACGGTGGTCAGCTGCTCGAAGGACGGCAGGTCGCTGAACGAGTGCCGGCGGCCCGGTTCGGCACCGTTCGCCCCCCAGGCGTGCACGCCGACGAGCTCTGGCCCGGTGTCGCTGGCCCGGAACACCGGGCTGCCGCTCATTCCGGCGCCGGTCCACGCGCTGTAGGTGATCTGGCCGGGCCGAGCCGGGTTCGCCGAGGCGTACTCGGGCAGGATGACGGCCTGTCCGCGGCTGACCACCAGGTCGCGTCGGGCCTGGTACCTCGCCTGGTGGCGGAACCGACTGGCGTCGGACGGGTAGCCCGCGACGAAGAGCTGCTCACCGGACGCAACCCGTGGTGGGCGGGCCGGGACGGGGAACACGTAGGTGCCGCTCGGCGGGGCCACGGGCACGTGCACGACCGCGAGGTCCTGGGCGTGTCGCGCGTCCACCGTACCGATGGGGCTCCACAGCGGGTTGGCGGCGATACGCGACCGGCCCTGGGCCCCCCGAATGTCGTACTGCTGCTCGCCGGGGCGCGGGAACAGCAGCCCGACCACCTCGTCCTCGACGATCTGGCGCGTGTCGGGATCGAGGTGGGCGACGGCATGCGCGTTGGTCAACACGGTCGTGGTGTCGGCGCTGGTACCGATCACCACGCCCGTGCTGTCGCCTCGATTCGCGAAGATCTTGACGATGCCGAGGTACGGCTCGCCGCTGGTCTCCGCAGCCCACGGAGCGGGCTGACGGTCCGGGTCGTACCCGGCGCCGGTGACGATGTCGAGACGGGGGTCGTCGAGGCGCAGGTCCTCCAGGTAGCTGGTCGGAACGTGCAGCCCGGATGACGTGGTGCCGGTCCCCGGCGGCGGCTCGGGGTGCCACAGCCCCGGCGATCGGTGGACGAGGTCACCCAGGCGGAACCGGCCGTCCCCGACCCGGCCGACGACGCCGGTGGAGGCGCCCTCGTTCGCTCCTCCTCGAAGCTCGTCGGGCAGCGAACCGATCGACCCGGTTCGGCGGTCCGCCAGCAGCCGCTCGACATCGGGCGACCCTCCCCAGACCAGGCCGAGCTCGTCGTCGTCGAGGTCCCGCAGCCCCCCTGACGGGGAAGCGACGACGGCGTCGTGGAGGGTGAGGTCGAACGTGTCGTCGCCGAGGGTGCCGAAGGTATCGGTGGCACCGCCGAGAGCGCGGGTGGCGTCGGCGACGTGATCGACCGCGACCAGGCCGTGGGTGATGTCGATCGCGGCACCAGCACCAGTGGCGGCGCGCAGGAGATCACCCTCAAGGAGGCCGGTAGCCACGTCAGTACCACCAGTGATGTCACCGACCACCCCCAGACCCGCCATCAGATCCGACCCGACCTCACCGGCCACCCCCGGCATCCCGTCCTCGGCGGCATCGACGAGCTGCACCCCCTGGCCACAACCGACCCGAGCACCCCACACCATCGCCCGAGCAGCCCACTCCACCGGACCGCCATCCACCGCAGTAAGGACCCGCCGCCGCAGATCGGAGTCACCGACCACCGCCCCAGCCACCGCCCCGACCTCGGCCACAGCATCGGTGACACTCATGGCCAGCCCGGCCGGAACGGTGAACGGCGCCAACAGCAGATCCTCCTGGGCCCACCCCGGCCCGGTGATCTCCTCCACCGCCTCAGCCAGCGTGAGGTCCTCACCGCTGACCGTCTCGGTCGCCTCCCGCAGCCGGGCCACTACGGCCTCCGCCGCAGCGCGCGCAGCATCCACCCCGCGCCGGACCCGCTCAGCACCGGACCGCTGCTCGGCAACACCTCGCCGGAGATGCCCAACCACCGCATCAGTGGCGTCGCATCCGTTCGCCGCCGCCCACACCGACAGCTCCTGTGCGTACCGCACCCGGCTGCGCCCCACCCGATGCACTGCCTCACCCTCGAGCACCTCCACCCCGGCCGCCTCCAACGCGCCTACATACCCGGTCAGCACCGCACCCACAGCACCGACCACCCGCCCCACACCGCCAACCACCCGCGCCTGCCGACCAGTCGCCTCCACCAGACCATCCCGGGACAGCCCCCGCCACACCTCACTACCCGGCGACACCCCAACCACCCCAGCCCCCACCGCATCCACCACCACCCCCGCCCCCACCAACCCCACACCGACAGCACCCACCCCACCACGATCCGCACCAGCCACCCTCGCCGCGCTCACCCGCACCGCCACCGCCACCGGAGCACTCACCAGCCCGGTGTCGACTCGGCTGCGGCATCCACCACCGGCATGACCACCGACGATGAGAACGTCACCACCAGCAGCACCCACTCGCCCTGGACCGCACGACACCAGCCGCCACCCACAGCAACACCAGGCCGCCCATCCACACCGCCATCAGAGAAGTTCACGACCCCCTCGCCTCCTCCACTACTCACACCACGACCACTCACGCCACAACCCGACGACAACCGCAACGACGACACCGCGACACAGCAACCCGACGACACGTCTCCCGAGACTACGAACGGTCGCACTCGGACGCATCGGTCGTCGCACCCATGCCGAGACGTCGACAACGCGGACGGAGCCGCGCGACAGCGACAGGGACTGCTGCACCGGAGCGACAGGGACCGCTGCACCGGCGCGGCTCGGTGCTCACTGACACCGCCCAGTCTGCCGTCGACCGGGTCTCGCAACTTACCGAGAGCAATTCATCACAACGTGCCGACCTGGTACCTTCGCCGGGCTCAGGTCTGAGTGTGCCTGCGCATCAGGGAACTTGGACCATCTGCACGTAGAGCACCCAAAGGAAGAATCGAGGACGAGGAGAACCATGTCGAGACGTTCAGTCTGGTGGATCGCGGCGGGCGTGTCGATCGTCGCGCTGGCGGCTCCGATGACGATCACCACGCCAAGCGCGAGTGCACTGCAGGATCCGGGCGACCCCTTGACGACTGCAGCGACGCGCGCCGCGACCACTAGCCTCGCACCGATCGCCGGCGAAGCGATCGACACGACCTACGCGGCCACGGATGAGGCCATCTCCAACCCCGAGCGTGGCTGGAACACCAACAAGACCTTCTCCAACGACTTGAGCGGTCACGACTTCACCATGCTACGTAGCGACAACAGTACGCTCGTGCGCGGCGTGTTCGACATGAGGGAGATCAGCGGCCCTCTGTCACAGTCCTCTCTGACTAATCTCGACAAGAACCTGGAAAGGACCCGAGAGGCAGGCCTCAAGGCGATTCTGACCTTCCGCTACAACAACCCCAAGAACGGCGACGGATCGATTCAGCAATCCAAGGACGCTCCGCTCAGCGTGGTCAAACAGCATCTCGAACAGCTGCGGCCCATCTTCGCCAAGCACGCGGACGTGATCCTCGGTCTGCGTGGTGGCTTCGTCGGCGCATGGGGCGAGTGGCACAGCTCCTCCAACGGCCTCGACAAGGAACCTGCTCGCAGCGACGTCCACAAGAAGATCCTCGAGGTGCTCCCCGCCGACCGCATGATGAGCGTGCGCCGCGTGGAGCAGGTCCAGGGAGTGACGGCGCGAGACGCCGATGCGACCA
The DNA here is from genome assembly GCA_051645525.1 of Dermatophilaceae bacterium. Taxonomy (GTDB): domain Bacteria; phylum Actinomycetota; class Actinomycetes; order Actinomycetales; family Dermatophilaceae; genus JBOFLG01. The sequence continues at coordinate 1,676 of JBOFBK010000082.1, read as the reverse complement.
TCGCGTTCGACCAGAGCAACGATGCCCGGACCGGCATGGCCGACAACTGCTTCCTGGCCAGTCCGGGCGACGGCTCCACCTTCGCGGTGGACAGCAGACTCAGCTCCGAGGGAATCGAATCCCAGAAAGCTCACCTCGAGAAGATCTCGCAGTTCCTCCTCATCGGCGGCGAGACGTGCGGCAACGACCTCGGATCGAACGAAAGCCAGCAGCGCGACGACTGCGACACCGCTCGCACGGAGCTCCAGCGCTTTCACTACACCTATCTCAACGCCGAGTACTCCGACCAGACCTTGGACGCTTGGCGAAAACAGGGCTGTTTCGAGGAGTTCGGAAAGTCTCTCGGATACCGGTTCGAGCTGAAGAGCTCGAGCATCCAGAAGTCCGTGCAGCCCGGTGGGCAACTCAACCTCAACGTCGTCGTCAGGAACGTTGGCAATGCCTCACCCGTGAACCCGCGCAACCTCGACGTCGTGCTCCGCAACCAGAGCACAGGCGCGACCCACCCCATGAGCATCCTGCAAGATCGCAGCAGCACCCTCGACCCACAGTTCTGGTTCCGTGAGAGTGGAGACATCACCGTCGCCGCCTCGCCCACCGTGCCAGACACGGTGCCTGCCGGAACGTATGACGTGCTCCTGTCCCTTCCCGACCCGAAGAACTCCCTGGCGAGTCGGCCCGAGTACAGCATCCGCATGGCCAACACCGACGTGTGGGAGGCCAGCACCGGGCTCAACCTGCTGGCCACAGGAGTGAGCGTCACCCAGTAGCTCGTGCGGTATCGCCGCGCGTAGGCCACATGCGGCGTCGGGCCGTCACACGAGAACGCCCTCCGACCTCGGTACGGAGGGCGTTCTCGCGCGTCGATAGGGAGAGGTCGGCCTCCACCGCGGGACGGTCGGCGATCCGATGGCGCACCCCCGACTCGGGAGGAAGCGTCATCCGGCCGGCCTGTGGGCGAGGATGACGGCGGGGCACCCGTGCCGTCGGCAGGATGTGCCACAGACGGACCGCGCGGCATCCGGGTTGGATCGGGGAATGGCGGCGGAACGAGGCGTGCGGCGGATCCGGGTGGGGGTGGACACCGGCGGCACCTTCACCGACGTCGTCGCGTTCGACGAGGACACCCGCGAGCTGGTGACGACGAAGACCCCGAGCACCCCGGCGGACCCGGCCGACGGCTTCGTCGCCGGCATCGAGAAGGTCCTCGGCCTGGTGGGCGCCACCGGCGACGACGTGGCGGCGCTCTCCCACGGCACCACGGTCGCGACGAACCGGCTGCTCGAGGGCAAGGTCGAACGACTCGGGTTCATCACGAACGAGGGCTACGAGTCGATGCTCGAGATCGCTCGACAGGCGGTACCCGACGGCTACGGCAACTCGTACTTCTGGGTCAAGCCGCCGCGCATCGTGCCGGCCGACCTGGTTCGCACCGTCGGTGGCCGGATCGATTTCGAGGGCAACGAGATCCGGCCGTTCTCCGAGCCGGATGCCGTGGCGGCGGCACGGTACCTCCGCGACCGGGGGGTGCGTGCGGTCGGTGTGTGCCTGCTGCACTCGTACGCGAACGACGCCCACGAGCTGGCGCTGCGTGAGGTGATCCGGCGCGAGCACCCCGAGGCGGTGGTGTCGATCAGCAGCGAGGTGCTGCGCGAGTACCGCGAGTACGAACGCTC
>JBOFBK010000081.1:0-1680 GCA_051645525.1 Dermatophilaceae bacterium | reverse complement strand
AACTCGCTGATGTACCTCGTGCGCGGCAACCCGGTCACGTACTACGGCGACGAGCAGGGCTTCGTCGGCACCGGCGGCGACCAGCTGGCCCGCCAGGACATGTTCGAGAGCCAGGTCGACCTCTACAACGACGAGGCGGTGCTCGGCGGCCCCGACGGAGCGAGAGACCGGTACGACGCGCGTCATCCGCTGTACCGTCACCTCGCGTCGCTCGCCGCGCTGCGCAAGGCGCACCCGGCACTGGCCGACGGCGCCCAGGTGCAGCGGTACGCCGCCGACGGTGCCGGCGTGTTCGCCCTGTCCCGGATCGACCGGAAGCGGCAGGTCGAGTACGTGGTGGCGGTGAACAACTCCGAGCAGCCCGCCACGGCCTCGTTCGACACCTGGACCCAGCGCGGTACCTTCGAGCCGGTCTTCGGCTCGGTGCGGGCAGTCACCCCGGGCTCCCGCGGCGAGGTGAGGGTCACCGTGCCACCGCTGAGCGTGGGCGTGTGGAAGGCGACCAAGCGCATCCACAGCACGGTGCCCGCCCCGACGGTGTCGGTGACCGTGCCCGAGGACGGCGTGTCCGGCCGGGCCGAGATCGGCGCCGACGTCGGCACCAAGACGTTCGCGCAGACCACGTTCCTCTCCCGGCCGCTCGGCGCGAAGGAGTGGACCACGCTCGGCACCGACGACAACGCGCCGTTCCGGGTGTTCCACGACGTCTCGGCGATGCCGCTCGGCACCGTGCTCGAGTACCGCGCCGTCGTCAAGGACGCGCGCGGCAAGGTCGGCGCCGCGAGCAGCTGGGCCAGCGTCGTCGAGCCGCCGTCGTCGACCGTGCCCGAGAACGGCGACCCGCCGGCGACTCAGCCCGGTGCGGTGTCGGTGCCCGGTACGCACAACTCCGAGATGGGATGCAGCGCCGACTGGCAGCCCGACTGCACCCAGGCGCAGCTCGCGCTCGACGCCGACGACCAGATCTGGAAGAAGACCTTCACCCTGACGCCCGGTGGCTATGGCTACAAGGCCGCCCTGAACGGTACGTGGACCGAGAACTACGGCGCGGGCGGCATCCGCGAGGGTGCCAACATCGACTACGAGACCGACGGCACGGTCACGTTCTTCTACGACCCGACGACGCACTGGGTGACCTCCGACGACGACCCGGCGCCGCTCGTCACCGCGTCGGGCTCGTTCCAGAGCGAGCTGGGCTGTCCGGCCGACTCCACGCCCGACTGCATGCGGCCGTGGCTGCAGGACAAGGACGGCGACGGCGTCTTCGCCTTCCAGACCACCCGGATCCCTGCCGGCAGCTACGAGTTCGTCATCGCCCACGACCTCACCAGCGACACGGTGTTCGGCGAGGGCGGCGCGGCCGGTGGCGCACCCATCCCGGTCACCGTGCCGGCCGACGGGGCGACCACGACGATCGTCTACGACGTCGAGACACACCAGACCACGGTCACCTCGCAGTAGGTGCGGATGACGACCGGCCGCCGACTCCCTCGGGCGCTCGGCGGCCGGTCGTCATCCGGTCGGATCCGGTCCGGCCGGACTCACTCGGCCATCGGAGCCGGGATCGCGGCGCGCGCCCGTTCCGCTCGGCGGGCCGGGAGGTAGAACACGGCGCCCAGCACACTGAACGCACCGGCGGTGACCATGGCGACCTGGGTCGACGTGCCCTCGGCGAGCAGG
>JBOFBK010000080.1:0-12251 GCA_051645525.1 Dermatophilaceae bacterium | reverse complement strand
GGTGCCGTGGGTCTACGTCGCCGGCAACGCGACCGACCCGCGCGCCCAGGTGGTCACCGCCGCCGGACAGGGCTCCGCCGTCGCGTTCGCGCTGCACAACGAGCTGGTCGCCGACGAGGTCGCCCGCGCCGTCGCGGAGCACGGGCGATGACCGGGGCCGACGCCGCCTGGCGGCTGTGGGAGATGAGCGACCTGACCGCGCCGTGGGCGCTGCGGGTCGTGTGTACCCTCGGCGTCGCCGATCTCGTGGCCGACGGCTGCGACCGGGTGGACGACCTCGCCGAACGGACCGGCACCGACGCTGCCGCCCTGGCCCGGGTGCTGCGCCACCTCGCTGCGCGAGGCGTGGTCGCCGAGCCGGAACCGGGTCGGTTCTCGCTCACCGAGGCCGGGGAGTGCCTGCGCGACGGCCACCCGAGCCGGATGCGGGAGTGGCTGAGCACCGACGGCGCGGCCGGCCGTATGGACGAGGTGTACGCGGCGCTGCTGACCAGCGTCCGCACCGGCGAGCCCGCGTACCGCGCCATCCACGGCCGGTCGTTCTACGACGACCTCCACGCGCAGCCCGCCCTGCAGCGCTCGTTCGACGAGCTGATGCGCGAGGACTCGGTGGACTACGCCCCGATCGTCGAGCAGCAGGACTGGTCGACCACGCGGCACGTGGTGGATGTCGGCGGCGGCCACGGCGAGCTGCTCGGGCACCTCCTGCGCACCCACGAGCACTTGCGCGGCACGCTCTTCGAGCTCTCCGGCACGGCCGACGCGGCGCGCGCGCATCTCGCCCCGCTCGGCGACCGTGCCGCCGTCGAGGCCGGCTCGTTCCTCGACGAGGTGCGGCCAGCCGGAGCCGACGGCTACGTCCTGGCGTCCGTGCTGCACAACTGGAGCGATGCCGACGCGGCCACCATCCTGCGCCGCGTCGCCGAGGCCGCCGCCCCCGGCGCGCGGGTCCTCGTCGTGGAGAACGTCGTCGACGAGACCACCGACTCCAGGTGGGTCACCCACCTGGACCTGAAGATGCTCGTGCTGCTCGGCGGCCGCGAGCGCACCGTCGCGGAGTACGAGGCGCTGGGCGAGGCCACCGGGCTGCGCGCGACCGGCGCCACGGCGGTCGCCCGCGGACCGTTCATGCTGCCCAGCGCGGTGATCGGGTTCACCGCCGGTGGATGACGCTCCGGCTCGCCCTCGCGCGCCGCGGTGGCTCGGCCCCGTGCTCTCCTTCGCCGCCTCGGCCGTGACGCTGACCGTGCTCTGCGTCGTGCTCCCCCGGGTCATGCCGGGCGATCCGCTGTCGGCGCTGTGGACCGAGGGGGCGCGGGAGTACGTGTACGACGACGCCGAGCGCGCCGCGCTCCGGGCGTCCTACGGTGGCGACCGGCCGCTCGCGCAGCAGGTCGTGGGCGATCTCGGCAGGCTGTTCGGTGGCGACCTCGGCGTGTCGATCCGATACGACGAGCCGGTCGCGGGTCTGCTCGGCGAGCGGCTGCCCCGCACCGTGCTGCTCGTCGGCTCGGCGATGGTGCTCGGCGTGACGCTCGGGGCGTCCGGCGGCGCCGTCGCCGGATGGTGGCGGGGCGGGCCGATCGACCGTTCGGGGCTCGCCGTCGTGACGCTGGTGCGCGCGACGCCGACGTTCTTCCTCGCGGCCCTGGCGTTGTACGCGTTCGCGGTGCACCTGTCGTGGTTCCCGGTCTCGGGCCACGCGTCGCCGTTCCGCGAGCCGGATGCCGGACCCCTCGCGGTCGTGGGCGACTTGCTCCATCACCTGGCGCTGCCGGCCACGGTGCTGGCGGCTACCGTCGCCGCCGGGCAGTTCCTCGTCCTGCGTGCCTCGATGCTGACCCAGCGTCGGGCCAGGCACCTGCTCGGCGCCCGCGCCCGCGGGGCGAGCGAAGGCCAGGTCCTGCGCCGGCACGCCGCACGAGGGGCCGCCCCGCCCGGGGTGGCGCTGGCCGGCATCCAGGCGGGTGCCGTGATGACCGGCGCGGTGGTGGTGGAGACGGTGTTCGCGTACCCGGGGCTGGGTGAGCTGCTGGTCGATGCCGTCTCCTACCGCGACTACCCGGTGATGCAGGGCGCCTTCCTCACCCTGACGCTGACCGTCCTGGTCGCGAACCTGGCCGCGGACCTCGCGCTGCGCCGGCTGGACCCCAGGGTCGGGGCGCCGTGAGCGTGCGGCTGCGTCCGTGGCTGCCGGCCCTGCCGCTGGTGGTGCTGTCGGTGTGTGCGGTCGGTGCGCCGTGGCTCGCGCCTGCCGACCCCGCCGCACCGATCGGCCCGGCACTGGCCGGCCCGTCGGCCGAGCACCCGCTCGGCACGACGTCGATCGGGCAGGACGTGCTCTCCCGGGTCATGTGGGGCGGCCGGGTCTCGCTCACCGTCGCCGCGGTCGTCGCCGTGGCCTCGGTGTCGGTCGGGACCGTGGCCGGGGCCGCCGCGGGGCTCCTCGGCGGACGCCTCGACACCACGGTGTGCCGTGTCGTCGACACCGTCGTGGCGGTGCCGCGGCTCCCGCTGCTGGTCGTGGTGGCGGCGCTCGCCGGGCCGGGGCCGGTCACCGTCACGCTCACGCTCGCTGCGCTCACCTGGGCTCCGGTGGCTCGAGTGGTGCGAGGCCAGGCACTCGCGCTGCGCACCGCCGGCCACGTGGCCGCCGCGCGTGGTCTCGGTGCCGGCCGCAGGCACCTGCTGCGCGTCCACGGTGTGCCCGCGCTGGTGCCGCTGGTCGGTGCGGAAGTGGCGACGGTCGCCGCCGGAGCCGTGCTCGCCGAGGCCGGGCTGGCGTTCCTCGGTCTCGCCGCCGGCGACACGGTGAGCTGGGGTGGCGACCTGCATCGCACCCTCACCGAGCCGGGCGTGCTGCTGACCACGGCGTGGCTGTGGTGGGCCGTGCCGACCGGGCTCGCCGTCACGCTGACGATCGGCTCGCTCGTCGCCGTGGGCGCACGGCTCGGCACCCCGTCCTCGCGCCTGGGGTGGTCGTCGTGACCGCGCTCCGGGTGCGTAACCTCCACGTCCGGCTCGGTGACCTGCCGGTGCTGGACGGTGTCGACCTCGACCTCTCCCGCGGCGAGGTCCTCGCGGTGGTCGGCGAGAGCGGCGCCGGCAAGTCCACCCTCGCCCTCGCCCTCGGCGGGTTGATCGACGACGGCCGGGTGACCGGCAGCATCCGGCTCGCCGACGACGTGGAGCTCGTGGGCGACCCACGGGCCGCGCACGAGGCGCGCGCCGAACGAGTCGCGGTCGCCCTGCAGGGCGCCCCGTTCGACCCGCTGCTGACCCTCGGTGAGCAGGTGGCCGCTCCGTTGCTCCTGCGGCGTGGAGCGAGCCCGCGCGCGGCGGCCGCAGCCGCCACCGAGCTCGCCGCCGAGGTGGGCCTGCCTCCGGAGCTGCTGCGGCGGCATCCGCACCGGACGTCCGGCGGCGAGCGCCGCCGCGCCGCCCTCGCCGCCGCGCTTGCCCTCGACCCGGAGGTGCTGGTCCTCGACGAGCCGACCGCAGGCCTCGACCCGGTCGGTGCGGCCCGGCTGGTCGCGACCGTCGAGCGCCTCGCGGAGCACCGCGGCCTGGCCGTGCTGCTGGTCACCCACGCGCTGGCCGAGGCGGCGCGGCTGGCTCACCGGGTCGCTGTCCTCTACGCCGGCCGGGTGGTCGAGACGGGCGCGAGCCAGGCCGTGCTCGGTGACCCCGCCCACCCGTACACGGCCGCGCTCGTCGGCAGCTACCCGGTGCTCACCACGACGCGCGACCTGCGTCCGCTGCGCGGGACACCTCCCGACCCGGTCGACCGTCCGTCCGGATGCGCGTTCCACCCCCGGTGCCCGCAGGCCGTGAGTCGATGCCGCGAGGAGCCGGTCTCGCTCGCCCAGGTCGGTGACCGCTCCCTGGCGTGCCACCTCGGCGGGCGGACCATCCGGCTCGACGCCACCCGCCTGACCGTGACCGCGGGCCGGGGACGCGACCACCGCACCGTCCTCCACGAGGTGACCCTGCGGGTCCGCGCCGGGGAGGTGGTCGGCGTGACCGGGCCGTCCGGCAGCGGAAAGACCACCCTCGCCCGCGCCCTCGCCGGACACCTCGCCCCCGACCGGGGCGAGGTCCGCTGCGACGGTCGCGTGCTCGGCACGAGGTGGTCCCGTGCCGACCGGGCACAGGGTCGGCGAGTGCAGCTCGTGGCGCAGGACCCGTGGGAATCGCTGTCGCCGCTGCGCACCGTGGCCGAGTCGCTGCGCGAGGCCCTCGACCTGGCCGACCCGCCACCGGCACCACCGACCGCGCGGATCGCGGCGGCACTACGGGATGTCGGCGTCGCCCCGACTGAGCGCGTGCTGCGGTCCCGGCCCGATGCGCTCTCCGGCGGTCAGCTGCAACGGATCTGCGTCGCGCGGGCGCTGCTCGCCGACCCGCTGGTCGTCGTCGCCGACGAGCCCACGAGCATGCTCGACCCCTCCGAGCAGGCCCGGCTCACCGTCCTGCTCCGGGAGCGCCAGGCCGAGCTGGGGCTCGCCCTCGTACTGGTCTCGCACGACCTCGCCCTGCTGCGCAAGGTCGCCGACCACCTCGTCGTCCTGGACGACGGCCGGGTCGTCGACGCCGGCCCGACCGAGCGGGTGTGCCGCGAGCCGCGCAGCGAGACGGCCCGGGCGCTGCTCGCGGCGGCGCCTGCCCTCCCCCTCGCCGACGCCGCCGGCAGGTCGTCCGCACCAGCGACGGCCGACCCGTCGCCGCCGTCCGGCACCCGAGCCTCGTCACCGTCATCCGACGCCCGCATCTGACCATCACCGTGTGAAGGAGCATTATGTCCCGCCCCTCTCCCCTGACCCGACGGTCCACCCTCGGTCTGCTGCTCGCCGCCGGCGCCGCCCCGGTGCTGGGCGGGTGCTCGAGCGACGACGCCCCCGCGGCGCGTCGTGACGTCGCGCTCCGCCTGCCGGGGCAGGACGCCGGCGTGCCCACGCCGTTCACCTACCGCGGCGGGGTCGGCTTCACCCAGGCCAGCTACGTCTACGACACGCTGCTGTGGAAGGACCCCTCCGGCGACTGGGTCCCCTGGCTGGCCGAGCGCCACGAGCGCGCCGAGGACGGCCTCACCCACACCTTCACCCTGCGCGAGGGCGTCACCTGGTCCGACGGCCGGCCGTGCACCGCGGCCGACGTGGTGTTCACCTTCGAGTACCTGGAGCGGCATCGGACGAAAATTTCGCCGCGGGTGATCTCCGTGCCACTGCCGGGGCTGGTCACCGCCGTCGACGCCGTGGACGACCGCACGGTTCGCTTCGCCCTGGCGCGGCCGGACTGGACGTTCGAGCGGTTCACCGCGGCCGGCGGCGTCTTCATCCTCCCCGAGCACGTGTGGTCGACCATCGCGGACCCCTCGACGGTGACCGACGTGGCCGCTCTCGTCGGCACCGGCCCGTTCCGGATCACCGCGATGGACACGAAGACCTTCGCCTACCGCTACGAGGCGCGCGACGACTTCTTCCTCGGCCGGCCGGTCGTGCGGACGATCGAGCACCTCCCGGTGGGCGACCCGCTCGCCGCGCTCGCCGCGGGCGAGGTCGACCAGGCCGGCGGGGTCGGGCCGGGCACCGGGTTGCGCCCGGAGGCGGTCAGGCCCTTCCGGAACGAGGAGTTCGAGATCGTCGAGGCACCACCGGGGCAGACGGTCACCGCGCTGTACTGGAACATCGCCGCCGGTGGCCCGCTCGCCGACCCGGTGTTCCGGCGGGCGTGCGCGCACGCGATCGACCGGGAGGCGCTCGTGGAGAAGGCGTTCGGCGGGGCCGGCACACCCGGCAGCCCGGGCCTGATCCCCGAGGGACACCCGATGCACGTCGAGGTCGAGCAGTACGCGTTCGACCGCTCGCGTGCGGAACGGTTGTTGGATGACGCCGGCTACCGGAGGCGAGGCGGCGGCATCCGAACCGGTACCGGCGGCACACCGCTGTCGTTCGAGGTGCTGCTGAGCAACGCGCAGCAGGACGCCGTCGTCGACCTCGTCGTGGCCGACCTCCGCGCGGTCGGCGTCGAGGTGCGGCCGGCGACGGTCGATCTCGCGACGTTCGGCGAGCGGCGGATGGCCGGCGACACCCAGCTCTCGGTGAACACCTTCGGTGGGACGGCGACCGACGAGCAGCCCGACGGGATGGGCAAGGTCTATGCGTCGACGTCCCGCTCGCTGCAGGCCGCGCAGGGCTACCGCAACGCCGAGTTCGACCGGTTGCACACCCGGCAGCGCGGTCAGCGCGACGAGACCGCGCGCGCAGCCACCGCGGCGGAGATGCAACGCCTGGTCGCGGCCGACCTCCCCATCCTCCCCCTGGTCTATCCCCCGCTGACCACGATCGTGCGGACCGGCGAGTTCGACGCCTGGGCCGACACGCCCGGTGGGGTCGGCGGTCTCGTGCCCAGCGTCAACAACAAGGTGACGTTCGTCCGCGGGAGCCGGCGGTGACCGGCGACGCGGGTGCGCCGGCACCGCTCGACACGACGCACCTCGGTGCGCTGGCCCCGCCCGGGTCGCTCGTCGACTGGCGGCTCGCGGTCGCGTGGTGCGCAGCGAGCGAGAGCGACATCCTCGGTGCGCTGCCCGGGACCGTCGAGGATGTCGCCCGTCGGCGCGGTCTCGACCCGGGCGCGGTGCGGGCCGTCGTGCACCTGATCGCGGTCTGGGGGCTGGTGACCGTGGACGGCGACGGGGTCGTCGCCGCGGGCCCGCGCGTGCTCACTCCGGCCGAGTCGGCCGCGCTGGCGCAGCACGGCGTGTGGATCCACCGGTGGAGCGCGCTGACCGGTGAGCGCCTGCGGGACCGCTCGGCGCCGGTCCCCGGCACCCTGTGCCGCCCGTCGACCGGCGAGGGGCTCAGGCTGCTGGCAGCGGCGAGTGCGCGGTCGATCAGGCCGGTCGTGGATGCGTGTCTCGCCGCCATGCCGTCGGCGCGCACCGCACTCGACCTCGGCGGCGGGCACGGTGAGCACTCGCTCGAGCTGGCGCGTCGCGGGCTGGCCGTGACGTTGCAGGACCTGCCGGAGGTGGTCGAGCTCGCCCGCGCCGACGGCCGTCTCGTCGAGGCCGGGGTCGGGCTGCACGCGCAGGACGCGTTCGACGGCGTCGCGGCCGGACCGTTCGACCTCGTGCTCTGCTCGACGGTCACGAACATGTTCGACGCGGATGCCGTCGTCCGGCTGGTGCGCGGAGCCCGGCCGGCGGTCGCCGCCGGCGGCGCGCTGGTCGTGGTCAGCTACCTGCGCGACCGCTCACCCGTCGGTGCCGTCTTCGGCGTGCAGATGCTGGTGTCGACGACGGGCGGAGACGCCCACGGCTCCGAGGACTACCGAACCTGGCTCACCGAGGCGGGCTACGGGGAGGTGACCTTCCACGACCTCGGCACGCCGGCGTTGACCGTCGTCGTCGCTCGCCCCGCGCCGTAGCGGCATCCGCGGACCGGCCGCCGTCCGGGCCCCGGCCGCTCTCAGCCGTGGCCGCTCTCAGCCGTCCCGGCCGTGGCTGCGCTCAGCCGTCCCGGCCGTGGCGGGGCTCAGCCGTCCCGGCCGTAGATCTCCCGCAACGCGGCCGTCACGGCGTCCGGCTCGGGCACGGCCGGGTGCGAGACCAGCTCGCCGGTCGCGACGTCGCGGCTGTCGTGCCACACCGGCTCGACCACGCGGTGGCCGTCGGCGCGCAGCTGGGCCACGTTACGGGTCACCGCCGGGCTGGTCCACATGTGCGCTCCCATGTGCGGCACGAACACCGAGCGGAACGCCGCCGACAGCACGACGGTGGTGAGCCGGTTGGGCGCGGCACCGGTGGCTACCGCCGAGAGGGTGTGCGCGGTCGCGGGGAGCACGACGATGGCGTCGTGGTCGGCGGCGAGGCGTGACGGGCGGTCGGTCGGCCAGTCGGCCGGCTGCTCGCCCGCGACGACGTGCTCGGCCGAGAGCTGGGCCACGTGCGGCGGCAGGAACGTGGTGGCGGTGTGCGTCATCAGCACCGTGTAGGTGCCGCCGAACGCGGCGCGCATCGCGTCGAGGTAGCGCGGCAGTGAGGAGACGGCGATGGAGCCCGTCGCACCCACGAGGATCCTGGGACGGTCCGGCAGATGAAAACCATTCTCGTTCACGAGATCATTCTGGGCGGCAGGCCGAGCCGCGGCAACCGCGATGCGCGGAACCCCGTCGAGTGACGTCGACAAGCACGTCCGTCGCTACCCTTACGGCATGAGGAGCGAGCCGACATCGGAGACGCTGCGGCTCCGGGCGGTCCTCGATCGGCACCAGAGCGGTGTGGGCGCGGTGCTCGACCGGTTCGGCGCCACGAACCCGCGGTTGTTCGGGTCCGTCGCTCGCGGCGACGCTCGGGACGACAGCGACCTCGACCTTCTCGTCGACCTGAGTCCTGGCCGTGGCAACGAGCTGATGCGCGTTGCCGGCCTCGCCGAGGAGCTCAGCGAACTTCTGGGGATTCGCGTCGATGTCGTGGCCGCGACGCTTCTCCGCGACAACGTCTCGGCCACCGCTCTCGAGGACGCCGTGATCGTGTGAGCCGCTCGGATACGCAGCGCCTGGACGACATCCGGTCGGCGATCTCGCGCTGCATCGCCTACCGCGACCATCTCGACTCCACCGAGTTCGGCCCGATGGCCTACGACGCGGTGCTCCGCAACCTTGCCGTCGTCGGCGAGGCGGTCAAGGCCCTTCCCGACGACGTCAAGAAGGCCCACCCGGGCACGCCCTGGACCTCGATCGCCGGCCTGCGCAACGTCGTCGTCCACGAGTACTTCCGGGTCGACCCGGACCTGATCCGGGACATCGTCGACAACCAGCTGGCTCCGCTCCTGAACGACATCGGCTGACCCCCGGTCTGGACAGCTGGCGCCTCAGCCGCGCGCCGAGCGGCTTCGGTACTCGCCTGGGGTCACGCCGACCAGGGCGGTGAACTCGCGGATGAAGTGCGCCTGGTCGTACCAGCCGTAACGGTGGGCGAGCTCGGTGAGCGTGCCGTCGAACCCGGCGTCGAGATCGGCGACCGCGTCGTGCATGCGGTACCGAGCGAGCACCCACTTCGGCCCCACCCCGACGTAGTGCGTGAACAGCCGCTGCAGCGTGCGCTGCGTCGTGCCACTGCGACGGGCGACCTCGGCCACGGTGAGCAGCGCCCGGTCGGCGAGCATCTGCGCGATCACCTCGAGCAGCAGCTCGTACCGCGGGTCGACATCGGGCCGGATGCCGCCCAGCACCTCCTCGGCCGTGCTCGCCCAGGCGCCGACGTCCTCGACCAGCGCCGGGTCGTCGAGCCGGGCGCACACGTCATCCGGGAGCACGTCGCGCGCGGCGACCGTGCGGTCGGTCCATGCGGATGCCGCCCGGCCGGCGAGCGCGGCGAGCCCACCCGGGCGGAACCGCACCCCGGCGACCCGGCCCCGGCCGCGCACGTCGACGTCGAAGCGGCGGGTGACCACGCCGGTGACGACGAGCCGCTCCCCCGGCGGCACGTCGACCCGCGGGTGGGTCAGCACCTCCAGGGTGAGCGCGCAGGTGGGATGCGGCAGGGTCGCGCTGGCGAACCACCGGCCGTCGGGCAGGTCCCAGCGCAGCGACCAGTGGTTCTCGACCCAGGCCGCCACCGACGCCCCCGCCGGTTCGCGCCGCAGCGACACGTGCCGGCCGAACTCCTCGGGCCGCAGGATGCCGGCGAACGACGCGGTGGGGGCCGACCGCTGGCCCGGTCCGGCGCCCGACGCCGCCCTCTGCACGCTGCGGGTGCGCGTCATCGGGGGTGAGGGCCGTGCTGCACGAAGAAGTCGTCGACGACCCTGCGGGTGAAGTCGTCGTCGATGCCGACGCCGCGGACGAGTCGACGGAAGAGGAGCGGCCCGAGGAGGATGTCGATGCCGGCGTCCACATCGGTGGCGGCGAGCTCGCCGGACTCCACGCCGCTGCGCAGCAGCGACCGGAGATGGGTGTCCGCGTTCTCGCCGAGGACGCGGCGCGCCTCGGACGCCTCAGGCTGGACCTCCGCCCGGGCGAGCAGCTCGAGAAGGGCGGCCACGACCGGAGGCTGCTCGAGCAGCCGTCTCATCACCCCGAGTGCCACGACCAGATCCTCGCGCAGGTCTCCGGATCGGGGTGCCTCGCCGACCGGGAGCTGGGTCACGGCTCCGAAGAGCAACGAGCCGCGATCCGGCCAGTGCAGGTACATCGTGGCTCGGGCCACCTGCGCTGCCTCGGCCACTCGTTGGTGGGTCACTGCGGCCGGCCCCTCGGTGCGAAGGAGGTCGAGCGCTGCGGCGAGGGCCTTCCGCCTGGTGCGCTGGATACGCGGATCCTCACGGGACATCGGCTGCCTCCCGTCGGCGCATCTTGCGGACACCGCTGTGCGGACACATAATAGACAGATGTCCAATAAGTGTCTCGTGATCCACCCGACCTCCGACCCGAGCACCACCGTGGCGGTCTGGCACGTCCACCCCGACCAGCATCGAACCCTCCAGGCCTTCGTCACCGACCAGATCGCCGCGCTGGACCCCGCACGAGCCCCGGCAGCGAGCGCGGTGCTTACCGGTCGCGATCGACGACGGGTCGCCGCCTACCTGCAATGGCACTCCGCGGACGACGCCGCGACGTTCCTCGCCTCGAGCTCCCGACGGGACATCGAGGAGTCGGCAGCCTCGCTGGGAGCGGTCGGCGCCTTCCGTCGCTACGCGGTCGCCTACGTGAACGACTCCCGCGACGGCGCGGTGTCGCACCTGGAAGCCGGCTACCGGGGTGTGTTCGCCGTCAACGAGGTGCGCACGCTGCGCCCCACCGCCCAGGCAGACCTGACCCGGGTGATGATTCGCACCGACGGCGTCGCGCGCCGGATGCCGTTCCACCACTCGACGAACCTCCATGTCTCGGCCGACGGCGAGTCGAACCTCAATGTCCTCCAGTTCAGGTACAGCCTGGTGCGAGTCGTCCTCTGGTTCATCCTCCGCTTCGGCAGGACGACGGAGGCACTGGACTACGGCACCCCTGACGTGCACTTCTACGACCTCGTTGTGCTCTCTCACACGAGCACCGACCGGGCTACTGCGCCACGGACGACGAGCGCGTGACGTCGCGCCGAAACGGCCGCGCCCGCGGTGGCTCCCGCTGTCGCGTTTGTCCTAGCCGGCACGGGGCCAGCGTAGAAGGGTCGCGTCATCCGGCCCACCGACGAGAGGACCCCAGATGGCCACCACCCTGAAGATGCTCACCCTCGACAGCTCCGACGCCCGCCGTGACGCCGCGTTCTGGTCGCGGCTGCTCGGCTGGGACGTCGCCCACGAGGAGGACGCGTACGCGATGCTCACCGGGCCCGGCGGGATGGCGATGGGGTTCGGCACCCTGCCCGATCACCAGCCGCCCGCCTGGCCGAACGACCACGGCACCAAGCAGTTCCACCTCGACCTCGCCGTCGACGATCTCGACGAGGGCGCCGCCGCGTGCGTGGCGCTGGGCGCGACCCTGCCCGAGGAGCAGCCCGGCGAGACCTGGCGGGTGCTGCTCGACCCGAGCGGTCACCCGTTCTGCCTCACCCTCGCCGCCGCCTGGGGATGACGCACGCGCCCCGTCTCGGATGACGCCCGCGTCACCGTCGCGCGTCGGTGTTCGCAACCGGCCCGTCGGGTGCGAGGTCCGTCGGGTGACAGGCCCGTCGAGTGACAGGCCCGTCGAGTGACAGGCCCGTCGAGTGACAGGCCCGTTCAGTGGCAGGCCCGTTCAGTGATGACCGTCGGGTGACAGACCACTCGGGCGGTCGCCGCCCGTCGGATGACGAACCCGTCGGCGGGGGCCGGCCCATCGGACAGTGACTTCGCCGGGTGACAATGGGCCGGTGATCACCGTCGACCTGGCCCGGGCTCTGCTCGACGCCGGTGTGCTCTGGGAGCCGAAGGCCGGCGACCGGTTCGTCGTCGACGCCGAGCTGCTCACCGACGACGTCTTCTGGGTCTCCGACCTCACCGTCGAGGTGCACTCCTACCGCGGGCAGAGCCTGCTCGGCTTCAACGGCACCACCGAGTGGGCCCTGGACTCGGTCACCCTCGACCAGGCCCTCTGGCTGCCTCGCGAGGACCAGCTGCGCGAGCTGCTCGGCGACCGGCTGCGCACCGTCATCCGCACCGACACCGGCTGGCGGGTGCACTGGCGCGACGACGGCGTCGAGCGCGAGGTCGAGGATGACGACCTGGAGTGCGCCTACGCCCGAGCCGTACTCGCGCTGTGACGTGCCC